>NZ_JACEHF010000005.1 GCF_014180685.1 Nocardioides pelophilus | reverse complement strand
GCGCGACCCGGCAGCCGCCGTGGCCCGGGTGCTGGCGTGGGAGCCGCGCCGGATCGACCTGGCCAGGTCGGGGGACCGGTGGTTCGTGGCCGTGCTCGCCGCCGGGTTCGACGCGGTCGTCAACGAGCGGGCCAACAAGATGACCTGGCCGCGGGGACAGATGCGCTACAACCTCGCGACCATCGCCGAGCTGCGGACCTTCGAGCCGCTCCACTACGAGATCGACCTCGACGGTGAGCACCTCCAGCTCCGGGCGATGCTGGTCGCTGTCGCCAACGGTCCGTCGTTCGGCGGAGGCCTGCGGATCGCCGAGGGCGCGAGCCTGGACGACGGGCTGCTCGACGTGGTGGTCATCGGTCCGATGAGCAAGCCCGAGCTGATCCGCACCTACCCGAAGCTCTTCCGCGGCACCCACGTGCACCACCCGCAGTTCTCACGGCACCGGGCCCGACGGGTCACCGTGGCGTGCCCCGGCATCGTCGGCTACGCCGACGGCGAGCGGTTCGGCGCGCTGCCCCTCACGGTCGAGTGCGTGCCCGGCGCGCTGCAGGTGCTGGCATGACCCGCCAGGAGTTCAGTGCCGTCGAGGAGTTCGCGGCGTCGTACCCGTTCGAGCTCGACGAGTTCCAGGTCGAGGGGTGCCGCGCGCTGGAGGCCGGTCACGGGGTGCTCGTCGCGGCCCCGACCGGCGCCGGCAAGACGTTGGTGGGTGAGTTCGCCGTCCACCTGGCCATCGAGACCGGTCGCAAGTGCTTCTACACGACGCCGATCAAGGCGCTGTCCAACCAGAAGTACCACGACCTCGTCGCCCGCTACGGCCCCGAGCGGGTCGGCCTGCTGACCGGCGACATCTCCGTCAACGGCGAGGCCCCGGTGGTGGTGATGACCACCGAGGTGCTCCGCAACATGCTGTACGCCGGCTCGCGGACCCTGATCGGGCTCGGCTTCGTGGTCATGGACGAGGTGCACTACCTCGCCGACCGGGCGCGCGGCGCGGTGTGGGAAGAGGTGATCATCCACCTGCCGGAGTCGGTGACGGTGGCATCGCTCTCCGCGACGGTGTCGAACGCCGAGGAGTTCGGCGAGTGGCTCGAGACGGTGCGCGGCGAGACCCGCACCATCGTGGCCGAGCGCCGCCCGGTGCCGCTCTACCAGCACGTGATGGTCGGGCGGCGGCTGCTCGACCTGTTCGCGTCCTCCGACGTCGACGCGTCCGCCGGGTTCGTGCGCGAAGGAGCGCCGGTCAACGACGAGCTGATGCGGATCGCCCGCGACGACTGGGCGAGCACCCGGCTGATGCGCGACCGCCGGTCGCCCCGCAAGGGCAACCCGGGCTCGTCGAAGAACCCGCGCAGCGTCGGCAACGGGCGCCGGGTGTGGATCCCCGGCCGGGTCGACGTGATCGACCGGCTCGAGCGGGAGCTGCTGCTGCCCGCGATCGTCTTCATCTTCAGCCGCGCCGCGTGCGATGCCGCGGTGCAGCAGTGTCTCGACGCGAACCTGCGGCTGACGACGGCCGACGAGCGCGACCAGGTGATCTCGTTCGTCGAGCAGACCGTCGGCGAGCTGCCGGGCGCCGATCTCGAGGTGCTGGGCTACCACGACTTCCTCGACGGCCTGAGCCGTGGCGTTGCCGCCCACCACGCCGGGATGCTGCCCGCGTTCAAGGCGTGCGTCGAGGCGCTCTACCTGCGCGGCCTGGTGAAGGTGGTGTTCGCCACCGAGACCCTCGCGCTCGGCATCAACATGCCGGCGCGCACCGTCGTGCTCGAGAAGCTGACGAAGTGGAACGGCGAGACGCACGCCGACATCACGCCGGGGGAGTACACCCAGCTCACCGGCCGCGCCGGTCGTCGTGGCCTCGACATCGAGGGCCACGCGGTCGTGCTGTGGCAGCCGGGAATGAACCCGCGGGAGCTGGCGGGTCTGGCGTCGACGCGTACCTACCCGCTGCGGTCGTCGTTCCGGCCGTCGTACAACATGGCCGTCAACCTGGTGCACCAGTACGGGCGGCACCGCTCCCGGGAGCTGCTCGAGCAGTCGTTCGCCCAGTTCCAGGCGGACCGTGCGGTGGTCGGTCTCGCCCGGCAGCTGCGCAAGGCCGAGGACGCGCTCGACGGGTACACCGAGGCCGCCAAGTGCCACCTCGGCGACTTCATGGAGTACGCCGGGATCCGGCAGCAGATCAGTGCGCTGGAGAAGGAAGCCAGCAAGGGGCGCCGCGCCGACCGCCGCGGCGAGGCCGAGGCGTCGCTCGAGAAGCTGCGGGCCGGCGACGTGATCGTGGTGCCGGTCGGACGGTTCTCCGGACCGGCCGTCGTCGTCGACCCGGGGCTGTCCGAGCACGGGCACCGCCCGTTGGTGGTGACGATGGGACGGCAGGCCAAACGGCTGGCGATGATCGACTTCCCGGTGCCGGTCGAGCCGGTCGGCCGGATCCGGTTGCCCAAGAAGTTCGAGCCGCGCAACCCGCAGATGCGCAAGCAGGTCGCCGAGTCGGTGCGGCAGGCGGTCGCCGACCTTCCGCTGTCGGTGACCCGTCCGGGCAAGCTCGACAAGTCGCCGTCGGACCCCGCGGTCGCCCGCGAGGTCGACGCGCTGCGCGCCCGGATGCGGTCGCACCCCTGCCACGGCTGCGACGAGCGGGAGGACCACGCCCGTTGGACCGAGCGCTACTTCAAGCTGCAGCGGGACACCGAGACCCTTGCCCGGCGGGTCGAGCGTCGTACGAACACCGTCGCGCGCGAGTTCGACCGGGTGTGCGAGGTCCTCGACGCCCTGCGCTACCTCGACGGGGACCGGGTCACCGACCGCGGCCGCGGCCTCATGCGGATCTACTCCGACCTCGACCTGGTGGCCGCGGAGGCGCTCCGCGAAGGCATGTGGGACGACCTCTCCCCGTCCCAGCTCGCCGCCGTGCTGTCGGTGCTCGTCTACGAGGCGCGACGTCCCGACGAGGCGCCGCCGCGGGTGCCCGGCGGCGCGGTCTCGGCCACGATCGAGGCGATGCAGCGGTTGTGGGGCGAGCTCGAGCGACTGGAGAAGGACCACAAGCTCGCGTTCCTCCGGCCGCCCGACGCGGGTTTCGCGTGGACGGCGTACCGGTGGGCGGAGGGCGACGCCCTCGACGAGGTGCTGACCCGCGCCGACCTCACGGCCGGTGACTTCGTCCGTCAGATGAAGCAGCTCGTGGACTTCGCCGGCCAGATCGCCGACGCTGCCGGTGACCGCCCGGTGCGCCGGACGGCGCGGGCCGCGATCGACCTGCTGCGGCGCGGCATCGTGTCGACCGAGTGACCCCGTCCGGCGCAGCCGTCACCCCACCGTCTGCCTGACCGTGCCCCAGACGTCGGCGAGCGTCGACTCGTGGACCTCGGCGCCCATCCGGCGCCACAGGTGGCCGCCGGCGTCCAGGTCGTAGCGGTGCGAGGCGGGCGCAGAGGGTTCGGCGACCTCCTGCCCGGCCAGGAGCACCGAGCTGAGCCCCCGGTTGCCCCCCAGCAGGCCCGGGACGGTGGTGACGTCGAGCGGCAGGTCCTCGACGAGGAGCGGGAGTCCGGCAACGGTCACTACCGTCGACTGCCGCAGCCGACCGGCGCGCTCGCCATGGCGTCCGAGGACGAGGGTCTCGCTGAGGGCGAGCGTCGCGCCGGCGTCGAGCCGCGCCTCGAGTCGGCGCGAGACGTCTGCTCCCTGGGCGACGACGAACGGCTCGCCCGCCCAGGTGAGCACGGCACCCGCTCCGACCCGGATCCGCACGTCCCAGCGCGCCCGCGCGCCGCGCATGTCGAAGGCGACGGTGCCGCCGGGTTCGACGAGGTCCAACCGCGCGCCCCGGTCGACGGCGATGTCGATCTCGATCGCGTCGCCGGCGAGGAGCAGCGCTCCCTCGGGCACCAGGCTGACCCGGGCCGCGGCCGCATCGTGGTGGACCACCACCGGTCGCAGCATCGCGACCGTCGGATCCGACGCGGTCGTCGCGGTGCGGACCTGGCACCGGCCGCCGTCCGGGTCGGCCGCCACCCGGATCCGGGTGCGCCCTACCCGTTCAGTGCTGGTGAGCATGGACATGGCGTGCCATCGGCCCCGGGTCCTGCGGCACGAGCACGCCGGACCGGTGCCTGTCGAGGGTGGTGCTCACCCAGGCCAGGAGGTCGGCGATGCTCGCCCGGTCGGTCCGCGACAGCCCGATCACCGGGCGGGTCGACCGGACCGCGGACGCGTCGGAGATCATCCGCGCGACATCGACGCCGACGTACGGCGCGAGGTCGGTCTTGTTCACCACCAGCAGGTCCGCCCGCTCGATCCCCGGTCCTCCCTTGCGCGCGACGTCGCCGCCTCCGGCGACGTCGAGGACGAAGATCTGGGCGTCGACCAGCGCCGGGGAGAACGTCGCGGTGAGGTTGTCGCCACCGGACTCGACCAGCACCAGGTCGAGCGCGGGGTACTCCTCCTCCAGCTCCTCGACGGTCAGCAGGTTCGCGGTGATGTCGTCCCGGATGGCGGTGTGCGGGCAGGCGCCCGTCTCGACCGCCCGGATCCGCTGGGCGTCGAGCACCCCGGCCGAACGGAGGAACCGGGCGTCCTCGTCGGTGTAGATGTCGTTGGTCACCACCGCGAGCTCCAGGGTCGGCGCCAGCTCGCGGCAGAGGGTCGCGATGATCGAGCTCTTGCCGGTGCCGACCGGGCCGCAGACGCCGACGCGCAGCGGCCGCCCGGACGGTGAGGCAGACGGTGCGGCAGACGGTGCGGCAGACGGTGCGGCAGACGGGGCGGCGGTGTGGCTGTCGGGGGAGTGATCAGGCACGGAACAGCCTCCTGCTGGTGACGGCGTGAGCCTCTGCCCACACCTCGATCTGGGGACACCCGACCGCGGGGATCCGGTCCGGCACCGTGAGGTCGGCGACCTGGTCTGCCAGGGCCGCGACCTCGGGCAGGGCCGCGGCGACCCACCCGGACGCGACAGCCGGGTCGAGCGGCGCGAGCTTGAGCACCGCGGAGCACACCGTCTGCACGTCGTCGTACCCGATCAGTCGCGCGAGTGAGCCCGGACCGAGACCGAGGTGGCCGGCCACCGTGCCGAGGACGGTGGCCCGCGACGGGGCCGCCAGCCCGACGAGCGGCACCAGCGCCTCGGGCCAGAGCTTCCCGGCCAGGTGCTTGAGGGCGCGGCCCTGGCCCCGCGACGCCTGGCGGAGCGCGGGGCTGGGCGTCCGGGCCGCCCACGCCCGGTCGACGTCGTCAGGACGGCCGCCGGCCCGGGTGACGTGGCGGGCGACCACCGCGGTGCCCGCCTCGACCAGCGTGACGCTGCGCAGCCGGGTCTGCAGGTACGCCGGCACGTCGTGGGTGGTCAGCCCGTGCGCGAGCGCGGCCTCCACGGTGCCGGACTGGGTGTGGCCCGCCACCGGCAGGCGGCTGTCCGCCAGCAGCATGACCAGCAGCTCGTGGTGCATCAGAACATCGCGTAGAGCTGGGCGAGGGGGAGGACAGTGGCCGGGGCCGGCGTGACGCGCTCGCCGTCGATGTCGATCTCGAACGTCTCGGGATCGATGTCGATCCGGGGGAGCGCGGTGTTGTTGACCATGGAGGCCTTGGTGACGGCACGGGTCGGGGCCACCGGCGCCAGCCGGCGCCGGAGACCCAGTCGTTCTGCGAGGCCGTCGTCGAGAGCCGCCTGCGCGACGAAGGACACCGCGTAGGGGCTGCCGTCGGCCACCAGGGTCGGTCGCATCAGGACGGGTTGCGGGGTCGGGATGGAGGCGTTGGGGTCGCCGAGAGCTCCCCAGACCAGGGCGCCGCCCTTCAGCACGACCGACGGGCGGATCCCGAAGAAGCGCGGGTCCCACAGCACGAGGTCGGCCAGCTTGCCCACCTCCACCGAGCCGACCTCGTGGTCGATGCCGTGCGCGATGGCCGGGTTGATCGTGTACTTCGCGACGTAGCGCATGGCGCGGAGGTTGTCGGCCGGCCCGGAGCCGAGGTCGGCGTGCCCGCCGTACCGCTCCTTCATCACGTGCGCGACCTGCCAGGTGCGGCACACCACCTCACCGATGCGGCCCATCGCCTGCGCGTCCGACGACGTGATCGAGAGCGCGCCGAGATCGTGCAGGACGTCCTCGGCAGCGATCGTCGTCGCGCGGATCCGGGACTCCGCGAACGCGAGGTCCTCCGGCACCTGCGGGCTGAGGTGGTGGCAGACCATGAGCATGTCGAGGTGCTCGGCGACGGTGTTGACGGTGTGGGGAAGCGTGGGGTTGGTCGAGCCGGGAAGCACGTGGGCGAGCGAGGCGATGGTGAGGATGTCCGGCGCGTGACCGCCCCCGGCGCCTTCGGCGTGGAACGCGTGGATGCCGCGGCCGCCGATCGCGCCGATGGTCGACTCGACGTAGCCGGCCTCGTTGAGGCTGTCCGAGTGGAGGGCGACCTGGAGCCCGAACTCGTCGGCCGCGCGCAGCGCCGCGTCGATCGCAGCCGGCGTCGCGCCCCAGTCCTCGTGCACCTTGTAGGCCGCCGCACCTGCGAGGGCCTGCTCGGCCAGGCCGGCTGCGCTCACGGTGTTGCCCTTGCCCATCAGGAGCACGTTGACGGGCAGGTCGTCGAGCGCGCGGTGTACCGCGGTGAGGTGCCACCTGCCGGGCGTGACCGTGGTGGCCTTGGAACCCTCCGACGGCCCGGTGCCCCCGCCTCCGACGGTCGTGGTGCCGGTGGCGAGTGCCTCGACGACCTGCGAGCGGGAGAGGAGGTGGACGTGGACGTCGATCGCGCCGGCCGTGAGGATCTTGCCCTCGCCGGAGACCACGTCGGTGCCCGGCCCGATCACCAGGCCGGGATGCACCCCGTCGGCGATGTCCGGGTTGCCGGCCCGGCCGAGGCCGACGATCCGGCCGTCCCGGATGCCGACATCGGCGCGCACCACACCCCAGTGGTCCAGCACCACGGCGTTGGTGATCACGGTGTCGAGCGCACCGTCGTCGGACGAGGCGGTCGACTGGGCCATCGACTCCCGGATCGACTTGCCGCCTCCGAACACCGCCTCCTCGCCGCCGACGGTCCGGTCCTCGGTGACCTCGATCCACAGGTCGGTGTCGCCGAGCCGCACCTGGTCGCCGACGGTCGGACCGTAGAGGGCGGCGTACGACGCCCGGCTGATCTCAACCACGGAGGTCCTCCGGCTTCACCTGGATGCCCGGGACGACCCGACGCCCCCGCAGCGCGACGACGTCGACCTCCTGCGAGGCCCCGGGCTCGAACCGCCGCGACGTGCCGGACGGGACGTCGAGCCGGAAGCCGTCGGCGGCGGCGCGGTCGAACGACAGCGCCGCGTTGACCTCGGCCAGGTGGATGTGGGACCCGATCTGGATCGGCCGGTCGCCGGTGTTGGTGATGACCAGTCGTCGGCGCTCGTCGTCGCTGCGGTCGGCGTTGAGCACGATCGTGCCGTCGGCGGTGCGGATCGCCCCGGGTCCGGACGTGGTGAGTGCCATGACGGCCTCCTAGGCGATCGGGTGGTGGAGGGTGACGAGCTTGCGCCCGTCGGGGAAGGTCGCCTCGACCTGGACGTCGGCGAGCATCTCCGCGACGCCCGCCATCACCTCGTCGCGGGCGAGGACCTCGCGCCCGCGCGTCATGAGGTCGACGACGGTCGCCCCTGCCCGCGCCTCCTCGATGACCCAGCAGCTCAGCAGGGCGACGGTCTCGGGGTAGTTCAGCCGGATGCCGCGGTCGCGCCGGTCACGCGCAACCATCCCGGCGACAGCGAGCAGCAGCTTCTCGGTGTCGGCTGGGGTCAGGTGCATGGTCGGAAGGTAGAGAGCGACCGTTCGAATTGCCAGCCGCCCGCGTTAAATCGCGGCTACCGATTCTCGAGCACACCGACCAGCCGCTCCACCGGACTGCCGAGCGACCACCGTTCGGCAAGGGCGGCCAGCCCCTCGGGGTCGGCGGGCGCAGCCGGTAGCGCGAGCGCGTCACCGCGGGGGAGGTCGAGGTCGCGGGCGACGGCGACCACCGTTGGAGCGACGGACAGGTAGTCGGCCGCTTCCTTGATCTTGAGCCGGGGCCCGGGTGCCAGGTCGCTGTCCGGGTCGGCGGCAGCGGCCACGATCCCGTCGAGGTCGCCGAAGCGCTGGAGCAGGGTCGCCGCCGTCTTCTCGCCCACGCCCTTGACGCCCGGCAGGCCGTCGGAGGCGTCACCCCGCAGGGTGGCGAAGTCGGCGTACTGGCGGGCGCTCACGCCGTACTTCTCGACGATCCACGACTCGTCGACCCGCTCGTGCTTGCTGACGCCCTTGCCGATGTAGAGGACCCGCACGTCGGCCGCGTCGTCGACCAGCTGGAAGAGGTCGCGGTCGCCGGTGACCACGTCGACAGCCTGCCCGGCGCCCGTCGCCAGCGTCCCGATGACGTCGTCGGCCTCGTAGCCGGGTGCGCCCACGACCGCGATGCCGAACGCGTCCAGGACCTCGCGGATGATCGGCACCTGCGCCTCGAGCGGGTCGGGGACCTCTTCGACGTCGGGCGCGCCGGCCACGGGTACGACGACGCGGTGGGCCTTGTAGGTCGGCAGCAGCTCGACCCGCCACTCCGGACGCCAGTCCTCGTCCCAGCAGCACGCCAGGTGGGTGGGCCGGTACTGCTCGACGAGGTAGGCGAGGTAGCCGACCATGCCGCGGACGGCGTTCACGTTGGTGCCGTCGGCGGCGAGGACTTCGGGGGCTCCGAAGAAGGCCCGGAAGTACATCGAGGCGGTGTCGAGGAGCATGAGGCGCCCGGGCGCAGGAGAGGTGTCCATCGGTCCCGATCGTAGAGCCCGGGCGCGTTGAGATGCCCTAAGGTGGCGATCGTGAGCCCGAACAGCAGTTCCTCCGCCGTCGAGGCCATCGATCGCCAGATCCTGGAACTCCTGGCCAAGGACGGCCGGATGTCCTACACCGACCTCGGCAAGGCGACCGGGCTCTCGACCTCCGCCGTGCACCAGCGGGTGAAGCGGCTGGAGCAGCGGCGCCTGATCCTCGGCTACGGCGCGACCGTCAACCACGCGGAGGTCGGGCTGCCGCTCACCGCGTTCATCGCGATCCGCCCCATCGACCCGTCCCAGCCCGACGACTGCCCCGAGCGGCTCGAGGACCTGCCCGAGATCGAGTCCTGCTGGTCGGTCGCCGGCGAGGAGTCCTACATCGTCAAGGTGCGCTCGCACTCACCGTCCGAGCTCGAGGAGCTCCTCGCCCGGATCCGAGCCGCCGCGAACGTGTCCACCCGGACGACGATCGTGCTGTCGACGTACTACGAGAACCGGCCCGTCACCGGCTGACCGCCCTCAATGGGCCTGCAGCGCCGCCGTACGCCGTGACGCCTCGGCCACCTCGGCCGCGCGCAGGGCCGACTCGTCGAGGTCGGCGTGCCGCGACCACCACGCCTGCCCGCTGGCCGGGAGGGTGTGGATCGGGTCGTAGTACTCGTAGGTGCGCTCGAGCGCCTCGGGGTGACCGGCCTCGATCGAGGTGAGGTAGTTCTTCGTCCAGTGGCTGATGCCGCGCTCGACGTCGTACTCGGCGATCTGGTGCACCCACCGCTTGCCGACGAACGGCACGTCGCAGACGATCCGCGGCGTGGCGAAGCCGGGCAGGTAGCCCATGATCTGGTGCTGGAGGTACTGCGCCTGCGCGACCGAGATCCGCCAGTGCTCGCTGTAGGGGATCAGGTCGCACATGTAGAAGTAGTAGGGCATGATCCGGGCGCCGTCGAGCAGCGCGAAGCACAGGTCGAGCAGGGCGTGCGGGTCGGCGTTGACGCCGTTGAGGATGACGCCCTGGTTGCGGACGTCGCGGACACCGGCGTCGAGCAGCAGCGCGGCCGCGTCGGCCACGGCCGGCGTGATCGACTGCGCGTGGTTGGCGTGGGTGTGGATCGCGAGCGACACCCCGCGGCGGCGAGCGGTGGCGGCCACCCGACCGACCCCGTCGACGACGTCCGGCTGGGCCCAGTGCTGCGGCAGCCCGATCAAGGCCTTGGTCGCGAGCCGGATGTCGCGGATGTTGTCGATCTCGAGCAGGGAGTCGAGGAACGACTCGAGGCGCGGCCACGGCATGTTGGCGACATCGCCGCCGGACACGACGACGTCGCGGACGCTCGGCGTACGGCGCAGGTAGTCGAGCATGTCGGAGAGGCGGTCGTTCGGCTTGGCGACGAACTTGAGCTTCTCCACGGTGGGGGTCGAGTTGCCGACCAGGTCCATCCGCGTGCAGTGACCGCAGTACTGCGGACAGGTCGGGAGCAGCTCGGCGAGCACCTTGGTCGGGTAGCGGTGGGTCAGCCCCTCGGCGACCCACATGTCGTGCTCGTGGAGCGAGTCGCGGGTGGCGTGCGGGTGCGACGGCCAGTCCGTGCGCCGGTCGGAGAAGACGGGCAGCATGTAGTGCCGGATCGGGTCGGCGTAGAACGCGTCGGTCAACGATCCCGGGCCGGAGGGCTGGACGTGCGGGACCATCGTGTTGAGCATCTGCGGCGGCACCAGCATCGACATCGTCGCCCGCTCGGCCTGGTCACGCTCGAGGTCGGCGTAGAAGCGCTCGTCGACGAGGTCGCCGAGCAGCTCACGGAGCTGCTTGAGGTTCTTGACGCAGTGCGCCCGCTGCCACTGCACCGACGCCCAGTCCTCGGCGGTGACGTCCTTCCAACCCGGGAAGCGGGTCCAGTCCGGTTCGACCAGCTCCGTGCGGGTGTACGGATAGGGCTGGCCGGCGGGCTCGCGGATGCCTGCCGCGATCGACGTCTCGATGCTCATATATGCCAGAATACGTGAAGATCATCCGGCTGCAATATCGCCATGCCGGACGATTTGCGGTCAAGCGAGCGATGGAGGGTAAGTGTCAACGGTGATGCACCAGAGCGACCCGACCGGGTTGCACCGGGTCCAGGACGACGCGCGGGTGCTCCCGCAGGCGGCCCGGCGGCTGGACACCCGGCCCGAGCTCTGGCCGGACGAGGTCCGGATCCGCGTCGAGCGGCTCAACCTCGACGCGGCGTCGTTCCGCCAGCTCGAGCAGGAGTACCACGGTGACGGGGGAGCGGTGCGCGACGCCGTGCTCGCGATCGTGGCCGACCGCGGCAAGATGCAGAACCCGGTGACCGGGTCGGGCGGGATGCTCATCGGCACGGTCGAGGAGGTCGGACCGGAGTCGCCGCTGGGGCTCGAGGTCGGCCAGCGGGTCGCCACCCTGGTCTCGCTCACCCTGACTCCGCTCGTCATCACCGACGGCCTGGCCGGGTGGGACGGCCGCTCCGAGCAGGTGCCCTGCGCCGGTCACGCGATCCTGTTCGGACGCTCCATCGCGGCCGCGCTGCCCGACGACCTCCCGACGGGCCTGAGCCTCGCGGTGATGGACGTCTGCGGCGCGCCGGCCCTGACCGCCCGCGTCGTCGAGCAGTACGTCGCCCGCGGCCGGGCGCCGCGCGTGGCCGTGATCGGCGGCGGCGGCAAGTCGGGGTCGCTGGCCCTGGCCGCCGCCCGAGCCGCGGGTGGGGCTCGGCTGATCGGCGTCGTGCCGACGGACCGGGAGGCGGCCGCGCTCGAGGCGTCCGGCCTGGCCGACCAAGTCGTGGTGACCGACGCGCGCGACCCGATCGCGCTCCGCGACGCGGTCACCGGAGCCGGCGGTCCCGCCGACGTCACCGTCGTCTGCGTCGACGTGCCCGGCTGCGAGGGCGGCGCCGTGCTCGCCACCGCCGACGGCGGCACGGTCGTCTTCTTCTCGATGGCCACGTCCTTCTCCGCGGCCGCGCTCGGCGCCGAGGGCGTCGCGGCCGACGTCACCATGCTCGTCGGCAACGGCTACGTCCCCGGCCACGCCGCACTGGCGCTCGACCTGCTCCGGACCAACCCCGGCGTCCGCACCCTGTTCGAGGAGCGGCTGGCGTGAGCGGCAAGCTCGACCTCGATCCGGTCACCGTCCGCCAGGCGCGGTCCCTCGCCCGCAAGGCCGGGCGCCCGATCGTCAAGCTGGCCCAGCAGCACACGACCGTCTCCGTCGAGCGCGCCACGCTGCGGCTCGCGGGGCTGGGCGGCGCCGACGCCGAGGGCACGCCGTGGGTCAACCGGCTGATGGACGCCGTCCGCGCCGATGTCGGCCTCGAGCACGGCGTGGCGCTGCCCGTGTGGGACGCCCTCGCGCGGGGAGAGGCCGAGGACCTGGTCACTCTCGCCCAGAAGGCATCGGCGGGCTCCGTCAGGTTCCGCCACCCGGAGGGACGCGACGCGCAGCGCGCGCGCAGCGCCAGCAAGCGAGCGGTGGGGGGTGGCATCCGCCGCATCGACGCCCGCAGGCGGGAGCGGGATCGGCTCATCAAGAAGCACGGTGACGCGCCGCGCACGCCCTGGATCTACCTCATTGTCGCGACGGGTGACATCCACGAGGACATCCCCCAGGCGCAGGCCGCCGCCCGCGCCGGCGCCGATGTCATCGCGGTGATCCGCTCGACCGGCCAGAGCCTGCTCGACTTCGTGCCCGAGGGTGCGACCCGCGAGGGCTTCGCCGGCACCTACGCGACCCAGGAGAACTTCCGCCTGATGCGGGCCGCGCTCGACGAGTCGAGCAAGGAGCTGGGTCGCTACGTCCGCCTGACCAACTACGCCAGCGGACTGTGCATGCCCGAGATCGCGGCCCTGGCCGGTCTCGAGCGGCTCGACATGATGCTCAACGACTCGATGTACGGGATCCTCTTCCGCGACATCAACCCGGTGCGCACTTTCGTCGACCAGCGGTTCAGCCGTCAGGTTCACGCTCGGGCAGGCATCATCATCAACACCGGTGAGGACAACTACCTCACCACCGCGGACGCGGTCGAGGCTGCGCACACGGTCACCACCAGCCAGCTCCTCAACGAGTACTTCGCCAAGGAGGCCGGCCTCGAGGACTGGCAGCTCGGTCTCGGCCATGCGTTCGAGGTCGACCCCGCCGTCCCGGAGTCCTTCCGGCTCGAGCTCGCCCACGCGCTGCTCGCCCGCGAGCTCTTCCCCAAGGCGCCGCTCAAGTGGATGCCGCCGACCCGGCACATGACCGGCGACGTGTTCCGCGGCTACCTGCTCGACGGCTTCTTCAACCTGGTCGGGGCGATGACCGGCCAGAGCATCCTGCTCGTCGGGATGATGACCGAGGCGGTCGTCACCCCGTGGCTGTCCGACCGCGACCTGGCTCTCCAGAACGTGCGCTACGTGCTCGACGCAGCCGGCGGGCTGGGCGAGGACTTCCATCCGGCGCCGGACGGGTTGATCGCGAGCCGGGCCCGCCAGGTGCTGGCCGAGACGATCGACCTCCTCGACCGGATCGTCCACGACTCCGACCAGGCGGGCGACCCGCCGCTGCTGGCCGCGATCGCCGACGGCACCTTCGGCCTGATGAAGCGTCCCCCCGACGGTGGCCGCGGCCTCGACGGCGTCGCGCGCAAGGCGCGCGACTACTACAACCCGGCCTCCGAGCTCCTGGAGGAGAAGTGACGACCCTGGTCCGCCCGTACGGCGACACCACCGGCGACGGCATGGTGCAGATCAGCTTCACGCTGCCCGTGCCGCACTCGAAGCGTGCCGAGGGCGCAGCCCAGCAGCTCGCAGCCAAGATGGGCCTCGACCCGGCCCTCGTCGTCCACGCGAAGCCGATGGGCCCGGACTACACGTTCTTCGTCGTCTACGGCCGGGTCCACCACCTGGTCGACCTCGACGCGGTGGAGGTCGTCGAGCGCGACTACCCGCTGCTGACCCCGAAGGAGGTCAACGCCGCGATCAAGCGGAGCCTGCGCCGCCGGCTCGTGGTGATCGGCGCCTGCATCGGCACCGACGCGCACACGGTCGGCATCGACGCCATCCTCAACATCAAGGGGTTCGCGGGGGAGAAGGGCCTCGAGTACTACCGCGAGATCAAGGTCGTGAACCTCGGTGCCCAGGTGTCCGTGCCCCACCTGGTCGACCGTGCGGTCGCCGAACGGGCCGACGCCGTTCTCGTGTCGCAGGTCGTGACCCAGCGCGACGCGCACCTGCTCAACACCCGCGAGATGTCGGCTGCGTTCGGGGAGGCGTTCCGCGCCGAGGAGCGGCCGTTGCTCGTCGTCGGCGGCCCTCGGTTCGACGAGGCGATGTCGGGAGAGCTCGGCGTCGACCGGATCTTCGGGCGCGGAACGACGCCCGGCGAGGTGGCCAGCTTCCTCGTCCATAGGATCGCGTCGTGACCGCCTCCGGACCGACCGTCGGCACCCGCGTGACCCAGCGTCGCTACGTGCCCTACTCCCACGCCCACTACGCCGGCAGCCTGGTCGACGGCGCCTACGGGCTGGGCCTGTTCGGCGACGTGGCGACCGAGCTCTGCATCCTGACCGACGGCGACGAGGGCCTGTTCGCGTCGTACGACGACGTCCAGTTCCGCGCCCCGGTGCGCGCCGGCGACGTCGTCGAGGCGACTGCTGAGCTGGTCAGGGCCGGCAACCGGTCGCGGGTCATGTCGTTCACGTTGACGGTCGTCGCCCGCGGGGCGGCCACCCCGGAGCAGCCCGGCGCGGCCGCCGTCCTGGCCCCGCCGCTGGTCGCGACCACCGCCACCGGCACTGTCGTCGTGCCGTGACGGACGAGTCCCGGATCGTCGTGTCGGCGCGTCGCCGGCGACACGCCGACGATTCATGAGAAATGTCGGCGATTTCGACTCCGGGTGACCCCGGTCTGACCTGCGCATTCACGCATCCGTGCAGGTCAGCGGACGGTTGACACTCCCGCCTCCACTAGCCAAAGTACGTGACCGTTGCTCGTGCAGGTCGTGGTAGGCGGACCGACGTCCGAGTGGCCGCAGACGGGGGTGTAGCGCCAACACCTCCCATCACGGTTCGCGTAGGTCGGTTCGCTCCTCGAGAGCGACACGGAAGGGTCGTTCTCCCCCTAGACAACATCGCGGTACCGGCAGCCGGTCGGAAACCGTGATGGTCCGAAGGAGAGTTCGACCCTTCCGTCGCCCTGAACCCCCGGTCACTAGGCTGGAGGGGTGTTCGCCCGCCTCCTGCTCGCGCTCGCGGGCGGTCTGACCCTGACCGCCGCGTTCGAGCCGGTCGCGTTCGCGTACCTGGTGCCGGTCGGACTGGCGGCCTTCGCTCTCGCCACCCGGGACCTCACGTTCTGGCGCTCCGGACTGGTGGGTCTGGCCTTCGGCGTGGCCTTCTACTTCACCCACATCGACTGGATGCGCACCTCGATCGGTCCGGACGCGTGGGCGGCGCTCGCGACGATCGAGGCGCTGTTCTACGGCCTGGTCGGGCTGAGCGTCCCGTTGCTCCGGCGCCTCCCCGCGTGGCCGATCTGGCTGGCCGCGACCTGGACCGCGGTGGAGTCGCTCCGCAGCGGCTGGCCGTTCAGCGGGATGCCGTGGGGCCGGATCTCGTTCGCCGTCGTCGACACTCCCATCGCTCCGACCGTCACCTATCTCGGCTTGACCGGAATGTCGTTCGTGCTGGCCCTGGTGGGTTTCCTGGTGGCCGCGGTCGTCGAGACCTGGCTGCCCGGCACCGACGCGAAGGTACGACGCACCCGACCGCTGGCGTTCGGGACCCTGGTCGCGGTCGGCGCGCTGCTCGTGATCCCGGTCGCGCGCCCGTACGAGGCGGCGGAGACCGGGTCGGCGGTCGTCGCCGCTGTTCAGGGCGACGTCCCCGGTCCCGGCAACGACATCCTGTACGACCACCGCGGCGTGACCCGCAACCACGTCGATGCCACGCTCGCGCTCGCGGCCGAGGCCACCCGCCCGAGCGGAGCCGGCGAGCGGGCCGGGGCGCCCGGCGTACGCCCTGACTTCGTGCTGTGGCCCGAGAACTCGACGGCGGTCGACCCGTTCACCGACTACGACGTGAACGCCGACATCCGCGAGGCCGTCGCCGCCATCGGGGTGCCGGTGGTCGTCGGAGGTCTGGTCGACGACGGCGACGACCACGTCCTGAACCAGGGCATCGTGTGGGACCCGGTGACCGGCCCGGGCGATCGCTACACGAAGCAGCACCCGGTGCCGTACGGCGAGTACATCCCGTTCCGGCGGTACTGGGACCCGAAGTTCGGACAGCTGGCGCTGATCGGACGGGACATGAAGAGCGGCACCCGCACCAGCCCGCTCCAGGTGGCCGGGATCGAGGTCGCCGACGCCATCTGCTTCGACGTCGCCTACGACGACGTGATGCGCGACCAGCTCCGGGAGGGTGCCGAGCTGCTCACCGTCCAGACCAGCAACGCGAGCTTCATCTTCACCGACCAGATCGAGCAGCAGTTCGCGATCACCCGGCTCCGCGCGATCGAGTCCGGACGGTGGTTGGTCGTGGCCGCCACCAACGGCATCACCGGCGTGATCGCGCCCGACGGCACCGTGGTCGCGTCGGCTGACCCGCGGACCACAGCGGTGCTGGTCGAACGGGTGGGCCTCAGCACCGACCTGACGCCGGCCACCCGCCTCGGTGCCTGGCCGACCCGGGTGCTCACCGGGCTGTCGCTCATCGCCCTGGTCGTGGGTGGGATCGCCTACCGTCGGCAACGGAACCGTGCAGAGGCCACCCGGGCGCCGACGGACGATGGGGAGCCCGAGACGTCCCCGAGCCGGAGCGAGGTTCCCGTTGCCTGACGCAGCACCGCTCGGGCGCGTGGTCGTGGTGATTCCGACCTACGACGAGGCGGCCAACCTGGCCTGGATCGTCGGCCGGCTCCGCCGTGCCCAGCCGGACGTCGACGTGCTCGTCGTCGACGACCACTCGCCGGACGGTACCGGCCAGATCGCCGACGGTCTGGCCGCAGCCGACAGCCACGTGCACGTGCTGCACCGCGCCGGGAAGGGCGGTCTCGGGGCGGCGTACCTCGCCGGCTTCGCGTGGGCGCTCGCCGCCGGCTACGACGTGGTCGGCGAGATGGACGCGGATGGCTCACACCAGCCGGAGCAGCTGCACCGGTTGCTCGACGGGCTCCAGGGTGCCGATCTCGTGATCGGCTCGCGGTGGGTGCCCGGCGGCAGCGTCGTCAACTGGCCGCGGCGTCGCGAGGTGCTGTCCCGCGGCGGCAACCTCTACGTCCGGCTGCTGCTCGGCATCGACGTCCGCGACGCGACCGCCGGCTACCGCCTGTTCCGGCGCGAGGCGCTGGAGAAGATCGACCTGGGCTCGGTCCGTTCCACGGGCTACGTCTTCCAGACCGACCTGGTCACCCGTTGCCTGCGCGCGGGCCTGGTGGTGCGCGAGGTCCCGATCGAGTTCGTCGAGCGGGTGCGCGGCGAGTCGAAGATGAGCGGCCAGGTCGCCCTCGAGTCGCTCAAGCGGATCACCCATTGGGGCGTCCGCGAGCGCTGGGAGCAGGCGCGCCGCCGGCGGTCGCCGCGTCCCCCGAAGGCCCGTCGCCCGTCCTAGCGAGTTGAGGCAACCTTCTTCGATCCCGACGGAGTCGGAGGAGCATGGAACGCATGCGTTGGAGTGCTCTGGCGTGTCTTGCCGTGCTGCTCGTCGGGTGCGACGACTCGGCCGAGTCGCCGGCGACCGCTCCCTCGCCGTCCACGGAGAGCGGCGGGCGCGAGTCCCGCCACGCCGGCGTGACCAACGGGCGGATCGTGAGCGCTCGACCCGCGCCGCGACCTCCGGCCTCGTGGTGCGCTGACTGCGACTTCAGCCAGCCGCAGGATCGAGCCGGAGACGTCGCCCTCTACCTCCGGCGGGCCGGCACGAACCGGTCCGGAGCGACGTGGATCGACGGCATCACCGTGGTCAGCCCGCGGGGGACGGAGCTGCGGATCTCGTGCCCGGAGGACTTCCCGTGCCTCGACGGTGGCTCGGCTCCGCGTGCCGAGGACCTCGCCCAGGTGGACTGGCAGTTCAGGGGCTGGGGGCCGGTGGTCCTGGGGCCGGGCGACGACGAGATCACCATGAGCTCCCAGCGCGATCGCATCGACGTGCGCTCCTTCGAGGGCCGGCTGCGCCGGAGCGTACGGCTCCGCGGCCTGGCCGACGACGAGATCGTCGCCGGGGTGGCGTGGTCACCCGACCGGAGCCTGCTGGCGGTCGCCACCATCCGGGCGCGGGTATGGGTCTTCGACGCCGACGGCCGTCGTGGTGAGGTGGTCTACATGAGCCGCGCCACCGGCGGTGGTCCCATCCACCTCGGAGACCTCGCGTGGTCGCCCACGGGCGAGGCCGTCAGCGTCCTCGAGAGCTACGAGTTCAACAGCTCGGTCTACCTCGTGGTCCTGGAACCGGAGTCCGAACAGCATCGGCAGATCTACTGGTGGCCCTCGGGCGGGGGCGGCGACGAGACCTACCTGTGGTCCCCCGACGGCCGCCGGGTCGCGGTGGACGACGGCTCCCAGCTCCTCGAGCTCTCGATCGAGGACGGGCGGGTCCTGGGTCACCACCAGCGAGTGACGAATCCGGTCTGGCGAGCGAGGTCCTCATGACCGGGGCCGATGACGACTTCACCGAGTACGCCGCCGCGGCGTGGCCGGCGCTCTATCGGCGGGCGTACCTCCTGGCCGGTCAGCACGCGGACGCCGAGGACATCGCGCAACAGACCCTGATCCGGGTGCGCCGTCACTGGGCGAAGGTGCTCAAGGCGGATTCCGTCGACGCCTACGTCCTTCGGATGTTGACCAACGTCTTCCTGTCGTCGCGCCGTCCTGCGCGTGTCTCGCGGGAGCTGCTGACCGTCGTCCCCGAGCCGGTGAGCGATCCGCCGGAGGATCTGCGCGGCGTGCTGTGGCCACACATCTGCTCCCTTCCGGACCGGCAGCGCGCGGTGCTGGTGCTCCGGTTCTACGAGGACCTTCCCGAGCGCGAGATCGCCGACGTCCTGGGCGTCACGGCGGGCACCGTCAAGTCCACCGCCCACAAAGCACTCGCGAACCTGCGGACGGCTCTCGGGAAGGAGTTCGCATGAGCATCGAAGAGCTGGTGCGCGCCGAGCTGCGCGACGTCGCCGGCAGTGTCGACGTGCCGCGGATGCCGTCGCTCGACGCGGAGCCCGACAGCGTGCGGCACCGGTGGCCCGTGCTGGTCGCGGCCGCGGTGGTCGGGCTGATCCTGGTCGGTGGAGCGCAGCTCGTGCTACGGGATCGCGACACCGCCCCTGAGCCGAGTCGGCCGCCGGAGCCGACGCCGGGGGTGACCAGGACCCCTTCAGGTGGCACCGTTCCGCGGACCGCACCCTCAGGTGCCGTGGTCTTCGGCGGTGCCGGCACGCTGTCGGTCGACGGGAAGCCGGTGCCGGGCAGCTGGCAGGTCGTCGCGCAGCAGGGCCCGGTGTGGGCCGCGTACCTCACCGACTGGGGTGAGCTGTGGTGGGGCCGCGGCGCGGACCGGCACCGCATCGATGGCCCGACGAGTGGTCTGGCCATCTCGCCCGACGCCCGATCGCTCGCGTGGGGCGCCACCGACGCCCAAGGCAACGACACGATCCACCTGGTTGACACAGCGTCCGGGCAGGAGCGGGCCCGCCTGCCCGTCGAGGACCGTGGAGCGGCAGGCGGCCCCGTGATGTTGACCAGCGGGGGAACCGTGGTGTTCCAGCACTGCGTGGCCCCGGCCACGGACTCGGGCGGTTGGCCGACCTGCTCGAAGGCTCGCCTCGAGGTCTGGCTGCCCGAAATGGGCGTCACCGACCGGCTGCCGCTACCGGCGAGCAAGCCCGACGTCCTCAGCCGGATGGTCGTCCCGTCGGGTACGGACAACGGGATCATCGCGAAGTCGCGCCGCGAGGCTCGCCCGGCGTACCTGCGGATCACCCGTGACGGCGCGGCGGAAGTGGTGGCGGCGCTGCCGTGGCGGGCCGTGGCCGTCTCCGCGGACGAGCGTTTCGTGCTCGTCGAGGGCGAGTGCGCGGGGCCGCTCTGCCCGTGGGAGGTCGAGCCGTTCGGCGGCGGAGAGCGGCGCGAGGTCCGGCCGCCGTCAGGTTGGTCGTTCATGCCGTCGACGGCGGATCGTCGGCTGTTCTCCGCGCCCCTCTTCACCCAGTACGGCGAGCCGCTCTTCGTGCTGTCCCACAGCGTCGAGGAGGGGAGCCTCGTGACGATCGACGTCGCCAGCGTGAGATCGCAGGAAGTCCGTCCGGCTCGCTGCGACCTGAGTGACCCTCGGTGCGTGTTGGTGGAGCCGAACTAGGCTGGTCGCGTGACTACCACGAGACGACGGCGGCGCTGGCTGCCGCTGGCGCTGTTCGCTGCCTTCGTGGTGGTGCCGCTGGTCGAGATCTACCTCGTGATCCAGGTGGGTCAGGCGATCGGTCCGTGGTGGACGATCGGTCTGCTCGTCCTCGACAGCATGATCGGCGCCTGGCTGGTCAAGCGCGAGGGTCGACGTGCGTGGCAGGCGTTGCGCGCCGCGCTCAACAGCTACCGACCGCCCACCAAGGAGCTGGCCGACGGCGCGCTGATCCTGATCGGCGGCACGCTGCTGCTGACCCCCGGGTTCGCCTCCGACGTGCTGGGCTTCCTGCTGGTGCTCCCGCTCACCCGGCCGGTCTTCCGGCGGCTGCTGTCGGCCTACCTCGGCGCACGGATCACGGTCGTCACAGCCGGCCGCGCACGACGAGGCCCCGGTCCGACAGCAGGGGATGCGGTCGTCCGGGGCGAGGTCGTCGAGGACTGAGCGAGGGCCTCAGGCGCGGGCGGTCTTGCGCTTGCGCGCGCCGGTTCGGTGCAGGTGGGCGGGGCCGATCTCGCCGCCGCGGAGCAGCTCGAGCCGCTCGGTCAGGATGTCCTCGAGCTCCTTCTCGGAGCGCCGCTCGAGCAGCATGTCCCAGTGGGTGCGCTGCGGCTTCTCGGCCTTCTGCTCGCGCACGATGCCGGCCGTGCTCTCGGCCTCGGCACCACAGCGCGGGCACTCCCAGACGGCGGGCACGTCGGCCTCGATCGACATCGTGATCTCGAACGCGTGGCCGTGCGGGCAGAGGTACCCGGACTGCTGGCGGGCCGCGAACTCGATGCCGCGCTCGTCCTCGAACGACTGCCCACCGAGTCGGGCGCCTCGCAAGGTTCGCTCCGCCATGACATTCCTCCCATGTTCTGACCCCTGCTCTTGGCGGGGTCCGGCTGCGTGGTCGCCGGGGGATCTCCCCGGGCGCAGTTGACCGACGCGACCGCTACTAGTTCAACGGTACCCAGAGCGAAAAGGTTTCAATCCACGCGGATATTCCGAGATCCCCGACTGATTCAGACGACTGCGGGGCGGTCGTTGCCAGCATCTCGGATGCCGCGCTCCGTGTCGACCCGGAGCAGCAGCAGCCCGCCGATCGTGAAGAACACGATCAGGGCGAAGACCGCCGGCCGGTAGGAGCCGCTGAACTGGTAGACGAGTCCGAAGGTCAAGGTGCCCAGCCACGACGTGCCGCGGTCCATCGCGTGGTAGAGGCTGAAGAACTCAGCCTCCTTGCCGCGCGGGATCAGCAGCGAGAAGTAGGACCGGGCCAGCGCCTGGGTGCCGCCCAGGACGATCCCGATCGCCATCGCGAGCAGCAGGAAGGCGACCAGGTTCTCAGCCGGGATGAAGAGCGCCAGCGTGACGATGACCATCCAGATCACGAGACCGACCAGGACCACCCGCTTGGCGCCGACCTTGGCCGCGGCCCGCCCGAACATCAGCGCGCCGCCGACGGCGACGAACTGCACCAGCAGATAGGCGCCCAGCACGACGCCGGTGTCGAACCCGAGCTCCTTCTCGCCGAAGATCGCCGCCGACGCGATCACCGTCTGGATGCCGTCGTTGAAGAACAGGTAGGCGAGCAGGAAGGTCACCGCGACCGGGTAGTTGCGCATCTCCTTGAGCGTCGCCCAGAGCTGTCCGAACGATCGGGCCAGCAGGCCGCCGCTCGCCTCTTCGACCCCGACCGGCGGCTTGTCCTTGATCCCGCGCCACGGGATCAGGGTGAAGGCCGCCCACCAGATCGCGCCGGAGAGCAGGCTGATCCGCACCGCCATCTCGGTGCTCAGCCCGATCGAGTCGTGGAAGGTCACGACCACGAAGTTGGCCGCGAGCAGCAGCCCGCCGCCGGCGTACCCGTAGGCCCAGCCGACCGAGGACACCCGGTCCCGCTCGTCCTCCTCGGAGATGAGGTTCAGCAGCGAGTCGCTGATGACGATCGATGCGCCGAAGCAGAGGTTGGCGACCAGGAACACCACGCTGCCGAACAGCCACCGGTCGTCGGTGAGGAAGAACAACAGGCCGGCTGCCGTCGCCCCCACCCATGCGAAGCCCGCGAGCAGGTCGGTCTTGCGCGCCGTGCGGTCGGCCATCGCCCCGATCAGCGGGTAGAGCAGGGCTCCGAGCACCGTCGACAAGGTGATGACGTACGACGGCAGCGAGCCGGGCGCGATCCCGATCCCCAGGACCTCCAGGGTCTCGCGGCACTTGCGGTCGTCCTCGCTGACGAAGCCGCACGCCGCCCGCTCCGCGACGGTGATGAGGTACGGCGCGAACAGGACCCCTGCGATGGTCGTCGCGAACGCCGAGTTGGCCCAGTCGTAGAAGAACCATGCCTTCTGCTCCCGGGCACGGTTGAGCGGCCCGAGGTCCGCGATGCGGCCTGTCGTGTCCATGGGTCTCCCTCCCTGACCGGCCCCCCTGATCGGCCCCCTGATCCGCTGAGTGTTGCACTACCGGCCGGTCTGCGACCTCCATTGGCCGCGCGACATGAGGACATCCTTGAGCAGATCGGTGCGATCGGTGAAGAGCCCGTCGACACCACGGTCGAGCAGCAACCGCATCTCGTCGGGGTCGTCGATGGTCCACACGTGGACCTGCTTGCCGGCGGCGTGGGCCCGCCTGACGAGGCCTGGCGTCACGACGGTCAACCCGTAGCGGCGGTGCGGCACCTGGAACGCGGCGAAGTCGCGCCCGGCGATCCGGTCGGCGAGCCGGGCGCTGGGCAGCAGCCGGAACGCGAGGATCTCCCACGGGTGGGCGGCCGTCGGCACCCGGCCCCCGGTCAACCGCCGGAACTCGCGGATCCGGGCCGGCGAGAAGGAGCCGACCAGCACCCGGTCCGCGAGGTCACGCGCGCGCACGAGGTCGGCGAGCGCCGCAGCCGCACCGGACGACTTGATGTCGATGTTGAACCGCGCCTCCGGGAACGCGTCGAGCAGCTCCTCGAACGTCGGGATCTGCTCGCGCCCGCCGATCCGGGCCTCCCGGACCTGCGCGAGGGTGAGGTCGCGGACGGCCCCCATCCGGTCGGTGACCCGGTCGAGCACGTGGTCGTGGAATGCGAGCAGGGCTCCGTCCTTGGTGACGTGGACGTCGGTCTCGAGGTAGTCGTAGCCGAGCGCCGCCGCGTGCCGGAACGCCGCCAGGGTGTTCTCGAGGCCTTCGATCTCCGGGTGGTAGGCACCACCACGGTGGGCGAAGGCGAGGATCCGCCCGTCCTCCAGGTACATCTGCTGCTCAGATGTCTCGGAAGGTCTCGATGTCGGCGCCCAGGGAGCTGAGCCGCTCGGCGAGGTCCTCGTAGCCGCGGTGGATGACGTAGGTGCCGCGGAGCACCGAGGTGCCCTTGCTCGCGAGCATCGCCAGGAGTACGACGACGGCGGGCCGGAGCGCCGGCGGGCACATCAGCTCGGCGCCGGTCCACGACGTCGGTCCCTCGATCATCACCCGGTGCGGGTCGAGCAGGCTCACCCGGCCGCCGAGCTTGTTGAGGTCGGTGAGATAGATCGCGCGGTTGTCGTAGACCCAGTCGTGGATGTAGGTCTGCCCTTCGGCGACGGCCGCGATCACGGCGAAGAACGGCAGGTTGTCGATGTTGAGGCCGGGGAACGGCATCGGGTGGATCTTGTCGCGTGGCGCCACCAGCTCGGACGGCAGCGTGCGGATGTCGACCAACCGGGTGTGCCCGTTGGCCGCGAGGTACTCCTCGGACAGCTGGTAGCGGAAGCCCATCTCCTCGAGCACGGCGAGCTCGATCTCGAGGAACTCGATGGGCGCGCGGCGGACGGTGATCTCGGACTTGGTCACGATCGCGGCGGCGAGGAGGGACATCGCCTCGATCGGGTCCTCGCTCGGGGCGTAGTCGACGTCCACGTCGATGACCGTGCGTCCGGTGATGGTCAGCGTCGTCGTACCGACGCCTTCGACGTCGACGCCGAGCGCCTGCAGGTAGAAGCACAGGTCCTGGACCATGTAGTTGGACGACGCGTTGCGGATCACGGTGGTGCCGGGGTGCAGCGCGGCCGCCATCAGCGCGTTCTCGGTGACCGTGTCGCCGCGCTCGGTGAGCACGATCGGCCGGCCGGGGGAGATCGCCCGGTTGACCTGGCCGTGGTACCAGCCGTCGGTGGCCTTCACCTCGAGCCCGAACGGGCGCAGCGCCGACATGTGCGGCTCGACGGTGCGGGTGCCGAGGTTGCAGCCGCCGGCGTAGGGGAGCTCGAAGGAGTCGGAGCGGTGCAGGAGCGGGCCGAGGAACATCAGCACCGATCGGGTGCGGCGGGCTGCCTCCTCGTCGATCTGGCTGAGGTCGAGCTCCTTGGGCGGCACGATCTCGAGGTCGTTCTCGTCGTTGATCCAGCGGGTCTGCACGCCGAGGCTGCCCAGCACCTCGAGCAGCCGGTTGACCTCCTCGATGCGCGCCACCTTGCGCAGCGTGGTCCGGCCGCGGTTCAGGAGCGAGGCGCAGAGCAGCGCGACACCGGCGTTCTTCGACGTCTTCACGTCGATCGTGCCGGACAGCGTCGTGGGGCCCTTGACCCGCAGGTGGGTCGGGCCGGCGCCGAGCGCGACGATCTCGGAGTCGAGCGCGGAGCCGATCCGGGCCAGCATCTCCAGCGACAGGTTCTGGTGACCCTTCTCGATCCGGTTGATCGCGCTCTGGCTGGTGCCGAGGCGTTCGGCCAGCTGCGACTGGGTCAGGCCGCGATGCTTGCGCGCGTCGCGGATGAGGTTGCCGAACCGACCGAGGTAGCTGGCGTCGCTCTCAACAGGAGGGGAGACCGTCATACCGACGACGGTAACTCATATATGAGATAGCACCAACCAGGGAGAAGGAGGGTCCGGGCGTGTCGCGGTGGATCCGGGTCCGGTTCGGAGCCATGCGGCAGGATTGCGGCCATGCTCGCCACCACGATCCACGGTCCCGGTGACATCCGCGTCGAGGAGGTCCCGGACCCGACCATCAAGCGCCCCACCGACGCCATCGTGAAGGTGGTGGCGGGGTGCGTCTGCGGGTCGGACCTGTGGCCGTACCGGGGGGAGAACCCGATCCAGGCCGGCGCGACGATCGGGCACGAGTGCATCGGTGTCGTCGAAGAGGTCGGAGCCGACGTGACCGACTTCAAGTCGGGCGACTTCGTGATCGTGCCGTTCTGCCACTGCGACAACACCTGCGCCCACTGTCGGGCCGGCGTTCAGTCGGCCTGCGTCAACCTCGGCATGACCAGCAGCGGCCAAGGGGAGTTCGCCCGGGTCGGACAAGCCGACGGCAGCCTGGTGGCGACCGACGGCGTCCCCGATCCCGAGCTGCTGCCCTCGCTGCTCGCGCTGACCGACGTGATGCCGACCGGGTGGCACGCCGCGGTCTCCGCCGGTGTGACGGAGGGCGGGTCCGTGGTGGTGGTCGGCGACGGAGCCGTCGGGCTGTGCGGGGTCCTCGCGGCGTCGGTCATGGGCGCCGAGACGATCATCGCGATGTCGCGCCACGAGGACCGGCAGCAGCTCGCCAGCGCGTTCGGGGCGACCCACGTGGTCGCCGCTCGCGGCCGTGAGGGCGCTGCGGCCGTCAAGGAGATCACCGGGGGAGTGGGTGCGGACGCCGTGCTGGAGTGCGTCGGCACCGACCAGTCGATGAGTACGGCGTTCGCGGTCGCCCGCCCGGGAGCGACGGTCGGCTTCGTGGGAGTTCCCCACGGCGTCGAGCTGCCGGTCGGGAAGATGTTCCAGAAGAACGTGGGACTGCGGGGCGGGATCGCGCCGGTGCGGCGCTACCTCCCCGAGCTGCTGGACCTCGTGCTGCAGGGGCGGATCGACCCGGGCCGGGTCTTCGACGTGACGATGCCGCTCGCCGAGGCGCCGGAGGCCTACCGGGCCATGGACGAGCGGCGCGCGATCAAGGTGCTGCTGCAGCCCTAGTTCGAGGTCGGCTGATCGGGGTCACCGGTCGGCGCGTCGGGGACGTCCTGCTCGACCATCTCGATCACGACGTCGCCCTGGGTCAGGGTCAGCGTGTCGCCGTCGAGCACGGCGGCCGGACCGGAGCCGAGGAACTCGGTGACCCACGCGTCCTGCTCGTTGCGCCCGTCGGGGCAACCCATCTCGGTGCCGCCCATGTCGCTCGCGATGAGCGTGTCGTCGTCGACCGCCACGGTGCCGAAGAGATGGTTGCAGCCGGCGTCGGCCGACAGCTCCTCGCCCTTGAACCCGAGCCTGATCCGGGTGTCGTCGACCAGCTCGTGGCCATCGACCCGCACCGACGCGAACACGCGGCCGTCCAGGTCGGCGAGGGAGAGGGTGGCGGCCGGCGCGTCGTCCGCCATCGTCGTCGGATCCTCGTCGCCGCACGACGAGAGAGTCAGGGCGAGGAGGGCGGCCGCAGCCAGCAGAGTCGTCTTCACACCGATCGGACGTCGAGCCACCCGGTCAGGTTCCCACACCTCGCGCGACATCGCCGAGGATCGCCGCCAGCTCGGTGGGGCGCGACCACATCGGCCAGTGACTAGTCGGCAGCTCGACCCAGGTGAGGTCGCTCAGCTCGGTCACCCCGGCGAGGAACGGGTAGCCCTCGGCGGCACCCTCGCGGTACTGCTCGGCGGTGAAGGCGGTGCAGATGATGGTGCTCGGCACCGAGAGCCGGTCGTCGTTGCCGAACGTCCACTCACCCCGGAGGAGGTCGCCGGGTTCCGGGACCGCCCGCTCGCGGAACCGGACCAGCTGCGTCTCGGAGATGCCGTCGAGGTTCTCGTCGAGCTCCTCCCACGTCGGCGGAAGGGGCATCTCGACCCCGTCGAACTCCGGGTTCATCGCCCCCTTGCCGGGCGCGGTGTCGACGTAGACCATCGCCGCGATCTGCTCGGGGATCCGGTCGGTGGCCGCGTAGCCGGGCATCCCGGCGCCGCTGTGGACGACCAGCACGACCGGCGGCCCGGCGGCGGTGACCGCATCGCAGATGGCGGAGACGTGGTCGGCGAAGGTGACCGCGGAGCGGTCGGCGGCTGCCGAGTCGAGGCCGGGCAACGTGACGGGGTGGACGTCGTGGCCCTGCTGCCGCAGCTCGGCCGCGACCTCGTCCCACGCCCAGGCGCCGAGCCAGAAGCCGGGGACCAGCACGATCGGTGGTGTCGTCATGCGGCCAACGTAGACGCGGACGCCGACAGCGAGGCTCAGGCGGCCTGGCCGGGCAGCACGACCGGAGGGCAGTCACACCGGTCGCCACAGGGGAGATAGGTGTGGATGCCGTGGCCGCAGCTCGGGCAGGGCAGGTCGTGCGACAAGTGCGTCACCGTCGTGGCGGTGAGGGTGTCGTTCCACATGTCCAGCACCTCGTTTCCTGCGTCGTTCCCGTTGTTGATATCGACCAACTGTGCGGTTCCGAGTCATCGCTCTCGCAGAGTCATTCGTCCTCAGGACCTATGACGTTAGGTGTCTGATACGCGGGACTTCCACGGAATCCGGAGGTTCCGGCCCGAAGACTTCGCGCCGTGGTCCGAAATGACCAGCGTGCGTGCGGCGGAAGGATCGTGTGTGCGGTGGAAGGGATGGTGTTCGATGGCTGCGTGGATCGACCGCGCGCAAACCGGCGTAGCCCAGCGCAATGGGCGTTCTTGCGGACCACCCGGGCCTGTCGGCTCTGGGTGACGGCGGCGGTGGTGGCCGCGCTCGTGGTCCCGGTGCTGCTCGTTCCGCTGGGGCAGGGGAGCACCGCGGACTCGTGGGTGCTGACCGGCCTGCTGCTGATCGGGCTGTCGGTGCTCAACGTCGAGATCGGGCGGCTCCTCGAGGGCGGCAGGTCCGACAACCAGCGCCCGCACAAGGGACTCTCGGCCTGGGCGTTCGCGAGCGCGTTGCTGCTCCCGACCTGGTGGCTGGTGCCGATCGTCGCGTTCACCTACGCCCACGCGTGGTGGCGCGGCCTGCGGGTGACGCCCTGGAAGTGGGTCGGGTCGGCCGCCTACGTCGTGCTCGCCGCGTCAGCCGCGGCCGTCACCGCCCACCTCGTGATCGGCGACGAACCGGACCTCATGCACGGCAGCGGTCTGGTCGGCCTGGTCGGTGTGCTGGCGGCCGCGGCGGCGTTCCTCGCCGTCGAGACGGTGATGTTCCACGGCAGCGCCTACCTGAACCACCAGGACGACGAGGTCTGGCTCCGCCAGACGCTCCGCACCGCGTCCTTCTACCTCACCGAGGCGGGCGTGCTGCTCGTCGGCGGGCTGTCAGCCGCGATCTGGACGGGAGGCGGCTGGTTCGTCCTGCTGCTGGCGCCGGTCTACCTGATCACGCAGCGGGCCGCCCTGCACGAGCCGCTGCGCGAGCGCGCCGACCAGGACGAGAAGACCGGGACGCTCCGGTTCGAGTCCTGGCGCCGGCTGGCGATCCTCGGCTCCGAACGGTGCCAGCGTCGCCGGCAACCGTGGTCGGTGCTCTTCGCCGACCTCGACCACTTCAAGGCGTTCAACGACGCGTGGGGCCACCTGGTCGGTGACGACGCCCTGGTCGCGGTTGCCCAGGCCATCCGCGCCGAGCTGCGCAGCGACGACATCCTGGGGCGCTTCGGCGGCGAGGAGTTCTGCATCTTCCTGCCCGGCGTCACTGCCGAGGAGGCGCTGCGGGTCGCCGAGCGGATCCGGTGCGGTGTCTCCTCCTCCTCGATCCCTCGAGCCGCGCCAATCACGATCAGCATCGGTCTCGCGGCCGTCGCCCCCGAGGACGACCCGATCGAGTTCGTCTCGGTCCTCACGGCTGCTGATCGGGCGCTGTTCCAGGCCAAGCACGACGGCCGCAACCGCACCAGCCTGGTGACCGTCGACGCTGCGTGACCCCGCGTGACCGCTCGTGACCCCGCGTGGGCCAGCGCGACGACCCGGGCACGGCGGTCGTTCGCGAGGCCGACTAGCCCATCCTGACCACGCGACCTGTGGACGAGAGCAGGGCGAGGTTTGCCCCCACTGTGCGCGAGCATGAAGTGCATCACCACTGAAGGGGGCGAGCACCATGGGGGCAGGATCGTCGTACGACGCAGGACCTGCAGGTGGGCCGGAGGGTCTGGGGGCCGCCGGCTGCGGGTTTCCTACGTGTGAGGGTGAGTCGATCACCGATCACGGGATGTGCGAGGTCCACCGCCGAGTGGCGATCTCGCGAACCGGGTCCTGGCTCGAGGCCGGCTGACCTAGTCTGCGGGTCATGGCGACCCGTGTCCGGTTCGCGAGCAGCACGGGCCCGATGCTCGCGGGACTGATCGACGAGCCCACACCCCCCGTACGGGGGTGGGGGCTGTTCGTCCACGGCTTCACGCTGGGCAAGGACTGTCCGGCTGCCGCTCGGATCTGCAAGCAGCTCGCGAGCGACGGCGTCGGCATGCTCCGCTACGACAACCTCGGCCTCGCGGACTCCGAGGGTGACTGGGGCGACGGGTCCTACACCCAGAAGGTCGCCGACACCATCCTGGCCGCCCGCTTCATGGCCGAGCGCGGGACGCCGATCGACCTGCTGGTCGGTCACTCCCTGGGTGGCGCGGCAGCGCTCTCGGCCGCGGCCGGTGCGGAGACGCGGGCCGTGGTGTCAATCGGCGCGCCCATCCAGCCGGCGCACGCCGAGCTCCAGTACGACGCGCTGGTCGACCGAGTGATGGCCGACGGGCACGCCGAGTGGCTGGTCGGGGGGCGGGCGCTGACGCTGCGGCGGGCCTTCGTGGAGGACATGCGGCGGGCCGATCTGCGGGAGTCCATCCGGACCCTGCGCCGGCCGTTGCTGGTGATGCACTCGCCGACCGACAACACGGTCGGCATCGCCAACGCCAGCGAGATCTTCCGCACCGCGCGGCACCCCCGCAGCTTCGTGTCCCTCGAGGGGTCCGACCACCTGCTCACCAAGCCCGGCCAAGCGCAGCGCGCGGGGCGGATCATCTCGGCCTGGGCCGACCAGTACCTCATCGACTGACCCGACCTGGCCCGCCCTGGCCCGCCCTGGCCCGATCTGGCCGATCTGGCCCGATCCGCCCCGTGTCACTGGGCGGTGTCGACGCGCCGTGGCACGATCGGGGACGTGGGCACCGTCGACGAGCAGCACCTGCGTGACCTCGCGCTGCTGCGCCGCGTCCGTGACCGGATCGACCGCGAGTACGCGCAGCCGCTCGACGTGGAGGCGCTCGCGCGGGGCGTGAACATGTCGGCCGGCCACCTCAGCCGCCAGTTCCGCCAGGCCTACGGCGAGCCGCCGTACTCCTACCTGATGACCCGCCGCATCGAGCGGGCCATGGCGCTCCTGCGGCGCGGCGATCTGAGCGTGACCGACGTCTGCTTCGCCGTCGGCTGCTCGTCGCTCGGCACGTTCAGCACCCGCTTCGCCGAGCTCGTCGGGGTGTCGCCCAGCGTCTATCGTCGCGAGTCCGCGCGAGCGACGGAGGGGATGCCGTCGTGCGTCGCGAAGCAGGTGACCCGGCCGGTCAGGAGTCGCGAGGCGGCGGGCCGCAGCGACGTCGCCTGACAAACCCGCCTGACAAACCCGCCTGACAAACCCGGCTGGGACGCCCGGCTGCCGCATGTCGAGATCCGACCGTGGTGGGACGACAACGCGCAGTGGACACGCGAGCATGCCCGCATGGGTGATCTCAGCGGCCGTACCTTCCTCGTCTCCGGCGCCAACACGGGCATCGGCAAGGAGACCGCGCGCTCGCTGGCGGGGCGCGGCGCCCGGGTGGTGCTGGCGGGGCGGTCGGAGGAGAGGACCCGCGCCGCGATGACTGAGATCGCCGACGAGACGGGCAACAGCGACCTCGACTACCTGCGGCTCGACCTCGGCGACCTGGCGTCGGTGCGCTCCGCCGCCGAGACGTTCCTCGCCGGCGGTGAGCCGCTGCACGTGCTGATCAACAACGCCGGCCTCGCCGGCGCGCGGGGGATGACCGAGAGCGGGTTCGAGCTGGCGTTCGGCACCAACCACGTCGGGACGTACCTGTTCACCGAGCTGCTGCGCGACCACATCGTGGCCAGCGGCCCGGGCCGGATCGTCAACGTCGCCAGCACCGGCCACTACCGCCCGAAGGGCATCGACTGGGACGCCGTCCGCCAGCCGACGGTGACCCGCACTGCGTTCGACGAGTACTGCGTGTCGAAGCTGGCGAACGTGCTGCACGCCCAGGAGCTCGGCCGGCGTCTCGAGGGCACCGGCGTCACGACGTACTCCCTCCATCCCGGGACGATCGCCTCGGACGTGTGGCGCGAGGTGCCGTTCGGACTCCGGCACGTGATGAAGCTGTTCATGAAGTCCACCGAGGACGGTGCGCGTACGTCGCTGTACTGCGCCACCTCGCCCGACGTCGCCGATCACACCGGCCGCTACTACGACAACCGGCGGGAGAAGCAGCCGTCGAAGGTGGCCACCCCGGAGCTCGCGGCCGAGCTGTGGGAGCGCACCGAGGCGTGGGTCGGCTCCACGAAGGGAGCGTGAGCTGACGTGCCTCGCGGAATCGCGGTCGTCGTCGGTCTCGTCATGATCGCGGCCGGCACGCTCTTCACCCTCCAGGGTCTCGGGTACGTCGGCGGCAGCGTCATGACCGACGTCGACTTCTGGGCGATCGCCGGCCCGGCCATCGCCGGACTGGGCGTGGCCGTGATCATCGTGGGGCTGCGCCGCGGCGAGCGCTGAGCCCCAGGTCGATCAGGAATCGAGAAGCACGGGGATGCCCGCCGCCCGTAGCGTGGCGGCCATGGACATCACGATTCACTCCAGCTTCCTCCCGCACACCGATCCCGAGGCGTCGCTGGCCTTCTACCGCGACACGCTGGGCTTCGAGCTGCGCCTCGACGTCGGCTACGAGGGCATGCGGTGGCTCACCGTCGGTCCGGTCGGCCAGCCCGACACCAGCATCGTGCTGCACCCACCGTTCGCGGCTCCGGGGATCACCGACGAGGAGAAGCGGACGGTCGCCGAGATGATGGCGAAGGGCACCTATGCCAGCCTGCTGCTCGCCACGCCCGACGTCGACGCGACCTTCGAGAAGGTGCAGGCGAGCGACGCCGAGGTGGTGCAGGAGCCGACCGACCAGCCGTACGGCGTCCGCGACTGCGCGTTCCGCGACCCGGCCGGCAACATGGTGCGGATCCAGCAGGTATAGATACTGCTCATGGCCCCCACCTCGACAGCCAACCCGTCGTCAGCCAGCCCCTCGTCAGACAGCCACGACCTGATCCGCGTCCAGGGCGCCCGCGAGAACAACCTCAAGGACGTCGACATCGAGCTTCCGAAGCGCCGGCTCACGGTGTTCACCGGGGTCTCCGGCTCCGGCAAGAGCTCGCTGGTGTTCGGCACCATTGCCGCGGAGTCGCAGCGGCTGATCAACGAGACCTACTCCACCTTCGTCCAGGGGTTCATGCCGTCCCTGAACCGGCCCGACTACGACGTGCTCGAGGGCATCACCCCCGCGATCGTCGTCGACCAGGAGCGGATGGCGGCCAATGCGCGGTCGACGGTCGGCACCGTGACCGACGCGAACGCCATGCTCCGGGTGCTCTTCAGCCGGCTGGGTTCGCCGTACATCGGGCCGCCGACGGCGTTCTCGTTCAACGTCCCGACCCGCAAGGCGAGCGGCGTGATGCAGACGGAGAAGGCCGGCGGCAAGGTCGAGAAGAACGTCGTCCGCCAGGCGATCTACCTCGGCGGCATGTGTGCGGAGTGCGAGGGTCGCGGCACGGTCTCCGACCTGGACCTCACGGCGATCATCGACGAGAGCAAGTCGCTCGTCGACGGCGCGATCCTGGTGCCGGGCTACACCGCCGACGGCTGGATGGTGGCGCCCTACAAGGTGGTCGTGCCGCCCGACGTTCCGATCAAGGACTTCACCCCTGCACAGCGTGAGGAGCTGCTCCACGCGGAGCCGCGCAAGGTCAAGGTCGAGAAGATCAACATCACCTACGAAGGCCTGATCCCGAAGATCCGCAAGTCGATGTTCAGCAAGGACGTCGACTCGCTGCAGCCGCACATCAGGGCGTTCGTCGAGCGGGCCGCCGTCTTCACGGCGTGCCACGCGTGCGACGGCACCCGGCTCAACGAGTCGGCACGGTCGTCGAAGATCAAGGGCATCTCCATCGCCGACGTGTGCGCGATGCAGATCACCGACGCCGCCGAGTGGATCCGCAGCGTCGACGACCCCGGTGTCGCTCCGCTGGTCGGCTCCCTGCTCCACCTGTTCGACTCGTTCGTCGAGATCGGGCTCGGCTACCTGTCCCTGAACCGGCCGTCGGGCACGCTGTCGGGTGGCGAGGCGCAGCGCACGAAGATGATCCGCCACCTCGGGTCTGCCCTGACCGACGTCACCTACGTCTTCGACGAGCCGACGGTCGGCCTCCACCCCCACGACATCCAGCGGATGAACACCCTGCTCCTCAGCCTGCGCGACAAGGGCAACACCGTCCTCGTCGTCGAGCACAAGCCCGAGACGATCGCGATCGCCGACCACGTCGTCGACCTCGGCCCCGGCGCCGGCACGTCGGGCGGCGCGGTCTGCTTCGAGGGCAGTCTCGAGGGGCTGCGGGGGAGTGGCACGCTGACCGGACGGCACCTCGACCACAAGGCCGCCCTCAAGGAGTCGGTCCGGACCGCGACCGGCGCGATCGAGATCCGCGGCGCCGACGCCAACAACCTCCGCGACGTCGACGTGGACGTCCCGCTGGGCGTGCTCTGCGTCGTCACCGGCGTCGCCGGCTCCGGCAAGAGCTCGCTGATCCACGGCTCGCTGGTCGCCGGGGGAGAGGCCGAGGGTGCCGGTGTCGTGGTGGTCGACCAGGGAGCGATCAAGGGCTCGCGGCGGAGCAACCCGGCGACGTACACCGGACTTCTCGAGCCGATCCGGAAGGCCTTCGCGAAGGCCAACGGGGTGAAGCCCGCGCTGTTCTCGTCGAACTCCGAGGGCGCCTGTGAGTCGTGCAACGGCAACGGGATGATCTACACCGAGCTCGGCTTCATGGAGACGGTGGCGACCGTGTGCGAGGACTGCGGCGGCAAGCGGTTCCAGGCCGGGGTCCTCGAGCTGCGCTTCGGCGGGCTCAACATCGCCGAGGTGCTCGACCTGGCAGTGGCCGATGCCCTCGACTTCTTCTCGTCGGGTGAGGCCAAGACGCCCGCCGCGGCTGCGATCCTCGCGCGACTGAAGGACGTGGGACTCGGTTATGTCAAGCTGGGCCAGCCGCTCAACACCCTGTCCGGGGGAGAGCGGCAGCGGCTCAAGCTGGCCACCCACCTGTCCGACAAGGGCGGCACCTACGTGCTCGACGAGCCGACCAGCGGCCTGCACCTCGCCGACGTCGACAACCTGCTCGAGCTGCTCGACCGGCTGGTCGACTCCGGCAAGTCGGTGATCGTCATCGAGCACCACCAGGCCGTGATGGCTCACGCCGACTGGATCATCGACCTCGGGCCCGGAGCCGGCCACGACGGCGGCGAGGTGGTCTTCGAGGGCACGCCCGCCGAGCTGGTCGCGAAGCGGTCGACACTCACGGGTGAGCACCTGGCGGCGTACGTCGGGGGCTGATGCGACCGGCTGTCGGTGGTCAGCGCGACGATCGAGGTATGAGCCGCACGATCCAAGTGACCTTCGACGCCCACGACCCGCGGGCGCTGTCGACCTTCTGGCGCGACGTGCTCGACTACGTGCACCCGGCGCCGCCGGGGGTCGACCTGCCGGCCGGCGCCGACCCGCTCGCGGCCTGGGACGACTTCCTCGAACGCGCTGGCGTGCCGCCGGAGCGTCGCAACGCAGCGTCCGGGATCGAGGATCCCGACGGCGTGGGCCCACGGCTGTTCTTCCAGCAGGTCCCGGAGAGCAAGGTCGCGAAGAACAGAGTGCATCTCGACGTCCGGGTCGCGCCCGGGCTGGAGGGGGATCAGCGGATGGCCGCCCTCGAGGCGGAGTGCGACCGCTTGGTCACCCTCGGGGCCAGCCGGCTCCGGCGATTCGAGCCGGAGCCGCCGATGAGCGCCGGCTTCATCGTGATGGCCGACCCCGAGGGCAACGAGTTCTGCCTGGACTAGCGACGGCGCTCGTCGTACTGCGTTAGTCGTCCCGAGCTAGTAGTACAGGCGCCGGGTGCCGTTGATCGGCACCAGGTTCAGGATCAGGCCGACGACGATCAGGATCGCTCCGATGGTCGTGAGGACCGGGATCGAGGCCAGCAGCCCGATCACGAGAAGGACGATTCCGAGGATCACCATTGTTCGACTCCGTTCGGTGGGGTGTTCGATGTGGTGTTCGATTGGCCGAGACTGGAAGTTCAGGTACCCGGCCGCGGCCGGCCCATCCCTGGTGCCTGCGCCCGAGCTCGCTCGCTACGGTTCGGTGCCATGACGTTGTCGCAGCAGCTGCTCGCCGAGGAGACCCGCCCGGCCGTCGTCGCCGCCCTGGTGCAGGTCGTCCGCCAGGAGGTGGCGGACAAGAGGGGGATCTCCGCCGTTGCGCTGAAAGCCGGGTACGCCGGCGCGACCACCGTGGTGCCCAACCTGGTCGAGCGAGTCCTGGAGCGCTTGCTGCCGGAGTTCGCCCGCGCTCTCGATCCCCTCTGGGACGGGTTCCTGGCCGCCGACGACACGGAGTTCGGGTCCTACCTGGCCGCCCACGGCCGAGCCGCCTCGTCCGCCCTGCTCGGCGTCACCGACACTAGGGTCGCCGCCAGCTCGAACGAGCCGGTGAAGAAGGCGTACCGAGCGGTCCGTGGGAAGGCCGACGGTCACGTCGAGGCGGCCCTGCCGCGCCTCGGGGCCACCCTCCAGCGCCACGCGCCGGCCGGCTGACGCGCTCGGGCGCGTCGAGTTGCGCTCACCTGGATGTTGTAAGTACAGTCGGTTACTCAACATACAAAGACTGTCTACTTAATCGTCAAAGGGCGTACCTGCCATGTGGATCCTCGCTGCGTTCGCCCTTGCCGGCGGGCTCGCCCAGTTCGTCGACGGCACCCTCGGAATGGGGTTCGGTGTCACGTCGGCGACCGTTCTCCTCTACCTCGGCGTCGCGCCCGTCACGGCCAGCGCGGCGACCCACGCCGCGAAGCTCCCGACGACGCTGATCAGCGGCCTGTCCCACTGGCGCGAGGGGAACATCGACGGGCGGATCCTGCTCCGGGTCGCCCTGCCCGGGGCACTGGGCGGATTCCTCGGCGCGGTGGTGCTGACCAACATCAGCCTGGCGTCCGCGAAGGGCTGGATGGCCGGGCTGCTGGTGTTCTTCGGCCTGGTGATCTTCGCGCGGTTCGGCTTCGGCCTGCGCCTGATCCCGACACCCAGGAACGGTCACACCACCCGCTGGCTCGCGCCGATCGGCGTGGTCGGCGGGTTCGTCGACGCCACCGGGGGAGGCGGCTGGGGTCCGGTCGTCACACCGAGCCTGATGACGGTCACCCAGCACGAGCCCCGCAAGGTGGTCGGCACCACCAACGCCGCCGAGTTCGTGGTGGCGGTCTCGGTCTCCAGCGGGTTCCTGACCGGCGCCGCCCAGCACGGCATCCCGTGGCTGCCGGTCCTCGGCTTGGTCATCGGAGGCGTGATCATGGCGCCGGTCGCGGCACGCCTGGCCGGTCGGATGCCGCACCGTCCGATGGGTGCCCTGGTGGGCGGCCTGGTCGTCCTGGTCAACGGCGTCACCATCATCGCCGCCCTGGGCGGCGTGCCGCTCTGGCTGGACTGGACCCTCTTCGCCGGCGGCGTCATCGTCCCGTCGGTCGTGGCCTACCGGTCGTGGCAGGAGGAGAAGGCGGAACGCCTCGACGAGGCGCCGGTGCCGGTGGGCTAGAAGCCCTGCTCAGGCGATCCAGGCAGGGGAGACCGGCTCACCCGGAACGCCGGCCGAGATCGGAGAAGCCACCCCGTCGGCCGCACCGCTGACCACGAACACGGCGCCGACCTCGGTGCTCACCTGCCGCTGACTCCCGGCGGGAAGGACCAGGGTGTCGCCGACCGAGAGGTGGACGACCTCGGTGTCGACGGCGATGGTCGCCGCGCCGTCGAGCAGGTGCCACGCCTGCTCGACGTCGAAGGCGTGCCAGGGGCCGCACTGACCGGCGCGCATGGTGGCGCGCCACAGGCTCAGCGTCGTCGTGCCGCCCTGCGTGGGCGACGCCAGGGTCGTCATCACCGCGTTCGGGGTCTCGGTGACGCGCGTGTCCGAGCTGGCGATCCTGACGGCGGGCATGGTGACTCCCAGAAGTAGACAAAGCGGTTGTCTATTACCATAGATGCCTCGATCCGATATCGTCAACATAGTTGTCGATCTGGAATGGTTGTCGATCTGGAGGTGCCTCGATGAGCGAACCTGGATGGCGCGTCGTCCTTCTGCTCGCCGCCGCGTTCCGGGACTCCGTCGACGCGCTCCATGCCGAGCTCGAGGAGCAGGGCCATCCCGAGTCTCGACCGCTGCACGGGTTCGCGCTTCAGGCGATCGGCCCCGACGGGTGCACCATCAACGACCTCGGCCAGCGTCTCGGCGTGTCGAAACAAGCAGCAGCCAAGACCGCGGTCGGCCTCGAGCGGGCTGGGTACGTCGCCCGGGATTCAGTGCCCGGCGACCGCAGAGCGGTGCTGTTGCGTCGCACAGCCCGCGCCGACGACCTCCTGGCCGCCAGCGCTGCCGGCTTCGAGCACGTCATGGAGCGCTGGCGCCGCCAGCTGGGCACAACACGCTTCGACGCCACGGTGGAGGCGCTGACAGAGGTGGCCGGAGACCGACCCGTCGGCGACCTTCCCGGGTGGTTGTTGAATAGCCGATAAGTGACATTATGTCAGATAGTTCAGAGAGAGGCCGTCCCCTGCGCCTCCTCGGCGATGACCGGCTGCCGAAGAATCGTGCGCTGCTTCTCGGGCGCCACGCGGCGGAAGTCGCTCAGGTAGATCTCATGGTGCTTTCCGGTCATGTGCATCCCTTGGGACGGGATGAAGTCGTCGTGCAGCTGCGCGAGCACCGCGGCTTCGTCGTCGAAGGATCCGACGTGCAGCGTCTGCACGCACCGGCCCTCCGCGAGGTCCTCCAGGCGGACGTCGTCGATCCGGGTCGGCGGGTTCTTCGTTCGTGCCTGCTCGACCGCGGCGGCGAACATGGTGCGGGAGAGCCAGCTGGGAACCATCAGCAGCAACGTCCAGTCCCATCGTGCCTTGTCGCGTGAGGTCGTGAACGTCGTCATGTCGTCGGCCCACCAGAGGGCCTCCAAAGGCGGTACCACGTAGTCGCGAAGGAGGTCTTGCTTGCTGGCGAACTTGAGCTTGTACGCCACGGGATACGCGGTTTCGATCGCCGCGGCGAATGCCGGGGACGTGTTGGGATCACCGTGGCCATCGATCATGAGGTACTGCATCGTGGGCACGTCCACGATGCTGAACGCACCGCGTGGCGCGCGGTACGTGTCGAGGGTCTTCTTGAAGTCGACCTTGCCTGTCATCGCGCCAAGTCTGTCGCAAGGCAGTCTCGCGCCGCGACCGTGCCTGCGACCTAGGGTGGGTGCATGAAGGCGAACGACGACCACGTCAGCGTCCGCTACCTCGTCGACGACGTCGACGAGGCGGTGGCGTTCTACACGACGCATCTCGGATTCACGCTGGACATGAGCGCCGCGCCAGCCTTCGCCGACGTACGACGCGGTCTGCTGCGACTGCTCCTCTCCGGCGCCGCCAGCTCCGGTGCCCGGGCCACTCCTCCTGACCTGGCATCGGAGCCCGGCCGGAACCGGATCCATCTCGTCGTCGACGACATCGAGGCCGAGGTCGCGCGGCTGGGCGACGCCGGCCTGACCTTCGTCAGCGACCTGGTGTCCGGGCCTGGCGGCAGCCAGATCCTCCTGCAGGACCCGTCGGGCAACCTCGTCGAGATCTTCCAGCCTGCGGCACGCTCAAGGCTGACATAACGTCAAAGCTGCTGGAGTGCCGGCAGGACGTCGGCGCAGACCCGTTCGGTCCAGGCCACCGGATCGTCGCCATGGGGCGTCAGCGTGACCAGCTCGATCCCGAGCGCGGCGTACTGCCCCATCAAGGCCACGAAGGCATCGACGTCGAGCAACGGGTCGGCTGGCAGGATCATCGTCTTCCGGATCGCGTCGTAGTCGGTGCCGAGCGTGTCGCAGTGCCCGCGGAGCACCGACAGCTTGTGGTCCATCACCTCCGGGGTCTCACCGAAGATGTTGCACCACTGGGCGTACTGCGCGACGAACCTCAGCGTCTTCCGCTCCCCCGCTCCCCCGATCATGATCGGCGGGTGCGGCCGCGCCAGCGGCGGCGGGACGCAGACCGTCTCGGCCAGCCGGAAGTGCGCGCCGTCGTACGCCCCGTCGTCGTCGCTCCACATCTGCAGGCAGATCTGCAGCGTCTCCTCGAGCCGTTCGAACCGCTGTGCCGTCGGCGGGAAGGGTACGCCGAGCCCGACGTGCTCGCGCTCGTACCAACCCGCGCCGATCCCGAGCAGCGCCCGGCCGCCGGACAACCGGTCGAGGGTGGTCACGGTCTTGGCCAGCAGGCCCGGATGGCGGTACGTGCCCCCGGTCACCAGGGCGCTGAGCCGGATCGTGTCGGTGAGCGCGGCGACGTGAGCCAAGGACAGGTAGGCCTCGAGCATCGGCTCCGGCGGGCCGCCCATGTTCTCCATCTGGAACCAGTGGTCCATGACGGTGAAGAGCTCGGCTCCCCCGGCCTCGGCCGCCTGCGCCGTGGCGCTCAACTGCTCGGTCAGCCGGGTGTCCCACCCTGGGTAGGAGAAGTTCGCGTAGTGCACGCCGAGTTCCACAGAGCCCACCGTACGCAGGTCGGCAACCCGCGGGTGTCTACGATGCCCGTCATGCGTTCTCCCTCGTTCAGCCGAGCCGCCCTGTCGGCCGCGACCCTCGCCCTCGTCCTCGGACTCGCTGCCTGCGGCGAGGACGACCCGAAGGAAGCAGCCGACGACGGGGCGGAGGTCGAGGGAACGTCGTGCACCTACGCATCCGACGGCACCGACGCCGGGGTGGACCTTCCGCCGGAGACGGCGACGGCCAGCGGTGAGGTCGGCGTGACCATCGAGACCACCATCGGTGAGTTCCACCTGACCCTCGACAGCGACCGCACCCCGTGCACGACCAACTCGATCACGTCGCTGGTCGAGCAGGGCTTCTACGACGGCACGACCTGCCACCGGATGACCGTCAGCCCGGGCTTCGAGGTGCTCCAGTGCGGCGACCCGACCGGCACCGGCGGCGGCGGTCCGGGCTACACGATCCCGGCGGAGTTCGACGGCACCGAGACCTACCCGGCCGGCACGCTCGCCATGGCTCGTGCGACCGACCCCGACAGCGGCGGATCGCAGTTCTTCATCTGCTTCGGCGACACGCAGCTCAGCCCGGAGTACACCGTCTTCGGCACCGTCGACCAGGCCACGGTCGACGCGATCGCCACGGCCGCCGAGGCCGGAGTCACTCCGGTCATGGGGCCTGAGGACGGCACGCCGAACACCGAGATCACCTTCGAGACGGCCACGCTGGACTGAGGTCCGGGCCGAAGGTTCAGAGCGGGAAGGTCACGCTGCTGAGCTTCTCGGAGATGTCCCACAGGCGGCGACCGAGCTCGGCGTCCTCGGCGCGCTTGCTGCGCCGGGCCGCCGACGGCCAGCCGTGCAGCTCGAGCCGTCCGTGCGGCCCGATGTAGGTGTCACCGGGGATGTCCATGGTCGCGGCGTAGACGGTGCAGAGGGCGCCCCGCCACGCCGGCATGCTCACCAGCCGCGACCCGTGGTAGCCGATCCAGGTGAGGACCGGGTTGCCGGAGCCCCCGGTGATGTTGGTCGACGACGCCCCCGGATGGGCGCCCACCGCCCGCACCGACGACCCGGCCGCGGTCAGCCTGCGCTGCAGCTCCGACATGAAGAGCAGGTCGGCGAGCTTGGACTGCGAGTAGGCCGCGAAGGCCCGGTAGGGACGGCGCTCCCAGGTGAGGTCGTCCAGGTCGAGGGTGCCGCGCCGGTGCTCGCGGGAGCTGGTCACGACCACCCGGTCGCGGATCCGCGGGAGCAGCAGGTTGGTCAGGGCGAAGTGGCCGAGGTGGTTGGTGGCGAAGTGGGTCTCGACCCCGTCGTTGGTCAGGCCGAAGGGCGCGCCCAGGACGCCGGCGTTGTTGACCAGCACGTCGATGCCGTCGTACTCCTCGAGCAGCGCGTCCGCGAACGCGCGCACCGACGAGAGGTCGGCGACGTCGAGCCGGCGTACGACGACCCGGCCAGCGTCGTAGCCCGGCACCTGGCGGGCAGCCGCCTCAGCCTTCTCGAGGTTCCGGCACGCCAGCACCAGCTCGGCTCCGCGCGATCCGAGGATCCGCGCGGCCTGGAACCCGACGCCGCTGTTGGCGCCGGTGATGACGATCCGCCGCCCCTGCTGGGGCGGCACGGCAATCCACGGTCGCATGGCGCAAGACTAGGGTGAGTGCTCGTGACGAGGTGGCGGAGCCTGACCAGGGACGAGTCGATCCAGCGCGGCGCCCAGCTCTCCGTGACGTCGTACGACGTGCGCCTCGACCTGGCGCTCGACGACACCACGTTCGGGTCGGTCACCACGATCCGGTTCGAGGCGACCGGTGGCGAGACGTTCGTCGACGTCAAGCCGGTCGCTCTGCGCCGCGCGACCCTCGACGGCGCCGACCTCGCCACGGATGCGCTGGCGCAGGGCCGGCTGCCGCTGACCCTGTCGGCCGGCAGCCACGAGCTCGTCGTCGAGGCGACGATGCCGTTCCGCAACGACGGAGAGGGCCTGCACCGCAGTGTCGACCCCGCCGACGGACTCCAGTACGTCTACGGCATGTCGTTCATGGACGCGGCGCCGACGGTGTTCGCGTGCTTCGACCAGCCCGACCTCAAGGCGCCGTACACGATGCACGTGCGGGCTCCTGCCGACTGGCTCGTGGTCGGCAACGCGCGGGCCGAGGAGGTCGGCTCCGACGACGCGGTCCGCGAGTGGCGGCTGGGCCCCACTCCCCCGCTCTCGACGTACTTCGTCACCGTCGTCGCCGGTCCCTACCACCGGATCGACGCCGAGCACGACGGCATCAGGCTCTCCCTCAGCTCTCGGCAGAGCCTGGCGGCCACCCTCGACCGGGAGGCCGGCGAGCTGTTCGCCCTCACCGGGCAGAGCTTCGACGAGCTGCACCGGCTGTTCGGCATCCGCTACGCGTTCGGCGACTACCACCAGGCGTTCGTCCCGGAGTTCAACGCGGGGGCGATGGAGAACCCGGGTTGCGTCACGATCCGCGACCCCCTTCTCTTCGACCGGCCGAGCTCGCGGGCCGAGCGGTCCGTCCGCGCGGCCCTCATCGCGCACGAGATGGCGCACCAGTGGTTCGGCAACCTGGTGACCCCGCAGTGGTGGGACGACCTCTGGCTCAACGAGTCGTTCGCCGAGTACATGGGCTACCGCGTCGTCGCCTCGGCGACGCCGTACGTCGACGCCTGGGTCGACCAGTCCTACGCCCGCCGGGTCTGGGGGCTGGAGGCCGACCAGCGGCCGACCACCCATCCGGTCGCCGGCAACGGCGCGGTCGACGCGCTCGCGGCGCTGCAGGACTTCGACGGCATCTCCTACGCCCGCGGGTCCAACGTGCTGCGGCAGCTCGCCGAGCGGCTCGGCGACGACGTCTTCCTGGCCGGCGTGCGCGACCACTTCGAGCGACACCGGTTCGGCAACGCCACCATGCACGACCTCTTCGACAGCTGGGGCCGCGCGGGTGCGGGCGACCTCGACGGCTTCATCGAGGACTGGCTGCTGACCCCCGGTCCGGACGTGCTCACCCTCGACCGCGCGGCAGCGGTCGTACGACGGACGCCGCCCGCCACGTTCCCGGCGGACCGCCGCCACCAGCTCGTGGTCGCGGTCCACGGTCCCGACGGCTGGACCCGGACGCCGCTCGAGCTGACCGGCGCCGAGACCCCGCTGATGCCGGTCGCACCGGGTGCGCCCGTGCTCCTCGACGCCGACGAGACGACGTGGGCCGTGTGCCCACCGGACCCGGTGACCCTGGCCGCGCTGCCGCAGCTGGCGCCGACGCTCGACCCCCAGTTGCGCGCGACGATGTGGAACAGCGTCCGCCTCGGCTTCTCGAACGCCGTCGTCGACCCGGCTGCGGTCGCCGACCTGTTGGCGGTCGCGCCACCGGTCGAGGACACCGACGACACGGCCCGCCACCTGATGCCGTGGGTGCTCAGGGCCGTCGTGCCGCTCGCCCCGCCGGGCACGCTCGACCGGCTCCGCCTCGGACTTCAGGCCGCGGTGACACGCACCGAGCCGGGGTCCGAGCTCCGCCACTCGGCCTTCCGCTCGCTGGTCTCGACCAGCAGCGACCCCGACCGTCTCGCCGCCTGGGGTGCCGGCGACGGGCTGCCCGAGGGCGTCGATCTCGACCCCGACCTGGGGTGGCGGATCCGGGTCCGTCTCGCGGAGCTCGGCGCCACCACCCTGGCCGAGCTGGACTCGGCGCTCGAGCAGGCCCGCACCGGGCACGCCCTGGTGTCGCACGCTCGCGCCGTGGCGTCGCTGCCGACGCCCGAGGGCAAGGAGTTCGCCTGGGACCGGCTGCTCGGCCGGGTCCCGGCGGCGATGTACGAGATCGATGCGGCGGGTGCCGGGCTCTGGAGGCCGGACCAGCAGGACGTGACCCAGCCCTACGTGTCGGCGTACTTCGAGTGCCTGCCGGCAGTGGTGGCCCACCACCAGGGCTGGGTGCAGGCGGTGGCCGTCGAGGCGTTCTTCCCCATCAGTCACCTCGATGACGACACCGCGGCCCGGGCACGCGCGGCGCTCGACCTCGACCTGCCGCCGGCGGCGCTCCGGCGGCTGCGCGACCGCGTCGACGAGCTCGACCGCCGACGCGCCGTGGCTGCTGCCTACCCGACCGGACTCAGCCGGTAGGTCCCAGGTTTCGACGGACCCTGCTGATTGACTGGCTCCATCATGGAAACCATCGGTCTGCTCCTTCTCGGTCTCGTCGTCGGCGTCGTCCTCGGTGTCGTGGTCGGCTGGGTGGTTCGCGCCCGAACGACCCCGCCGGTCGCCGTCGGTGAGTCGCCGGAGGTCGTCGCCGCGCGCCACGACGCCGAGCTGCTGCGGGTGCGTCACGAGGCCGACCGCGCCCGTGGTGAGGTCGAGGCCGACCTCGCCGCCGCCCAGGCCACGGTCGACCAGCTTCGCCAGGCGCTCGACGCCGCGCGCGAGCAGCACCGCGAGCTGATCGCCGCCCAGCGGGCCCAGCAGCAGGAGCGCGAACAGGCCGAGAGCGGTCAGGTGCAGGTGCTCAAGACCCTCACCCCCGTCGTCGAGCACCTCCGCTCGATGCAGCGCAAGGTGGACGACCTGGAGAAGGCCCGGGCCGCCCAGCACACCGAGCTCGCCGCCCAGATCCGGCACACGCAGCACTCCGTCGAGGAGTCCCGCAAGGCGGCCGACACGCTCTCCTCGGTGCTCAAGAACAACGCCGTCCGCGGAGCGTGGGGCGAGACCCAGCTGCGCACCCTCGTCGAGACCGCGGGCCTGCTCAACCGGGTCGACTTCGACCTGCAGGCCACCGTCGAGGCCGACTCCGGCGACCGGCGCCCCGACATGGTGATCAACCTGCCGGGCAACAAGCAGATGGCGATCGACGCCAAGGCGCCCTACAACTCGTTCATGGACGCCCAGCGCGAGGGTCTGGAGCCGGAGGTCCGGCACCGGCTGCTCCTCGACCACGCCAAGAAGGTGCGCGGCCACGTCGACTCGCTCGCGCGCAAGGGCTACTGGACCGGTCTGCCGGTGAGCCCGGAGTTCACGGTCGCGTTCATCCCCAACGAGCAGCTGCTCAACGCCGCGCTCGAGGTCGACCCGTCCCTCATGGAGCACGCGTTCGGCCAGGGCATCGTGCTGGCCACGCCGACCAACCTGTGGAGCATGCTCAAGACGGTCGCCTTCACCTGGAAGCAGGAGGCGTTGACCGAGGACGCCCAGGCGCTGTTCGACCTCGGCCAGGTGCTCTACCGCCGGATCGCGAAGCTCGCCGAGCACGTCGACAAGCTCGGCCGCTCGATCCAGCGCAGCGTCAAGGACTACAACACCTTCACCGGCTCGTTGGAGCGCTCGGTGCTGCCGGCCGCGCGCAAGCTCAACGCGGCCGAGCCGCTGTCGTCGATCCCCGCGCCGAGCCCGATCGAGGAGGCGCCGCGGGCGCTCACCAGTGCGGACTTCGAGGTGATCGCCGACCTCGAGCGCGACGAGCTGCTGCTCGAGTTCGAGTCCGACACCGTCGACGCCCAGGTCGTGGAGGACGATCGCAAGCATGCCTGAGCAGTCCTCGGTCGATCCGGTCTTTCTCGCGCTGCCCTACCGACGGCTCGGCGAGATCGCCCTCGCCAGGGCAGCCGAGCTGGGCGCCGACCACGCCGACTTCCGGTTCGAACGCATCCGGTCGCAGCGGATCCTGGTCCGCGACGGCGCACTCCAGGGCGCGGCCGACGCCGCCACCGTCGGGTTCGCGGTGCGGGTGATCCACGGCGGCGCCTGGGGATTCGCCGCGGGCGTGATCCTCTCCGACGACGAAGCGCGCCGCGTGAGCGAGACCGCCGTTTCGGTGGCCCGGGTCGCCGCCGCGATGACCACGACGCCGGTCGAGCTGGCGCCCGAACCGGTCCACGACGACGTCACCTGGGTGTCGGCCTACGACGTCGACCCGTTCGCCGTACCGACCTCCGACAAGACCGCCGTGCTCGCCGATTGGACCGTCCGCCTCTGCCGGGGCGCCGCCGTCGACCACGCCACTGCCTCGCTGTTGGCGGTGCAGGAGAACAAGTACTACGCCGATCTCGCCGGCACCCGCACGACCCAGCAGCGAGTGCGGCTCCAGCCGGGGTTCGAGGCGATGGGCGGCACGTCCGAGGTCTTCGACTCGATGGCGAGCATCGCCCCGCCGGTCGGACGCGGCTGGGAGTACGTCGTGGGCGGAGCGCCCGGCGCAGCCTGGGACTGGGACGCCGAGATCGACGAGGTCCCCGGACTGCTGGCCGACAAGCTCAAGGCGCCGACCGTCGAGGCCGGACGCTACGACCTGGTCATCCACCCGTCGAACCTCTGGCTCACCATCCACGAGTCCATCGGCCACGCCACCGAGCTCGACCGCGCGCTGGGCTACGAAGCCAACTACGCCGGCACCAGCTTCGCCACGCCCGACCAGGTCGGCACCCTTCGCTACGGGAGCCCGGTCATGAACGTCACGGGTGACCGCACCGTCGCCCACGGTCTCGCCACCATCGGCTACGACGACGACGGCGTGGCCACGCAGCAGTGGGACATCGTGCGCGACGGCACCCTCGTCGGCTTCCAGCTCGACCGGTCGATGGCCGCGCTGATGCCCGAGCTCGGCGTCGACGGGTCCGGCCGGTCCAACGGCTGCGCCTACGCCGACTCCCCCGGTCACGTCCCGATCCAGCGGATGGCCAACGTCTCGCTGCAGCCGGCGCCCGACGGCCCGAGCACCGACGAGCTGATCGGCCGGGTCGAGCGCGGGCTCTACGTCGTCGGCGACAAGTCGTGGTCGATCGACATGCAGCGCTTCAACTTCCAGTTCACCGGGCAGCGGTTCTTCCGCATCGTCGACGGCGCGCTGGCCGGGCAGGTCCGCGACGTCGCCTACCAGGCGACCACCACCGACTTCTGGGGCTCGATGGAGGCCGTCGGCGGTCCCGACACCTGGCTGCTCGGCGGCGCGTTCAACTGCGGCAAGGCCCAGCCGGGCCAGGTCGCTGCGGTCAGTCACGGCTGCCCCACGGCCCTGTTCCGCGATGTGCGGATCCTCAACACCACCGAGGAGGGCGGCCAGTGAGCCCGCAGGACCTCGTCGAGCACGCGCTCGCGTCCTCCACCGCCGACGACTGCGTGGTCATCGTCCGCGACACGACCAGCGCCAACCTGCGGTGGGCCAACAACACGCTGACCACCAACGGCCAGATGACAAGTCGGAGCGCGACCGTGGTGTCGTTCGTCGCCGCGGGCGACGGCGTGGCCGCTGGGTCGACAGGCGGCAGCGCGACCACCGCCGACGAGATCGCCGAGATCGTCCGCGCCGCCGACGCGGCAGCCCGAGCGGCCGGCCCCGCCGACGACGCCAACCCGTTGGTCAGCGACCGCACCTCCCCCGACTGGGCCGACCCCGCCGTCCCCACCGACATCACCGTCTACGACGACGTCGCCCCGGCGCTCGGTGACGCCTTCGGCCGGGCGGGAGCCGCCGGGCGGCTCCTCTACGGCTTCGTCGACCACTCCGTGACGACGACCTTCCTCGGCTCCAGCACCGGTCTCCGGCTGCGTCACGCGCAGCCGACCGGCCACTTCGCCTGCACGGCCAAGAGCTCCGACCTCACGACCAGCGCCTGGCTCGGCGCCGCGACCACCGACTTCTCCGACATCGACCCCCTCGCCCTCGACGACGAGCTCGCCCGCCGGCTGGCGTGGGCCGAGCGCCGGATCGACCTCCCGGCCGGGCGTTACGACACCATCCTCCCGCCCACCGCGATCGCCGACCTGATGGTCGACACCTACTGGTACGCCGGAGCCCGCGACGCCTGGGAGGGCCAGTCGGTCTACAGCCAGCGCCCCACCGGCACCCGGATCGGGCAGCAGGTCACGGCGCCCGGCGTCAACCTGGTCTCCGATCCCGCCGGCGACGGCGTCGCCTGTTCGCCGTTCTCCGTCGTCGCGGCTTCCGACTCCAACAGCTCGGTGTTCGACAACGGCCTGCCGCTCGGCCGGACGGAGTGGATCCGAGACGGTGAGCTCGCCGCCCTGGTGCAGTCCCGTCACACCGCCGCGATGACGCAGCAGCCCGCGACGCCGTACGTCGACAACCTGGTGCTGACGGTCGACTCCGGTGCCGGCACGATCGACGACCTCGTCGCCGGCACGGAGCGCGGCCTGCTGGTGACGTCGTTGTGGTACATCCGGATGGTCGACCCGCAGAGCCTGCTGCTCACCGGCCTGACCCGCGACGGCGTCTACCTGATCGACAACGGCGAGATCACCGCGGCCGTCAACAACTTCCGCTGGAACGAGAGCCCGATCGACCTGCTCAACCGGTTCAGCCACGCTTCCACCACCGTTCGCAGCTTCAGCCGCGAGTGGGGCGCCGACTACTTCCCGCGCACCGCCACGCCCGCCCTGCGGATCCCCGACTTCAACATGTCGAGCGTCTCGCAGGCGCTGTAGCCGTCAGGTGCGGGCGCCCTGGCTCGTCGCGGCGATGGCCGCGAGCGCCCGCGACCGACGCGTGCGGCTCGTCGTGGCCGCGACCGGCACCCCGGGCGGCAGGCCGTCGACCGCACCCGGCGGCGTGTGGAAGAGCCACAGCGAGAGGGTGCGGAAGCCGTCCCAGTCGCCGGCCGGCACCCGCAGGTACACCAGCTGCTGGTCGCCCTCGGCCGCCGTGCGGACCACCTCCATCCGCACCGGGGCAGCCCCCGGCAGCTCGAGCACGACCTCGTCCTGGTCGAGGGAGAACGTGGAGGGGAAGCAGGCGGCCGCACCGCCGACGGAGACGTCGAGGATCTCGCCCTCGGTGTCGTTCAGCACCACACCGGCGCGGATCCCGACCCGGTAGGCGTTGCGACGGGAGGTGGCGTAGGCCGGCGAGATGATCCGCCGCATGCCCAGCAGGAGCATGAGCGCGGCCATCACCAACCACGCCGCCGACGCCACACTGGCGCCGACGGTCGCCCGCCAGGGCACCAGACCCGCCAGCCCGGCGACGGCGTAGGCGAGCACGGCGACGACGACCAGGAGCAGGACCGTCAGGACCCGCGGCAGCCGCCCACGCGCCCGCCGTTCCGACCCGGCCTTGGGCGTCACATCGAAGGAGAGCGTGCGCCGGGTGAGCAGCCACCACAGGCAGGACAGGCCGACCGGGATCCGGAGCACGCGGAGCGCGAAGGCGGTCGTCAGCTGCAGGTGATGTCGGAACAGCCGGCGCAGGCCCCACACGCGCAGCACGAACATCGATGCGAAGACGGCGATGAAGATCCCGGCGCCGGCGGTCGAGGTCTGGGCGCCGGTGAGCAGGATCGTCGTCGGTACGGCGAACACCGCCACCGTGCCGACACCCTCGAGCCACCACAGCGAACCGGAGAGGTACTCGTAGTAGTTGTGCCACGACAGCCACCGCTTGGCCGCCCACAACCGCTCCTGGGACAGCACCTGCATGGCGCCGAGGCCCCACCGGCGGCGTTGCAGCAGGTACTGGTCCGGCGTCGCGGGCGCGAGCCCCACCGCCAGCGCCTGGTGGTGGTAGACGGTCTTCCAGCCCTTGCGGATCAGGCGCAGCGTCGTGTGCATGTCCTCGACGATCGTGTCGGTGGCCACGCCACCGACCTCGCGCAGCGCCCGGGTCCGCAGCAGCGAGGTGGACCCGCACCAGAAGGGGCCGGCGCCCTCGTGGTTGCGCGCCGCCATCAGCACGTGGAAGAACAACCCCTGCTCGCCGGTGACACCGTCGTCGTCGAACGCCCCGGCGTTGTAGAACTCCTGTGGTCCCTGGACCAGCGCCAGCTCGGGGTCGTCGAACCAGCCGAGCGTGGCGGTGAGGAAGTGCGGCAGCGGGACGTGGTCGCAGTCGAGGACCGCGATCACGTCGGCGTCGGGGGCGATCCCCTCCGCCGCCTCGCGCGCCATCAGGTCCAGGGCGTGGTTCATGTTGCCCGCCTTGGCATGGTTGTGGACCGGACGGGAGACGTAGCGGGCGCCGTACTCCCGGCACAGCTCCGCGACCCACTCGCGGTCGCCGTCGTCGAGCACCCAGGTCTCGTGAGCGGGTTGCAGCTCGCAGGCCGCCGCGATGGTCGGCGCGATCACCTCGACCGGCTCGTTGTAGGTGGGGATGAACACGGCGACCCGGAAGTCGGCGGGCAGCTCGGTCACGGTTCGCGGGGCGCGGCTGTCGATGTTCCACAGCGTGAAGAGCCGGACCGACAGGCCGGCCAGGGGCAGCGCCTCGAACCCGATCAGGATCCAGGCCGCCGTCCGGTCCCAGCCCTCGGGAGGCAGGGTGGAGGTGATGCGCCAGGTCAGGTAGGCGAGCAGGGCCGCGATGGCGGTCAGCCCCCCGACCCGCGCGAGGATCCGCGACCGGCGGGCTTCGGGCCCCGGAGGGTCGAGCGCATAGGCCCAGCCGGCCAGCCTCGCCCCGAACTCGAGACCCGCGCTCATACCGTTGTCCCCCTCGCCCGTGACTTTCCGGGTCAGGCTACTCGGCGTAGGCGTCGACCGGTGGGCAGGAACACACGAGGTTGCGGTCGCCGTACGCCTGGTCGATGCGGGCGACCGGCGGCCAGTACTTGTCGCCGGATCCGTTGGGGCCGGCGGTGCCGGACGGGAAGACCGCCTCCTCGCGCGTGTAGGCGCGGTCCCACTCCCCCACCAGCGCCAGCGCGGTGTGCGGGGCGAAGTGGAGCGGCGACTCGTCGACCTTCCACTCGCCGGACCGGACCCGGTCGACCTCGCCCTTGATCGCGATCATCGCGTCGCAGAACCGATCGAGCTCGACCAGGTCCTCCGACTCGGTGGGCTCGACCATCAAGGTGCCGGCCACCGGGAACGACATGGTCGGAGCGTGGAAGCCGTAGTCGATGAGGCGCTTCGCGACATCGTCGACCGAGACGCCGGTCTCCTTGGTGATGTCGCGCAGGTCGAGGATGCACTCGTGCGCGACCAGCCCGGACTCGCCGCGGTACAGCACCGGGTAGTGCTCGCCCAGCCGCGCGGCCACGTAGTTGGCGGTCAGCACCGCGACCGCAGTCGCCCGGGTGAGGCCCTCGGCCCCCATCAACCGAACGTAGGCCCACGAGATCGGCAGGATCCCGGTCGAGCCGTACGGCGCGGCGCTGATCGGGCCGACGCCCTCGCGCTTGGACTCCTCCGGGTGCAGCGGGTGCGACGGGAGGTACGGCGCCAGGTGCGACCGGACCGCGACCGGACCGACTCCCGGGCCACCGCCGCCGTGCGGGATGCAGAACGTCTTGTGCAGGTTGAGGTGGGAGACGTCGCCTCCGAACTGCCCCGGCTTCGCGTAGCCGAGCAGCGCGTTGAAGTTGGCGCCGTCGATGTAGACCTGACCACCGTGCTCGTGGACGATCTCGCACAGCTCGGTGATCGTCTCCTCGTAGACACCGTGCGTCGACGGGTAGGTCACCATGATCGCGGCGAGGGTGTCGGCGTGCTGCTCGCACTTCGCGCGCAGGTCGTCGAGGTCGACGGTGCCGTCGTCGTTGGCCTTGACCACGACGACCGACATGCCGGCCATCACGGCGGAGGCCGGGTTGGTGCCGTGGGCCGACGACGGGATCAAGCACACGCGCCGATCATGGTCACCCTGCGCATCGTGGAACGCCCGAATGGCGAGCATCCCTGCGAACTCACCCTGGGAGCCGGCGTTCGGCTGGATCGACACCTTGTCGTAGCCCGTGACCTCGGCCAGCCAGCCCTCGAGCTCGTCGACGAGCCGGCGGTAGCCGGCAGCGTCCCCGGCCGGCACGAAGGGATGCAGGTCGGCGAAGCCGGGCAGCGAGATCGGCTCCATCTCCGTGGTCGCGTTGAGCTTCATCGTGCACGAGCCGAGCGGGATCATGCCGCGGTCCAGGGCGTAGTCGCGGTTGGAGAGCCGGTGCAGGTAGCGCAGCATCGACGTCTCGTTGTGGTGGCTGTTGAAGACCGGGTGGGTCAGGAACTCCGTGGTCCGTCGCAGCTCCGACGGCAGCGCCTCGGAGGTCGACCGGTCGATGTCGTCGATGTCGGCACCCTCGATGCCGAACGCCGTGAGCACCGCGATCACGGTGGCGCGGGTGGTGCACTCCGAGGTCGACAACGCGACCGTGTCGGCGTCGACCAGGCGCAGGTGCACCCCCAGGCTGCGCGCGGCCAGGACCACGGCGGCCGCGCGACCTGGGACCGGCACGGTGAGGGTGTCGAAGAAGGTCTCGTGCGCCGGCGCGAACCCGCCCGCGGAGAGAGCGCGCGCGAGGACCGCGGCGTAGCGGTGGGTCCGGGTCGCGATCTGCCGCAGGCCCTCGGGACCGTGGTAGACGGCGTACATCGATGCCGCGACGGCCAGCAGCACCTGGGCGGTGCAGATGTTCGACGTCGCCTTGTCACGCCGGATGTGCTGCTCGCGGGTCTGCAGCGCGAGCCGGTACGCCGGACGCCCCTCGGCGTCGAGCGAGACCCCCACCAGGCGGCCGGGGATCTGGCGCTCCAGCCCCGCGCTGACGCTCATGAAGCCGGCGTGCGGCCCGCCGTAGAACAGCGGGACGCCGAAGCGCTGGCTGGACCCGACCACGACGTCGGCGCCGAACGAGCCGGGCGCCTCGAGGACGGTCAGCGCGAGCAGGTCGGCGGCCACGACGGCGAGCCCGCCGCGTTCGTGGACGGCGTCGACCAGAGGCCGCGGGTCGAGGACCCGGCCCGAGGCGCCGGGGTACTGGATCAGGACGCCGGCGACCTCACCGTCGGGCAGACCGCCCGACAGGTCGGCGACCACGACCTCCACGCCGATCGCCTCGGCCCGGGTGCGGACGACGTCGATCGTCTGCGGCAGCGCGTCGGCGTCGAGCACGAACGGACCGGCCAGGTTGCGACGCGCACGGTGGACGAGCGCGAGCGCCTCCGCTGCCGCGGTGCCCTCGTCGAGGAGCGACGAGCCCGCGGTCGGCAGGCCGGTCAGGTCGCTGATCATGGTCTGGAAGTTGAGCAGCGCCTCGAGCCGGCCCTGGGAGATCTCGGGCTGGTAGGGCGTGTAGGCGGTGTACCAGCTGGGGTCCTCGAGCACGTTGCGACGAACGACCGGCGGCGTGATCGTCGCGTGGTAGCCCAGCCCGATCATGGGCTCACCCGGGTGGTTCGACCCGGCGAGCGAGCGGAGCTCGTCGGCCACCGCCGCCTCGCTCAGCGCGGCCGGCAGGTCCAGCGGGGCCGACGTACGGATCCCGCCGGGGACGGCGGCGTCCATCAACGCGTCGAGGGAGGCGAAGCCGAGCCGGTCGAGCATCGTGGCGACCGCGGCCTGGTCGGGGCCGATGTGCCGCTCGATGAACGGCAGCGCGGCGTCGAGCTCAGGGAGAGTGGGCTGGTCGGACAAGAGAGGGCTCCTCGGATCGCACGATCACGTCACCCTCCCCCTCTGTCACCGCAAGGTCGCGGCTCCACAGTCGCCTGCTCCGCGGGGGCGTCGTGCCTGAGAGTTTCCGGGGAGGAATTGCCCCTTCGGCGCAGGATCACCAGGGATCCTGTCTCTCCCACGCGGGATCAACAGCAGGCCCAGGGTATCCCAGGCCGCAGCGGTGTCTCAGCCCGCGGTGCGCGCCGCGCGTCGCGCGGCGAGCTCGTCACCGGCCAGCGTCTCGACCGGGTCCTGCGCGGCGTGCTCGCTCGGGAGCTCGGCGAGGGTGCCCTCGATCTCGCGCCAGACACCGCCGATCGCGATGCCGAAGACGCCCTGCCCGCCCTGGAGGAGATCGATGACCTCGTCGTTGCTGGTGCACTCGTAGACCGAGGCGCCGTCGCTCATCAGGGTGACCTGCGTCAGGTCGTCGGTGCCCCGCTCGCGCAGGTGGACGACGGCGGTGCGGATCTGCTGCAGCGAGATGCCGGCGTCGAGCAGTCGCTTGATCACCTTGAGGATCAGGATGTCGCGGAAGCTGTAGAGGCGCTGCGAGCCGCTGCCGGTCGCGCCGCGCACGCTCGGCTCGATCAGGCCGGTGCGGGCCCAGTAGTCGAGCTGGCGGTAGGTGATCCCCGCCGCGTTGCAGGCGGTCGGACCGCGGTAGCCGAGGTCGCTCGGAAGCGGTGACACGTCGTCGGTGAAGAGCAGACCCTGCTCCTCGGCGACGCCGGCGGCGACGTCGGCAGCCTGGCTGCCTGCGTCGGGCTGGTGCTCGTTCACTCGGTCCTCCGGAGGTCCGTTGGGGTTGACTCTTCAAGGTACGGCGCTGCCGAGGTGCGGTCAAAGACCGTCACCCGGCGTGTCGCAACTCTCACCCTCAACTTGAGGGTGAGAGCCCGTTCCAGGGCGTCAGTGAGCCTCGAAGTCCTCGGGCGACACGTGGTCGAGGAACTCGCGGAACTTCTCGACCTCGTCCTCCTGCTCGGCGGGTACGGCGAGGCCGGCCTCGTCGAGGACGTCGTCCGAGCAGTAGATCGTGGTGCCCGTGCGCAGCGCGAGCGCGATCGAGTCGGAGGGCCGCGCGCTCACCTCCGCACCCGAGCCGAAGACCAGGGTCGCGTAGAAGACGCCGTCCTTCACGTCGGTGATCCGCACCTGGCTCAGCTCGTTGCCGGTCGCGGCGAGGATGTCCTTCATCAGGTCGTGGGTGAGCGGCCGCGGCGGCACCACGCCCTGCTGGGCGAACGCGATCGCCGTCGCCTCGACGGCGCCGATCCAGATCGGCAGGTAGCGGTCGCCCGACACCTCGCGCAACAGCACGATCGGCTGGTTGGAGGGCATCTCCACCCTTACGCCCATCACGTCGACCTCGCGCATGGGATCAGCGTACTCCGCGCGAGAAGCATCGGAGGCAGACCCTCAGAGGCGGCGCAGACCGGCTTTGACCAAGGTCGCGTGGAGCCGGACCGACAGCGCAGCGATCTCGCTGATCGCTTCCTCCGCGCGGGCCGAGGCTGACGCGTCGCGGCCGCGGCGTACGGGGGCGACGACCTGCTCGACCAGCCCGACCTCGCGGTCGGCTGCGGTCTTGAACGCACGGAGGTGCCGGGGCTCGAGCCCGAACTCGGCGAGCTCCTTCGCGGCCTGGGCGATCACCAGCGCGTCGGTGTCGTAGTGGCCGGTCGGCCCCGGCGCGATCAGACCGTAGGCCTCGAGCTGGCCGAGCAGCTCGTCGCCGATCTCCGCGATCTTCACCAGCTCCTTGCGCGAGAGTCGGAACTTGTCGGTGCGCCGGAACGACTCGGCTGCCGGCAGCCCGTCGGCGGCGAGCGCCACCTTCGGGACGGTCGGGACGACCTGGTCGATCTGCGGCGGCTGGAGGCCTCGGTCGATCGCGTCGAGGTGCTCGCGGATGACCCCCAGTGGCAGGTAGTGGTCGCGCTTCATGCGCAGGACGTAGCGGAGCCGGTCCACGTCGTGCGCGGAGAACTTGCGGTAGCCGGCCGGCGTGCGCTGGGGCTTGATCAGCCCCTCGCCCTCCCAGAATCGGATCTTGGGGATCGTGATGTCGGGGAAGTCCGGGCGCAGCAGATCGAGGACCTGGCCGATGTTGAGAAGCGCCTCGTGATGCTCGGCGGACTGGACCCCCACGAGATTCAGACGTCCTCGTGACCTGCGAAGAACACCAACCGGTACTTCCCGATCTGCACCTCGTCGCCGTCGGTGAGGCCGATCGTCTCGATCCGGTCGCGGTTGACGTAGGTGCCGTTGAGGCTCCCGACGTCGCTCACCGTATAGCCGTCGCCGGTGCGGTTGAAGATCGCGTGCCGGCGCGACACGGTGACGTCGTCGAGGAAGATCTCGCTGTCGGGGTGGCGGCCGGCGTTGACCACGTCCTGGTCGAGCAGGAAGCGGCTGCCCGCACCCGGCCCCTTCTGGACCACGAGCAGCGCCGAGCCCACCGGCAGCGCGTCGACCGCAGCAGCGTCGATCGGGCTGAGCTGCCGGTCGGAGGTCTCGACCTTGTCGGCGCCGGGGAAGCTGATCGTGGCGGTGGCGTCCCCTGGCTCGATCGTCGGTTCAGGTGCGACCAAGCGGGTCCCGCACTGGGAGCAGAACCTGGCGTCGTCGGGGTTCTGTCGACCGCAAGCGGTGCAGAAGGGCATCAGTTCTCCTCGAGCGTTCCCTCAGGGTGAGGATGAGGTCGATGGTTGGAAACCTACACCTGTCGGAGCAAGGTCCGGGGCACCGACGAGCGGGTCAGCCGGCGATCTGCGCTTCGTAGCCGGCCGCATCGAGCAACTGGTCGAGCTCAGCGACCTCGGACGGGACGATCTCGAACAGCCAGCCCTCGCCGTACGGGTCGCTGTTGACCAGCTCGGGGGTCGCGTCGAGCGCCTCGTTGCGGGCGACCACCTCGCCGCCGACCGGGGCGTAGACGTCGCTGACGGACTTGGTGGACTCGAGCTCACCGCACGGACTGCCTGCGGTGACCGACGTGCCGACCTCGGGGAGCGAGACGTAGACGATGTCGCCGAGGGCGTCCTGGGCGAAGTCCGTGATGCCGACCCGCACCGATTCCGGCTGCTCTCCGGGGGTGCGGAGCCACTCGTGCTCGACGGTGTACTTGAGGTCGTCAGGGGTCATGGTGGTGAAGGCTACTAACCCGGGTCGGGTGCGGAGAAGTCAGGCTCCTCGGGCGAGCGGACGGCCTCGATGTCGATCGAGCTCAGCTCGTCGACCTCCAGGTCGGCGCCGTCCTCCTGGATCTGCTGCTTCGGGCCGAGGAGGAACTCCAGCGCGGGCGCGAGGACCGACGGCTCCCCGATGACGTCCAGGACGTACGGCGCCTCGACCAGCTCGCCGTCGACCACGAACCCGCCCTCGGTCTCCTCGAAGGAGGTCTGGGCGACGATCCGCACCGTGCCGTTGAGCTGCATCGCCTCGGCGCCGACGGTGCGCAGCTCCTGGATGGTGTCGAGGAACGAGGAGAGGGACACCCGGCCGGTCTCCTCCACGATCGTGATCCGGATCCCGGGCCCGGTGACCGGCACCAGGCCGGCCAGGACGTTGAGCTCGTCGACGTCCTCCTGCGCCTGCTCGAGCGCCGCCTGCCGCTTGCTGGTGTCGTCGCGGAGGTCGTCGCGGACCTCCTCGAGCTCGGCGATCTGGTCCTCGGCCCGCTGGCGGGTGCCGGCCAGCGCGGACAGGATGTCGATCAGCTCCTGCTCACGCTGCCCCGAGTAGGTGTCGTCGGTCTGGTTGACCCGCACCTGGGTCACCCCCGCGAACCCGACCACGGCCAGCAGCAGGCCGACCACGATCTGGCTGCGGGTCGGCTTGAGCAGAGCGGACCAGATCCGCTGCCGGGGGCCGGGATCGACCTGGTCGGCCTGGTCGGCCTGGTCGGCGTCGTCAGGCATGGAACACGTGCCTTCGGATCGCGGCGACGTTGGTGAAGATCCGGATGCCGAGGACCACGATCACGCCGGTCGAGAGCTGGCCACCGACGCCGAGCCGGTCGCCGAGGTAGACGATGCCGGACGCGATGATCACGTTGCTGATGAACGAGACGACGAACACCTTGTCGTCGAAGATCCCGTCGAGGTAGGCACGGAGCGCACCGAAGACCGCGTCGAGTGCGGCGACCACCGCGATCGGGAGGTAGGGCTCCAGCCCGAGCGGGACGTCGGGTTGGAACACGAACCCGAGAAGGACGCCGACGAGCAGGCCGAGGACTGCGATCACGTCTACTCGTCTCCTTGGGGCTGTCGTCCGCTATCCGTCAGCTGTTCGGCAGACCGTAGCTGCCGCAGCCGTCCCGGCGCAGCAGGAAGTCGCTGCTCGTCGACATTGTCCACGTCGTAGGACCACCCGTAGTCGCCGGCCAGCACCGCGAAGCCGGCGCCGCTGCTCGTCTCCGCCAGGTTGGCGGCGAGGGTGTCCCTGTTGCCGATGGCCAGGACGACGTACGGCGGCGCGATGCCCGTGCTGTTGACCTCGATCGGGGTGCCGGAGTTCCGGATCGCCGTGCGCAGGGTGATCCGCTGGCCGTTGATCGAGATCGCCTCCGCGCCGGCGGTCCACAGCGCGTTCACGAGCAGCGCCAGGTCGGAGTCGCGGATGTGCTCGGTGTCCGGGTCGGCGTACGGCGCGTTGTCGAGCTCGATCCGGATGCCCTCGCCGGTCACGGCGGTGAAGCCGGTGACGGCGCCGAGGTCGACGGCGTTCCCCTCGACCCGGTTGACCCGGTCGCCGAGCTCGAGCAGGTCCTCCGCCGCGCTGGCGTTCTCCTCGCGCCGGTCGGCGATCTCGCCCTGGAGGGCCTGGACCCGCTCCCGGCGGTTCTCGATCCGGTCGATCAACGCCGTCCGGCTGGCGCTGTCGACATCGGCGTTGCGGGAGGTCTGGACCGCGGCCAGTGTGACCAGGGCGCCGAACATGGCGACCACGGCCACCACGCCGAGCCGTCCGGTGACCCGGTCGCGGCCGTGCGGCCGCGGGTCCCCGCTCCGGATCCGTCGCTGGGCCACCATCTGGTAGTCGCGCTCGAGCGCCTCGGCAGTGATCAGCGTGAGGAGCGGCGTGCGCATCCGCGCGGACGGGTCCTGCTCGCCGTCCGTCATCGGTGTCGCTCCGTGGTGGCGAGCAGCTTGCGCACCTGCCAGGCGTAGAGGACCCCGGCCCACCAGTACAGGCCGATCCCCCACAGCGCCAGCGCCCACCCGAACATCTGGGCCAGGGTCGCCACGGTGCCGTCACCGTCGCCGAGCAGCAACAGCGGGAACGCGTAGAGGAGGTTGAAGGTGGCGGCCTTGCCGAGGAAGTGCACCGGCAGCGCGCTGTAGCCGCGGGTCCGCAGCAGCGGGACGAGGCCCCACAGGAGCAGGTCGCGCAGCGGCAGCGACACCGCCAGCCACCACGGGATGATGTCGCGGAGGGCGAGCCCGATCACGACGGCGAGGATGTAGAGCCGGTCGGCCACCGGGTCGAGGATCTGTCCGAGCACCGACTGCTGGTTGAGCTTGCGGGCCAGCCAGCCGTCGAGGAAGTCGGTGAAGCCGGAGACCATGAGCACCACCAGTGCCCAGGCGTCCTCCTCGGGCCCGAGCACCAGCCAGAGGAACAGCGGGACGCCGGCCAGGCGCAGCATGCTCAGCAGGTTCGGAAGAGTCAGAATTGCGCCCGACTCCCCCTCGCTGCGCGTCGTCGAGCCTGCCACGGTGGACACCCTAGTTACCCTCAGCCGGGTTCGTCGGAATGGGCCGCGTCGCGGATCTCGCCGACCAGCTCCTCGATCACGTCCTCGAGCGCGGCGACGCCCAGCGTGGCTCCGTCGGAGCTCACGACGCGCGCCATGTGCGCACCTCTGCGCTGCAGCTTCTCCAGCACCTCGTGGAGCACGGCGTCCTCCCCCACGGTCGCGAACGGGCGCACCCATCGATCCGCGATCGGTCGCTGCCGGCGCGCCTCGTCGGGCTCGAGCACGTCCTTGATGTGGAGGTAGCCGATCAGCTCACCGGTGGCGTCCGGGACGTCCGGGTTGTCGTCGATCACCGGGAACCGGCTGTACCCGGTCGCCGCGCAGAGCGCCTCCACGTCGGCGCCCGTCGAGCCGCGGCGCACGGTGGTCAACGAGTCGGGCCGCATCATCACCAGAGCCACGGTCTTCTCGGTGAAGCCGAGCGCACCCGCCAGCCGGTCGTACTCGTCCTTGGCCAGCAGTCCCTTGCTCCGGGACTCCTCGACCAGGGCCGCCACCTCCTCGCGGGTGAACGTGGAGCTCAGCTCGTCCTTCGGCTCGACCCGCAGCAGCCGGAGGATCGCCCGCGCCATCGCGTCGAGCGCCACGATGAAGGGACGCAGCATGGTGACGAAGGCGAGCATCGGCGGCGCCAGCAGCAGCGCGGCCCGGTCGGGCCCGGCGAGCGTGATGTTCTTCGGCACCATCTCGCCGAGCACCACGTGCAGGAACGCGACGATGCTCAGGGCGACCGTGAACGCGATCGGGTGCAGGAGGTTGTCCGGGAGGTGCGCGGCCTCGAACGCGGGCTCGAGCAGGTGGGCGATCGCCGGTTCGGCGATCGCACCGAGCAGCAGGGAGCAGACGGTGACCCCGAGCTGGATGCCGGCGATCATCAGCGGCATCTGGCCGAGGGCCCGCAGGGTGGTGCGGGCCAGCCGCGAACCGGCCTGGGCGCGGGGCTCGATCTGGCTCCGGCGGGCCGAGACCAGGGCGAACTCGGTCGCGACGAAGAACGCGTTGCCGGCCAGCAGCACGACGGTCAGCAGCAGCGCGGCGACGCTACTCATCCTCGGCCACCTCCTCCACCCGCAACGACAACCGGTCGATCCGCAGCCCGTCCATGTGCTCCACCGTCAGTACGGCGCTGTGCTCGGGCGCGTCGTCCTCCTCCTGGTGCTCGATGAGGGGTACGACGACGTGCTCCCCCGTCGTCGGGATCCGCCCGAGCACCTTGAGCACCAGCCCGGCGACGGTGTCGTAGTCCTCGCCCTCGGGCAGAGGGATACCGGTGAGGTCCTCGACCTCGTCCGGGCGCAGCAACCCCGAGATCGACCAGGTGCCGTCGCGACGGAGCCGGCCGCGCTCGCCGAGCCGGTCGTGCTCGTCGGCGATGTCGCCGACGATCTCCTCGACCACGTCCTCGAGGGTGACGATGCCCGCGTGTCCGCCGTACTCGTCGAGCACGACCGCCATCTGGAAGCCGTCCTTGCGCAGCAGCGCCATCAGTGGGTCGAGACGGAGGCTGTCGGGGACCACGATCGGCTTGGCCATCAGGTGCTTGACCCGGGTGGTGGAGCGCTCGGACATGGGCAGCGCGACGGCGTTCTTGACGTGGACGGTGCCGACCACGGCGTCCTGGTCGTCCAGGACCGGGAACCGGGAGTGCCCGGTCTCGCGCGCGAGGTCGATCACCGCGCTGGCCCGGTCGCTCACGTCGAGCGAGCGGGTGCGGACCCTCGGCGTCATGATCTCGCCGGCGGTGCGCGTGCCGAACTCGACCGACTTCTCCATCAGCTCGGCCGTGTCGGCGTCGAGCGTCCCCACGTCGGCACTGCGCTGGATGAGGGACGCGAGCTCGGTGGGACTCCGCGCGGAGCGCAGCTCCTCCTGCGGCTCGATGCCGAACCAGCCGACGATCGCGTTGGCCGAGCCGTTGAGCACCCGGAGCGGCAGCCGGATCGCGGAGGTGAACGCGCGCATCGGTCGCTGAGTGGCGCGGGCGGTCGCGAGCGGGAGCGCCAGCGCCACGTTCTTGGGCACGAGCTCGCCGAGGAGCATGGTCAGGATGGTGCTCAGCACAAGCCCGGTCGTGAGCGCGACCGGGCCGACCGCGCCGTCGGGGACGCCGATCGTCCCCAGCGGGTCGCGGAGCAGCTCGGCTATCGCGGGCTCGGCGAGGAACCCGATGCCGAGGTTGGTGGCCGTGATCCCGACCTGCGCGCCCGAGAGCTGGGTCGACAGCGACCGGAGGGCCCGCTGTACGCCGGCTGCGGTGGCGTCACCTTCGGCCGCCGCCTTGTCGACCTGGCCGCGGTCGACGGTGACCAGGGCGAACTCCGCGGCGACGAACATCCCGCACGCGAGGATGAGGAGGAGCGCGACGGCCAGCAGCAGGAGGGCCGTCGTCATGGTCGTTGACCAGGTGTCATGGTCGGGGCAGCGTACCGATCACGGGAGGTTCCGTTGCTTCCCGGACCTGGTCGACCGTGACACCAGGAGCGAGCTCGACCAGGTGCAGTCCGTCGGGCTCGATGTCGATCACGCAGAGGTCGGTGATGATCCGCTGGACCACGCCCAGGCCGGTGTAGGGCAGCGAGCACTCGTTGACGATCTTGTACCCGCCGTCGCGCGCGGTGTGCTCCATCAGCACGATCACCCGCTTGGCGCCGTGGACCAGGTCCATCGCGCCGCCCATCCCCTTGACCATCTTTCCGGGGATCATCCAGTTCGCGATGTCGCCCTTCACCGACACCTGCATCGCACCCAGGATCGCCGCGTCGATCTTGCCGCCGCGGATCATCCCGAACGACGTGGCCGAGTCGAAGAACGACGCACCCCGGTTCACCGTGACCGTCTCCTTCCCGGCATTGATGAGGTCCGGGTGCACGTTCTCCTCGGTCGGGTAGGGACCGACGCCGAGGATCCCGTTCTCGGACTGGAGGATCAGCTCCACCCCGTCGGGGACGTAGTTCGGCACGAGGGTCGGCAGGCCGATCCCGAGGTTCACGTAGGAGCCGTCGGTCAGCTCCGACGCCGCCCGGGCCGCCATCTGTTCGCGAGTCCAGCTCACGGGGTCACCGCCTGTCCTGAGGAACCGAGGGACGAGGTGTCTCGAAGGGTCCTCTTCTCGATCCGCTTGTCCGCGGCCTGCTCGGGTGTCAGGGCGACGACGCGGTGCACGTACACCCCTGGGGTGTGGACGTTGTTCGGGTCCAGCTCGCCCGGCTCCACCAGCTCCTCCACCTCGGCGATGGTGATGCGGCCGCACATCGCGGCCAGCGGGTTGAAGTTGCGCGCCGAGTCGCGGTAGACGAGGTTGCCGTGCCGATCGCCCTTCCAGGCACGCACGATCCCGAAGTCCGCGACGATCGCCTCCTCCAGCACGTAGTCGCGCCCGCCGAAGGACCGCACCTCCTTCGGCGGCGAGGCCACGACGACCGCGCCGGAGCTGTCGTAGCGCCACGGCAGGCCGCCGTCCGCCACCTGGGTGCCGACCCCGGTCGCGGTGAAGAACGCCGGGATCCCGGACCCGCCGGCCCGCATCCGCTCCGCCAGGGTGCCCTGCGGGGTCAGCTCCACCTCCAGCTCGCCGGAGAGGTACTGCCGGGCGAACTCCTTGTTCTCCCCGACGTACGACGACACCATCCGGCGCAGCCGACGGGCGAACAGCAGGCGCCCGAGGCCCCACTCGTCGACACCGCAGTTGTTGGAGACCGCCTCCAGGTCCGTCGCACCCTGCGCCAGGAGAGCGTCGATCAAGACCGACGGGATCCCGCACAGCCCGAACCCGCCGACCGCCACGGTCGCCCCGTCCGGAATGTCCGCGACCGCCTCTGCAGCGCTCGCTATCACCTTGTCCATGAGCCGAACTCTAGGATGTCGAAGGTGAGCGAGCTCTCCCAGCAGCGCCTCGCGATGTTGTTCTCCGACATCGAGGGCTCGACGCTGCACGCCAACCGGCTCGCCGACCAGTGGAAGGACGTCCTCCGTCTCCACCGGGAGACGTGCCGGCGGGCGTGGGCCGCCCACAGCGGCCACGAGGTCGACACGGCCGGCGACGGCTTCTTCGTCGTGTTCCCGGCGGTGGCCGACGCGGTTGCGGCCGCGATCCAGGCGCAGCTCGAGCTCGGCGAGGTGACCTGGCCGGGCAGCCGGCCGATCCGGTCCCGGATGGGCATCCACGTGGGCGTCGTGTCGTCGTACGACGGCAGCTTCGTCGGGTACGACGTGCACCGGGCGGCGCGGATCATGGGCACGGCCAACGGCGGCCAGATCGTCGCCTCCCAGGCGGTGGTCAGCGACTTCGCGACCAAGCCCGAGGGTCTGGAGATCACCGATCTCGGGGCGCACCCGTTGAAGGACCTGGCCGAGGAGGAGCGCCTCTTCCAGATCCACGCCGAGGGCATGCTGACGTCGTTCCCGCGGATCAAGTCGCTCGGGACGTCGGGCGCGGCCGCCGCTGCGGTGGCGCGGACCCTCTACCGGCCGGCGGCGGTGGCGGCGGCGGAGCTGGTCATGGACGACGGCCGGACGCTGCCGCTCAACGAGCACGGCCTGCGGATCGGCCGGATGCCCGACAACGACCTGGTGCTCAACGACACCTTGGTGAGCCGCCACCACTGCGCGATCACGGGGACGCCCGCCGGCTTCGTGCTGACCGACCTCCAGTCGACCCACGGCACCACGGTCAACGGCGACCGGCTCACGATGGCGCGTCCGCTGGAGGACGGCGACGAGCTGGTCGTCGGCGACACCCGGATCAAGTTCCGAGCGGCGCCGGGTTGATCTCGGGCTCGTTCGGCAGCTCCCGCACCGCAGCGCCGAACACCTGGATCGTCTCGGCCAGGGTCCGCGCCTCGTGCTCCCCGAGCGACAGCACCTCGAGCGGCGAGGTCGCCCGGACCGTCGCCGTACGCCGCGACTTCTCGAAGACCGCCTTCTCGCCGAAGTGGTCGCCGGGACCCAAGCTCGTCACCACGACCTCGCCCTCGGCGGTCTCGCGGACGACGTCGGCGCTGCCGGCGGTGATCACGTAGATCTGCTGGCCGACCTCGCCCTGCCGCACCACCGCCTGGCCGGTCTCGTAGTGCTCGCGACGGAGTCCGTACGGCGCAGCGATCTGGATGTTGACGATGTCGCGGCCGAAGACCGGCGCGCACAGCCAGTCGAACGCGATGTCCGCCTTGCGCTCCCACGTCGGCACGAACCACCAGAAGAACGTGCGCCACAGGATCCACGCCGGGAGCCCGTAGAAGCGGACCCCCTTGAGGTGGGAGACGGCCCGGTGCCGGCCCAGCGAGCAGGCGTCGCCCAGCCCGGTGAAGGTGAACGGCTTGAGCGGCTTGCCGTTCATCTGCCGGACGATGTTGCGACCGATCTGTCGGCCGGCGTACATCGCGTAGATCGCGACGGCCGGGCAGGTCTCCCCGTGCGGGTGCGGTACGGCGGCGCAGTCGCCGGCCGCCCACACGTTGTCGGTGCCGGGGACCTGGACGTTCGCGTCGGTGATGATCCGCCCGCGGTCGTCCCGCTCGAACGGCATCAGGTCCAGCAGCGGCGACAGCGCCGTCCCGGACGAGCTGATGATCGACCGGGTCGGCACCACGGTGCCGTCGGAGAGGATCGCCTCGTCCCGGGTCGCGGCGCTGATCCGGGTGCCGGTGAGCACCTCGATGCCGCCCTTGGCGATCGTCCGCTCGGCGTAGCCGATCAGCTTTGGCTGACGGGTGCCGAGCTCGGGCAGGATCCGCTCCCCCGAGTGCACGAGCAGCACCCGGATCTCGGCCGGGTCGATGCCCGGGTACTCCTTGCGGGCCAGCCGCCGGAAGTAGTCCATCAGCTCGGTCGAGACCTCCACGCCACCGAACCCGCCGCCGACGACCAGGAACGTCAGCAGGCGCCTGCGCTCGACCGGGTCGGTCTCGATCTCGGCCATCTCGAGCATGGCCAGGAGGTGGTTGCGCACCTTGAAGTTGTCGGAGAACGTCTTGAGCTGGAACGCGTGCTGCGCGATGCCGGGATAGCGGGACAGGTCGTCGGTCGAGCCGAGGGCCACCACCAGGTGGTCGTACTCCAGCACCTTCTCCTTGCCGTCCAGCAGCCGCGACGTCGTCACCGTCCGCTGGTCCACGTCGACGGACTTGATCTCGGCGTTGTGGAACCGGGCCGGGGGGAAGAGGCGCCGCGCCGGACTGGTGATGTTGCTCGGGGCGATCTTGCCTGCCAGCATCTCGGCGACGAAGCCGTGGAACGTGTGGAAGTTGTCGCGGCTGACGATCGTCAGGTCGACGTCGCCGCGCTTGATGGCTCCCTTGAGCTCGCGTGCGAGGTAGATCGCCGCATACCCGCCACCCAGGCACACCACCCGCACCGGGCGCCCGGCCTCCACGTTCGGCTCGCTCGCCGTCATCGTTGCTCCTCTGTCCATCCGGAGATCGTCTCGAGCGCCGACCGGTAGCCGACCTCGACGATCTCGTCCAGGTGCCGCATGTCCAAGGTGTCGTACTGGGCGACCGGCGGCGCGATGAACCGGACGTCGCTGCGCATCCGCTGGGCCGACGCCGCGCGGTCGCTGGCGAGGGTGGCCGTGCGCTCGAGGATCCGGACGATGCTGGGGAAGGCGGTGCCGGCCGACTGGCGAAGCCGGTGGCGCACCACGTCCAGGATGCCGGGTGCGTCCTCCCAGTGCATGCCCACCGAGAAGGTCCGCGGTGGGGACACGTCGCTCGCGTAGATCGTGCCGGCGCCGGTGCGGCTCATCGGGTCGACCGGCAGGTTGTCGAGCACCCCGCCGTCGACGAGGAGCTCACCGCGGTCGATCACCGGCGCGACGATCCCCGGGATCGACATGCTCGCGAGCACGTAGCGGCTGAGCGGCCCGCTGGTGTGGATCATGCTGCGGTTGCGGGTCAGGTTGGTCGAGGTGCAGAAGAACTCACGGACCTGGTCCTCGATCCGCTGGCCCCCGAACGCCCCGGTCATCGCCGTACGACTCCGGCGGGAGCCGTGCAGGGCGACGAACGGCAGCGTGAAGCCCTTCAGCGGACGGATCTCGTGCCAGATCTCGCGGTTGCGCTCCACGATGTCGACGGGGTCGAGGCCGGTCGACCAGAGACCGCCGACCAGCGCTCCCATGCTGCTGCCGCCGATCCGGTCGATCTCGATGCCGGACTCGTCAAGCGCACGGAGCACCCCGATGTGGGCGAAGCCGCGGGCCCCACCGCCACCGAGCACCAACCCGGTGGCGCGGCCGGTGAGGTGGCGACCCAGCCGCTGCCAGTCGCGCTCCGCGTCGGCCACGACGTGGGACTGGCGGGCGAACCCGCCGGCGTCGCGCCAGGTCGCGGTCACCCCCGCGGGTGGCCGGGCGCTGCGGTGGACGAGCACCAGCTCCTTCGGCACCTCGGGGGCGGTCTCGGCGATCCGGTTCAGCAGGATCCTCGCCTGCCGGTCGGGCCGCGCTCCGCCCGGAGCGACGACCAGCACCCGGTCGGCCCGACGCAGGACGCGCTCGGTCCAGAGCGACTCGGTGTCCGGGTCGGCGAGGAGCAGGATCAGCGGGTGCTCCACCTCGGCGGAGTCGAAGTAGTCGGCCAGCGCCCGCTCGAACGGCGATCCCGCCGGCGACCTCGCGGCTCCCGCGCCGAGCGCCTGGTCGACCATCTCGGGGTCGAGCGCCCGCAACGGGATGGCGGCGCCGAGCCGGGTGGCGAACTTGCGGACCTCGACGCCCGCTGCCGGGACCACGGCGACGGTGGCTGGCGCGCTGTTGCGACGCGGCGGACTTCCCGGCAGCAGCCAGCCGGCGACCACCCGGGTGAGCTGGAGGGCGCTGCGGGGGTCCTCCTCCATCAGCCGCTCGAACGACGCGCGCGTCAGCCGGCCGACCAGCGTGTCCCGCACCGCGCGCACGGTGGCCGTGCGGGGCGAGCCGGTGAGCAGGGCCACCTCCCCGACCGTCGAGCCACGCCCGATCTCACGAACGATGGTCTCAGTGCCGTCGGCGCCGACCACGGCGACGTTCAGCCGACCGCCCGCGACGACGTAGAGGTCGTCGCCGCGGTCGCCGGTGCGCATCAGCACCTCTCCCCGGTCTAGCACGGTCCACTCCATGGAGCGAGCCAGCTCCTCCAGTCGTCCTTCGGCCATGCCCCCGAACACCGCGCAGCCGGCGAGCGCACCGACCGCATGTCGGGGCTCAGCCCGGATGATCCGCATCGTCCGTTCCGGGCTCAGCAGCACTGTCCGTTCCGGGCTCGAGTACTCGCGCGAGGCGTTTGACGTTCCGGAGGTTCTTGAAGCTGACGTTGTCGGTCGTGGAGTTGCCGCCGTAGGTGCCGCAGCCGAGGGTCAGGGACGGCACCAGACCGGTGGTCACGCCGAAGACGCCGTGGGCGCCCGGTGAGTTGGCGAGGATCCGGCTGGTCGGCATCGCCGCGCCGAACCGCGAGATCCGGTCCGGGTCCTGGCTGTGGACGATCGAGGTGTGCCCGCTCCCCATGTAGCCGAGCAGCCGACGGGACAGCGCGATCGCCTCGTCGTCGCCGGACACGTCGAACAGCGACAGCACCGGGGTCATCTTCTCGCCGGCCAACGGGGAGTCCTCGCCGTCCCAGCTCGCCGGCACCACGATGACCTTGATCTCGAACGGCCTGCTCAGACCCGTGAACGCGGCGATCGTCGCGGCGGACTGGCCGACCATCTCACCGCGGAACCGGTTGGTCGCGGGATCGACAGCCAGCTTCAGGAAGCCCTCGGCCTCGTCCGGGCTGAGCACGGCGGCCCCCTGGCTCTCGAGCTGCGCGACCAGGCCGTCCCGGACGGCGCGGTCGACGACGAGGTTGTGCTCCGCCCCGCAGATGACGCCGTTGTCGAACGATTTCGACATGACGATCGAGGCCGCGGCGCCGGCGAGGTCGGCGTCGGGCGCGATCCAGCACGGCGTGTTGCCGGGACCGACGCCGAGCGCCGGCGTACCGGAGCTGTAGGCGGCCTGCACCATCGCCGCGCCGCCGGTCGCCAGGATCAGGGAGACGTCGGGGTGGCTCATGAACTGCTGGGTCAGCTTGCGGCTCCCCCGCTTCTCGACCCACAGCACCAGGTCGGCCGGAGCGCCCTCGGCAACGAGCACGTCGTGGATCAGCGCGCCCACCCGGCTGCCGACGCCGAGCACCGCGTGGTGGAAGCTGAGGATCACCGCGTTGCGGGACTTGAGGCAGACCAGCGTCTTGAAGTACGCCGTCGCCACCGGGTTCGTGACCGGAACCAGGCCGAAGACCACGCCCACCGCTTCGGCGATCTCGGTCACCTGCGTCTTCTCGTCGGTGCCGATCGGCCCGGCTCCGACCTGGCCGACGAGCGAGTCGTAGACGCCTTGGGCCGCGACCATGTTCTTGAGCGTCTTGTCGCCGGCGTTGCCGATGCGGGTCTCTTCGACGGTCGCCGTGGCCAGCTCCTCGGCGTGCTCGAGGAAGGTGGCCGTCAGTCGGCCGAGCAGGGCGTCGACCCGATCCTCGGGCCATTCGGCGAACTGCGCCTGCGCGGCGACGGCGCGGCCGACCAGGTCGTCGACCACCGGGTCGGGTGCGGCGACGAACATCAGGTCGGACACCTGGCTGGTCAGGGTCCGGAGCTTGGCGGTCGCGTCGCGGGCCAGCTCGAGGGTCAGTGCGAGCGCGGCGCCGGGCTCGCGATCGGCGAGCTCGTCGAGGCTGGCGGTGGTGATCATCCGGGCCCGCACGGGCGTGTCTGCGATCGCTGTCGCCGAGCGCGGCAGCCGGTCGAGCAGGGCGACCTCGCCCAGCGTCGCCCCGGGACCCTCGTAACGGAGCACCGACTCGGTGTCGACCTCCGGCAGCTCGAGCTCGATCCGCACGTCACCGGCGTCGATGAAGTAGGCCGCGTCGCCGGCGTCGCCCTCGGTGAAGATCGTCGTCCCGGCGGGGAACTCCACCTCGGTCAGCAGCTTCGCGACGGTGTCGCGGTGAACATCGGAGAGAGAGTCGAAGAATCCGGGCAGGCTCATCGAGATCTCTCCTCTTGAGCGGCGTGAGGGACGCGGCCGTCACAGGAACGGTCGCCGCCATGCTAGGCCCCCAGAATGCCCCTTACCACCGCCGAACGGGCGATATCGGGGTCACCGGACGGCGGCGCTGTCGGGATCGACCTGCAGCCCTGAGGTGTCGACGGCGACGAAAGCGTCGGCCGGGATCTGCTTGAGGTCCTCGATCAGCTGCTCGGGCCAGGCCCGGTGCTGCTCGCCCTGGAAGTACCACGGGCTGCCGTTGTCGGCGAGCACCAGACCGTAGGTCTGCAGCGCCCGGATCACCCGGCGCGCATAGGTGCCGTACCCGCCGGTGTCGAAGTCGGGGTCGAGCCGGAACCGTGCACCCATCGGCGGGTAGCTCCTCGACTCGTGGGAGCCGGCGTCGTGGCGGGCCGGCCACAGGTGGTGGGTGCTGGTCTCGTCGGTGGTGAACCGGATGGCGTGGTCGATCGTGTCGTCGCGGACATCGCGCCACCGCAGCAGCCCCGGGAGGATCGGCAGGCCCGCGGCGTCGGCAGAGGTCCAGCCGTCCGGGCGCAGGTCGTTGGACCGCAGGCTCCAGACGGCGCCCGACCCGGCCCGCCATCGCCCGTCACGCTTCCGGGTCGCCCAGGTCTCGTAGAGCCGGCACCGGTCCTCGTCGACGATGATCGCGTGGCGGTCGCCGTCGCTGCCCCGTCCGCCCTCGATCCGGGTGTCCCGTCCGAGGGGGTAGCGCACCCGATCGCTCTCGTCGGCGTACTGGAAGCGGACCCGCACCTTGCGGTGCTCGCTGTCGACGACGGTGATCGGGATGCCGTAGGGCCCTTCGCCGTACGACGGCCCGAAGTCGGGGTGCAGGTCGCTGGCCGGCGACATCCTGCTCAGCCACGCCGCGCTGCGCTCGTGGACCGGGAGGTCGGAGATGTCGGCGCGCCACCAGTTGTCGGCCGGGAAGACCTGGCAACCCGAGACGGGTGCGGCCACGGTCGACGCCTCCGACCCCTTCGGCTCGGCCGCGGAACATCCGACGAGCGCGAGCAGGAGGACGAGGGCGCCGACCGACCTCACCGAGGACCGTCCGGGAAGATGCTCCGCGTCTCCCGTCGGGTGTAGCGGCGCGGCAGCCAGTCGCGGATGTAGATCCGCGGCACCGCCTTCGCGACCGCGAGGGTCACGTAGACCACGGTGTTGACCGCGACGAAGCCGGCCAGGACGAGGAACCAGGTCTCGTTCAGCGTGCTCTCCGGCAGGAGGATGCCCCACGAGGCCACTGCAGCGCTTCCCATGTCAGCTCCCCACCTGGACGGTCGGGCCGGGTCTCTCGACGTAGTGCCACGTCGCCGTGCGGGCACCGGTGATGTCCGCGACACCCTTGACGTAGACGATCGCCAGGAACATCGCATAGATCAGCTCCGGGAGCACGAGTATCGCGAGCGCCCGTGCCGCCCATCCCCCGCGCCAGACGGTGATCGTGCGCTCGACGGCGAACAACGCACCGATGCCCAGCCAGAAGGGGAACAGGATGACGTTGTCGACGGCGACCGTGGTGATGACCATCAGCGCCAGGTAGGTGCCGAGCGCGATGACGCCGTACCCGATCCCCAGCTGCTGGATCCAGTACCGCCAGGTCTGCATGCGCAGGCCGTAGGCGCCCAGGTTCTCGACCGCGCCACGCTGCCAGCGCAACCGCTGGACCCAGAGTGCGCGCCAGGTCGGCATGATCTCGGTGATGACCGTGCAGTCGGCAGGCGAGATCACCAGGCCGCCCAGCGACTTGAGCGCGAGCGTGATCTCGTTGTCCTCGGTGAGCGCCATCGTGTCGAAGTACTGCCCCGGCACACCCGGGATCAGGCGGCCGCGCTCCGCGGCCACCGTCCGCAGCGCGTGGGGACGGAAGACGGACGCGGTGCCGGTCAGCACGAACACGAGACCGCGCCGGCGACGGAGGTCGCGGGCGTAGCGGGTGTACTCGTTGCGCTGGAAGAGCCCGATCAGGCCGCCGCCCGGCTCGCCGTAGAACAGCCCGCCGATCGCCATCAACGCGCGGTCGTCGGTCATCCGCCGTCCCGCGCTCTCGAGGAACCGCTCACCGAGCACGGTGTCGGCGTCCATCGCCATGACCAGGTCGTTGGGACCCTGCTGCGGCAGCACGCCGGCCAGGGCCTGGTTGAGCGCACCGGCCTTCTTGTCCCGGTTGCCGATCGTCTCGAAGACCTCCACCCCGGCCGCGCGGGCGATGTCGACCGTCCGGTCGGTGCAGTTGTCCGCGACGACGATGATCCGATCGGGTTTTCGTGTCTGCTCGCGCAGCGACTCGATCGTGGCGCCGAGGCAGTTCTCCTCGTTGTGGGCCGGGATCAGCACGGTGATCGTGACCGGCCCGTCGAACCTCCCACGCGACTCGGCCATGACGACCTTCGGCACCAACGGTGTCCGTGTGCCGGTCTCGCTCCTGCGCGTGTTGGTGGACACCCGACGCTCGAGCGACGACACCGCCCAGGCACAGAAGATCGCGAGTCCCACCGCCGACACGATCGTGACCACCGACGGTGCGTTGACGTCGTACAGAATTCGCCACACGCCGAACAGCACCGCATCAGCGGGTGCGTCGACTGCAGCCTTCGGCGAACGCGAGACGACGATGAACAGCAGGATCGCGGCTGACCACGACCCGCCGAGAATCACCAGTCCAGCGGCGCGTTGAAACCTCCCCATTTCTACTCCCTCCCACGAAAAGAGTAGGACGTGTGCCCTGCTGCCGTCCTGGGATCGGAAATTCTTTGACCGAAGGCTTGCTGGTCGATCTGATAGGCGATTCCCGCCACGACCGAGGACTCCGGCTCCTAGACTCGGGCGGGTCAGCAGGGCGGACCCAAGGAGGGGCCTGCGGGCGGAACGAGGGATATCAGGATGATCGACGAGAGCGGCGACGGACCGACGCCCTCGGAGACCGAGCACGAGCGCCGGCTCCGACTGGTCATTGAAGCCACCCCGAACGCCATGGTCCTCGTCGACGGCAAAGGCACCATCGTCCTGGTCAACTCCGAGGCGGAGACGCTGTTCGGCTACGAGCGCGACCAGCTGCTGACGATGGTGGTCGAGGACCTCCTGCCCGAGCGCTTCCGGGACCGTCACCACGCCAACCGCGACGACTACCTGAACGCGCCGGCCCGCCGCGACATGGGAGTCGGACGTGACCTGTTCGGGCTGCGCAGCGACGGCACCGAGGTGCCGATCGAGATCGGTCTCAACCCGATCGAGATCGACGGCGAGACCTTCGTGCTGGCCTCGATCATCGACATCCGGGCCCGGGTCGCCGCCCAGGCCGCCGAGCAGAACTCCCTGCGCGAGCACGAACGCCGGCTCCGCCTGGTGATCGAGGCCGCCCCGAACGCCATGGTCATGGTCGACCGCACGGGTGCGATCGAGCTGGTCAACTCCCAGGCCGAGCGGCTCTTCGGCTACGAGCGCGACCAGCTGTTGTCGATGGTCGTCGAGGACCTGCTCCCGGAGCGGTTCCGCGGCAGCCATCACCACAACCGTGACGACTTCTTCAAAGCGCCGGCGCGCCGCGACATGGGCTCCGGCCGCGACCTCTTCGGGCTGCGCAGCGACGGCACCGAGGTGCCGATCGAGATCGGCCTCAACCCCATCGAGATCGATGGCGAGTCCTTCGTCCTCGCCTCCATCATCGACATCAGGGGCCGGATCGACGCCTACGCCGCCGAGCAGGACGAGCTGCGCCGGTCGATGCTCGACAGCATGCCGTTCAGCATCCTCGCGACCGATCCGTCGGGCCGGATCGTCAGCGTCAACGCCGCGGCCGAGCAGCTGCTCGGCTACGAGGCCGCCGAGCTGATCGGTTCGTCGCTCGGCATGATCGACGCCGAGCCCCGGGCCGAGGACGGCGACTGGGACCGGGACCTCAGCGCATCGATCGGCGCGGAGCGCGAGTGGACCTACCGTCGCAAGGACGGCGAGGAGATCCCTGTCAGCGAGGCGGTCACGCCGCTGTCCGGGCGCGACGCCGGCGCCTCGACGGCCGGCTACCTCGCCGTCTCCTACGACATCACGCAGCGCAAGCTGGCCCAGGCCGAGGTCCAGTTCCTGGAGACCCACGACCCGCTGACGAAGATCCCCACCCGGGCGCGGTTCCTCCGCCATCTCAGCGAGGCGATCGCGACCGCCGAGCAGGACGGCACCGAGGTCGCCGTACTCGTGGTCGACCTCGACCACCTCAAGCGGATCAACGACGCGCTCGGACACCACGCCGGTGACGAGCTCCTGGTGCGGATCGCCGACCGGCTCACCACCTGGATCCGCGCCAGTGACATGGTCGCGCGCCTCGGCGGCGACGAGTTCGCGATGGTGCTCACCGGGCTCCCGAACGCCGACGCCATCACCCAGCGGGTCGACGCGCTCCTCGAGGACCTGCTCACGACCGTCGCCGTCGGCGGCCATCAGCTGGCCGTGACGGTGAGCATCGGCGGCGCGATCTATCCGCCGGGCGACCAGGATCCCGGCGAGCTGCTCAAGCGCGCCGACCTCGCGATGGAGCATGCCAAGTCCTCCGGTCGCAACAATTTCCAGTGGTTCCGCGACGACATGCTCAGCCCGGCCGAGGACGATCTCGCCCTGGCGTCGGCCCTGCGCCAGACCCTGCGGGACGGCGGTCTGTCGGTCGCCTACCAGGCCCAGGTCGACGTCCGCACCGGCCGGGTCGTCGGGATGGAGGCGCTGGCGCGGTGGACGCACCCGGAGCTCGGCGTGGTGCCGCCCGACCGGTTCATCCCGGTCGCCGAGGACGGCGGCATGATCGTCCAGCTCGGCGGCTGGGTCCTCCGGAAGGCCTGCCGCGACGTCGCGTCCATCCAACGGGTGCTCGGCCGGCCGCTGCGGGTCGCCGTCAACGTCTCACCCCACCAGTTCCGGAGCGCCGGCTGGCTCGGGGAGATCGTCGGCGCCCTCAACGACGCGGGCCTCGACCCGACGCAGCTCGAGCTCGAGATCACCGAGAGCCTCCTGATGGACGAGCGCCTCGGTGCCACCGACACGCTCCACGCGATCCGGAGCCTCGGCGTCACGATCGCGGTCGACGACTTCGGCAAGGGCTACTCGAGCCTGGCCTACCTGAGCCGGCTGCCGATCGACAAGATCAAGATCGACCGGTCGTTCGTGCAGGAGCTCGACACCGAGGAGCACGCGCCGGTGATCGACGCGATCATCATGATGGCCCACGCCCTCGGGATGACCGTCGTCGCGGAGGGTGTCGAGACCGCCAAGCACGAGCGCTACCTCCGCGACCGCGGGTGCGACGAGGTGCAGGGCTTCTACTACAGCCGCGGCGTGCCGACCGAGGACGTCGTCCGCACCGTGCAGACCATCGGGATCTTCTGACCCGTTCCGCCGCGGCCTGGGCGGACGGTCACTGGTAGGCTGCCGCCACCCGCTGCGGTCCGCTCGCCAGAGCCGCCTCGAAGATCGTGAACCGTCGGTGCGGATCGTCCGGCCGAGCGGTCATCACCGCCCGGTCGGCGCGGGTCGGCCGGAGCACCCGGACGACCACCCCCGTCGCGGCGAGCTGCTCGCACTCGGCCCGCAGCTGGCGCTCGGCGACGGCCCGCAGTGCCGCCTCGACCGCGGCGCCCGGCGAGCGCGGCGCCGGCCCGCTGCCGGCCATCGGCGCAAGAAC
>NZ_JACEHF010000049.1 GCF_014180685.1 Nocardioides pelophilus | reverse complement strand
GGCTCCAGTCCGAGCGCGTCGACGTCGGTGAAGTTGCTGATCCGCGGCAGCCGCACCACCGCCACCCGGCGGGCGCCCTCGACGGACCGCCGGCCGGAGAGGTCGAGCGCGTCCTCGGAGTCGAGCCAGAGGTCCGGGTGCCACGGCAGGACGCCGTACGTCGGGCGGCCGGTCCGCGTCTCCAGGTCGGCGAGCCCGGGCCGCAGCAGGTCGACGTCGCCGCGGAACTTGTTGACGACGAACCCCTTGACGAGCGCCTGGTCCGCCGCGTCCAGCAGCATCAGCGTGCCGTACGCCGACGCGAACCACCCACCGCGATCGATGTCGCCGACCACGATCGTCGGCACGTCGCCGTGCCGGGCGAGGCCCATGTTCACGTAGTCCGACGCCCGCAGGTTGATCTCGGCCGGGCTGCCGGCGCCCTCCGCCACGACCAGGTCGAACCGCGACCGGAGGTCGTCGAACGCCGCGAACGCCGACTCCGCCAGCCGCTCCCGACCCGCGGTGAAGTCGCGCGCCGCGATCTCGCCGTCGGGTCGCCCCATCCGCACCACGTGGCTGCGTCGGTCGCTCCCCGGCTTCAGCAGCACCGGGTTCATCGCCACCTCGGGCTCGACCCCCGCCGCCAACGCCTGCACCCACTGGGCGCGCCCGATCTCGCCGTATCCGTCGTTGGTCGAGGAGGTCGCGAAGCGATCTCGGAGGTCGAGGAGGTCGCTCTGGCGACCGTCACGAGACCCGTCGAGGACCACCATCGAGTTGTTCGACATGTTCTGGGCTTTGTACGGCGCCACCGCGATCCCCCGCCGCGCGAACGCCCGGCACAGCCCGGTCACCACCACCGTCTTGCCGGCGTCAGAGGTCATGCCCGCGACGAGGATGGCCCGCCCCGCTGGTCGCTCGCGCCGTTGGTCGACGAGGTCGCTCCGGCGACCGTCACAAGGCCCGGCGCCCGTCACGGGACCACCGGCTTCCGCACCACGAAGATGTCGAGCACCCACCCCGCCGCGGCGCGGATCCGCTCGCGTGCCGTCTCGATCTCCGGCAGCACGTCGCCGACCCGGCCGGCGACCAGCTCCTCCTCGGGGCGCCCGAGGTTGCCGCCCCACCAGATCGTCCACTCGTCGAGCCCGTCGAGCTCGACGGACCGGTTCAGCATCACCGCGATGTTCGCCTGCCCGTCGGCGACCGCGTCGGCCAGCAGCCGGCCGGTCGTGACGTGCAACGGCTGACCGAGGTCGTGCAGCACGATCCGGTGGCGCGCGGCCAGCAGTTGGAGCGCACTGATGCCGGGCACGACGTCGTAATCGACCTCGACCACCCCTCGCTCCGCGATCGCCTCGACGATCCGGATGGTGGAGTCGTAGAACGCCGGGTCACCCCAGACCAGGAACGCCGCGGTGCCCTGTCGCTCCGCCAGCACGGCTTCGTAGGCAGCCGTCCGGGCGGCGTGCCAGCCGGCGACCGCTGCGGCGTACCCGCCGTCGCCGTCGGGCTCCCGGTCACGCGGCGGGTCGGGCACCGCCACCAGCGGTACGCCGAGCTCGGCCGCGATCTCGCGCCGGATCGCGAGCAACGGGTCGCCCTGCTGCTTCTCGGCGGCGACGACGTAGTCGACGGTCCGCAGCGCGTCGGCGGCCTCCGGCGTGATCTGGTGGGCGCCCATCCCGATCCCGACGATGCGGATCCTCACCGGTCCTCCAGGTCGCCCTCGACCTCGAGGTAGGCGGCCTGCAGCGCCGCCATCACCTCCGGGTCCGGCTCGGCCCACAGCCCGCGCTCGGCGGCCTCGTGCAGCCGCTCGACCATCCCCCGGAGGGCCCACGGGTTGGAGCGGCGCAGGAACTCCTGGTTCGTCGCGTCGAGGACGTACTCCTTCGCCAGCGCCGCGTACATCCAGTCGTGGACGACGCCCGCGGTGGCGTCGAAGCCGAACAGGTAGTCCACCGTCGCCGCCTGCTCGAACGCGCCCTTGTAGCCGTGCCGCTGCATCGCGCCGATCCACCGCGGGTTCACCACCCGCGCCCGGAAGACCCGGTTGGTCTCCTCCTGCAGGGTGCGGGTGCGGACCGCGTCCGGCGAGGTGGAGTCGCCGACGTACGCCTTCGGGTCCGCCCCGGTCAGCGCCCGCACCGTGGCGACCATGCCGCCGTGGTACTGGAAGTAGTCGTCGCTGTCGGCGATGTCGTGCTCGCGGCTGTCGACGTTCTTGGCCGCCACCTTGATGCGGCGGTAGTTGGTGCGCATGTCGTCGCCGGCCGGCACGCCGTCCAGCCCGCGCCCGTAGGCGAACCCGCCCCACGCCGTGTAGACCTCGGCCAGGTCCTTGTCGTCGCGCCACGAACCGGCCTCGATCGCCTGCAGCAGGCCGGCGCCGTACGCCCCCGGCTTGGAGCCGAAGATCCGGGTGGTGGCCCGGCGCTCGTCGCCGTGCGCCGCCAGGTCCGCCTGCGCGTGGGCGCGCACGAAGTTCTGCTCGAGGGGCTCGTCGAGCGCGGCGACGAGCTGGACGGCGTCGTCGAGCAGCGCGACCACGTGGGGGAACGCGTCGCGGAAGAAGCCGGAGATCCGCACGGTCACGTCGACCCGCGGCCGCCCCAGCTCGTCGAGCGGTACGACGGACAGCTCGCGGACCCGGCGCGACGCCTCGTCCCACTCGGGCCGGACGCCCAGCAGCGCGAGCACCTCCGCGATGTCGTCGCCGGACGTGCGCATCGCGCTGGTCCCCCAGACCGAGAGGCCCACCGACTCCGGATAGCGCCCCTCGTCGTCGAGGTAGCGCTGGAGCAGCGAGTCCGCCATCGCCTGTCCGGTCTGCCAGGCCAGGCGGGACGGCACCGCGCGCGGGTCGACGGTGTAGAAGTTGCGACCCGTCGGCAGCACGTTGACCAGGCCGCGCAGCGGCGAGCCGGACGGACCGGGCCGCACGAAGCCGCCGTCGAGCGCGTGCAGCACGGCGTCCAGCTCGTCGGTGGTCCGGTCCAGCCGCGACACCACCTCGGTCGCGGCGAACTCGAGCACCCGCTGCACCTCGGGGTCGTCGTGCAGGGTGGTCGCCACCGCGGGATCCCAGTCGGACTTCTCCATCGCTTCGACGAGGTCGCGCGCCTGAGCCTCGATCCTGTCGACCTCCACGCGTTCGCCTGCCTCGCCGGTGGTCGAGGTGCGAGGCGCGCTAGCGCCGAGCCTCGAAACCTCCGGCGTCTCCGTGCCCAGGCCCAACGCCGCCCGCAACCCCGGCACCGCCTGCGCCTGGCCGCCCCACACCTGGGCAGCCCGCAGGATCGCCAGCACGAGGTTGACCCGGGCTTCGCCGGCAGGAGCCTGGCCGAGGACGTGGAGGCCATCCCTGATCTGGGCGTCCTTGATCTCGCAGAGCCAGCCGTCGACGTGGAGCAGGAAGTCGTCGAAGTCGTCGTCCTCGGGGCGCTCGTCCAGTCCGAGGTCGCGGTGCATCTCGGCGCTCTTCATGAGCTGCCAGATCTCGCCGCGGATCGCCGGCAGCTTGGCCGGGTCCATCATGGCGATGTTGCCGTACTCGTCCAGCAGCTGCTCGAGCCGCGCGATGTCGCCGTACGACTCCGCCCGCGCCATCGGCGGCACCAGGTGGTCGACGATCGTCGCGTGCGCGCGTCGCTTCGCCTGGGCGCCCTCGCCCGGGTCGTTGACGAGGAAGGGGTAGATCAGCGGCAGGCTGCCGATCGCCGCATCCGTCGCGCACGACGCCGACAGCGCCGCGTTCTTGCCCGGCAGCCACTCCATCGAGCCGTGCTTGCCGAGGTGGACGACGGCGTGCGCCTGGAAGCCTCGCTCGACCCAGCGGTACGCCGCCAGGTAGTGATGGCTCGGCGGCAGCTCGGGGTCGTGGTAGATCGCGACCGGGTTCTCGCCGAAGCCCCGCGGCGGCTGGATCATGAGCACGACGTTGCCCGCCCGCAGCGTGGCCAGCACGATCTCCTGGCGCTCGTTGATGAAGAGCCGTCCGGGCGCCTCACCCCACGCCTCGATCATGGCGGCCCGCAGGTCGTCGGGCAGGTCCGCGGTCCACGCCCGGTAGTCGTCGGCGCTGATCCGCACATGCGCGTCGGTGAGCTGGGCGTTGGTCAGCCACTCCTCGTCCTGGCCGCCTGCCTCGATCAGGGCGTGGATGAGGGCGTCACCGGCAACGGTGTCGTCGTCGCCGTCGATGATCCGGGTGATGCTGTTGGCACCGCCCAGGTCGTAGCCCGCGTCGCGGAGCCGTCGCAGGAGGTGCACCGCCGAGACCGGGGTGTCCAGGCCCACGGCGTTGCCGATCCGCGCGTGCTTGGTCGGGTAGGCCGACAGCATCAGCGCGAGCCGCCGCTCCGCCACCGGCGTACGACGCAGCCGGGCGTGGTTGACCGCGATGCCGGCGACCCGGGCGCAGCGCTCCGGGTCGGCGACGTAGCGCGGCAGCCTGTCCGGGTCCTCGGGGTCGACCTCCTTGAAGGAGAACGGCACCGTGATGATCCGTCCGTCGAACTCCGGGATCGCCACCTGGCTCGCCGAGTCGAGCGGGGTGACCCCGTCGTCGGACGCCTCCCACTCCGCCCGGCTGCTGGTGAGGCACAGCCCCTGGAGCACAGGGATGTCCAGCGCCGCGATCCGCTCCACGTCCCACGTCTCGTCGTCGCCGCCCGCACTCACGGCTGCGGGCACCGAGCCGCCCGCCGCCAGCACCGTCACCACCAGGGCGTCGAGGGTGCCGAGCGCCTCGAACAGCTCGTCGGGCGCGGCCCGCAACGACCCGGCGAAGACGGGTACGGCGACCGCGTGACCGGTCGCGTCGACGGCGTCGGCCAGGGCGTGCACGAAGTCGGTGTTCCCACTCACCTGGTGCGCCCGGTAGAAGAGGATCCCCACCCGCGCCTTCGCCTCGGTGGTCGAGGAGGTCGCGCCAGCCGCAACGCCGGTGGTCGAGGAGGTCGCGCTGGCCGCAACGCCGGTGGTCGAGGAGGTCGCGCTAGCGACCGTCTCGAGACCCCGTTCCCACAACCCCCACGCCGGGACGACCGCCGGCGGCTCGAACCCCTCACCGGTCAGCAGCACCGTGTCGGACAGGAACGCGTGCAGCTGCGCCAGGTTCGGCGGCCCACCCTCGACGAGGTAGCGGTGCGCATCGGCGGCGATCCCGACCGGCACCGTCGAGGCTGCCATCAGCGCCGCGTCCGGCGTCTGCTCGCCACCCAGGACCACCACCGGCCGACCGGCGCCACGCACGGCGGCCAGCTCCGCGTCGTACTCCTGCGGTGAGCCGAGCAACCGGACGACGGCGAGGTCGGCCGAGCCGGCGAGCTCCCCCAGGTCGGCCGCGTCGCAGCGTGCCGGGTTGGCGAGCGCGTAGTCGGCGCCGCTGGCACGGGCGGACAGCAGGTCGGTGTCGGACGTGGAGAAGAGTGCGACGCGCATTCGACTGCAGAGCCTCCTCGGGGTTCTCGCCCCTCATCGGATCGGATGCCCCGTGGCCAGTGTCTGGCTGCCCTGCCGCGCGAGGCGCGACCGGGTCACAGTGGCGGAACCGCCCCGGACTCACACCGGGTTCCTGCTCCACGGGACCTGTGGGTCAGACCCTACGGTGGTGCCCGTGCAGAGCGACCACGAGCCCAACCCTCGACCCGTGGTGCTGGTCGACGGGCTCACCGGCGAGCAGCTGCTGGCGGTCGTCGGCGACGCCCGCGTCGTGACCAACGGCCCCCTGGAGCTCGAGGGTCACGGCAGCTCGGGCGTCGCGGTGCTCAGCCTCGCGATCCACCAGCGGCGCCTCGGCCTCGAGATCGACCACGTCGCCTGCATCGACGCCCGCGGGGGTGAGGACCCGGTGAGTGGCCGGCCTCTCGCCGTACCACCCGCGCCGCAGGTCGCCACCCTGATCACCTTCGTCGCCGGCCGCGACGAGGCTTCGGCAGCCTGGACCGCCACCACCGCCGACGCCTTCCGCGCCGCCGGCTGGCCCGTCGACGTCGCCGGCTAACCCGCCGGCGTGTCACTCCTGCCCCAGGGATCACGTCGAGCAGGCAAACCTCGCGCTTGTCGGCCAGTGCATTGCCCGACAAGCGCAGGAATCCCCGGTCGACCGGGGATTCCTGCGAACCCCTAGTTCACCTGGCGCTCCAGCCCTTCCCAGTACTTCGCACGCAGCTTGAACTTCTGCAGCTTGCCCGTCGCCGTTCGCGCCAGCTCCTCGCGGAACTCCACCGACGTCGGTGCCTTGTAGCCGGCCAGCCGCTGCTTGCACCAGGCGATCAGCTCGGCCTCCGTGTCCGGTCCGGCCTCGGCGCCGGCAGCGAGTACGACGAGCGCCTTGATCGTCTCGCCCCACTTCTCGCTGGGCACCCCGATCACGGCGACCTCGGCCACCGCGGGGTGGGAGAAAAGGGCGTCCTCGACCTCGATCGACGAGACGTTCTCGCCGCCGGTGATGATCACGTCCTTCTTGCGGTCGGCGATCGTCAGGTAGCCGTCGTCGCCGATGACCCCGCCGTCGCCGGTGTGGAACCACCCGTCACCGAGCGCGGCCTCGGTCTCCTCGGGCTTCTCCCAGTAGCCCTCGAGCACCACGTTGGACCGGGCCAGCACTTCGCCGGCCCCCTCCTCGGAGTCGTCGATCCTCAGCGTCACGCCGATCGCCGGTGCGCCGGCTCGGGTGAGCTTCTGGGCGCGTTCCTCCGGCTCGAGGTCGTCCCACTCGGCGCGCCGGCGGTTGATGGTGAGCAGCGGGGAGGTCTCGGTGAGGCCGTAGATCTGGATGAACTCCCAGCCGAGCTCCTGTTCCACCCGGGCGACCGTCTTCGTCGGCGGGGGTGCCCCGGCCATGATGATCCGCACCCGGTCGCGGCCGGGGATCTCGCCCTCCCAGTCGGGCAGCGCGTCGAGCACCGCCGCGGCCACAGCGGGCGCCGCGCACATGACGGTCACCCCGTGGTCACGGACCCGGCGCAGGATCTCGGCACCGTCGATCTTGCGCAGGACGATGTGCTGCGCCCCGACGCCGGTCATCGCGAACGGCATGCCCCAGCCGTTGGCGTGGAACATCGGGAGCGTGTGGAGGTAGACGTCGCGGTCGCTGATCGTCGTGTGCAGGCCGAAGGTCATCGCGTTGGTCCAGATGTTGCGGTGCGTGATCTGCACGCCCTTGGGCCGCGCGGTGGTGCCGGACGTGTAGTTGATCGTCGCCGTCGCCGACTCGTCGTGCTCCCACGGCTCGGGCTCGACGCCCGGCTCCGCGTAGAGGTCGGAGTCGGTGCCGAGCACGAACTTGTGCTCGCAGTCGACACCCTTCAGCGACTCCTCCAGCTCCGGGTCGACGTAGAGCACCCGGGACCCGGACTGCTCGACGATGTACTGCACCTCGTCGGGCCGCAGCCGGAAGTTCACGGGCACCAGCACCCGACCCCAGCCGCAGACACCGAAGAACGACGTGAGCAGCCGGCTGCTGTTGTGGCTCACGACCGCGACCCGCTCCCCCGGTGCGATCCCGAGCTGGTCGAGGCGGGCGGCCTGGCGTCGCGCCAGCTCGCCCATCTCGGCATAGGTCAACTCGCCCTGGCTCGGAGCGGGCTGCTGCGGCTCGTCGACCACGCCGACCCGCTCGCCGTACACGGCGACGGCGCGGTCGAGGAAGTCACGGACGCTGAACGGAACGAACATCGGTCTCCTCCGGCTGAGGTGAGCTGAGCGAGGGTGGTGACGAGCGCCACTCTAGGGGCGGCAGAGGTTGCCGCGAGGTTGCTCGAGGCCGCCGTACGGCGAACGCGCGCCGCTCTGCGACGAACGGCAGGTGAGAGCGTTCTCATGTCGGTCTCACGCTCGCGCCACGCGACCCGGGAAGCATCGGAGCATGAGCACGCTGCTGAAGATCCTCGTCGCGCTCGGCGTGGCCCTCCCGCTCGCCGCGTTCGTCGCCGGATCGCTGGTGGCCTCTTCCGACGACTCTCCGCCGCGCGAGCGGATCATCATCGAGGACGACTCCGAGCCCGTCGCTCCGGCCGCGGATCCGCGCGACGAGCGGGAACCGGCGCGGAAGCCGTCCCCCGCGGACTCGGACGATGACGACACCGCTGCCGACACCGGTGACGACGACACGGGCAACGACGCGGGCGACGAGGCGAGCGACGACGCGACTGACGACGCCGCCGACGAGCCGGACGACAACGACACCCGCACGCCCACCGGGGATGCCGGCGGGGACGATGAGCGCGATGATGATCCCGACACCCGAGGTGCCGACAGCGACGACGACCGAGGCGACGACCGGGACGACGACAGGGACGACCGGGACGAGGACCGGGACGACCGGGACGACGAGGAGGAAGACGACGACTGACACCGGGGAGCCTCGACCGGTCGCCCGACCCCAGCGGTCGGGCGTTTCGGTGCGCACCCGGATCGCCCTCGCGGTTGCCTTGCTGGTGGCGCTCGCTCTCACCGGCTCCGGTGCGATCGTCTATCTGATCGAGCACGACCGGAACCGCGAGCAGGCGAGGGGCGAGGTGGACCAGGAGCTCGAGGAGTTCATCAGGTTCCAGGACGATGGCGTCGACCCGCGCACCGGCGAGCCGTTCGAGGGCGTCGTCCCCCTGCTGCAGGTCTTCCTGGACCGCAACGTCCCCAGCCCCTCCGAGGCGTTCCTCGCCTGGTACGACGACGAACCCATCCCCGGCCAGGACCCCGGCGACGATGCCTACCTGGGCGACCCGGAGTTCGACCGGATCGTGGAGGAGCTCACCCCCACCAACGGCAGCCGGCTCTGGACGAGCCCGAGCGACGGCGAGGTCCTCATCGCCGTCCAGTCCGTGCAGTTCGAGGGTGATGACCGGGTCGGCGCGCTCGTCGTGGTCCAGGAGCTCTCGGAGCGTGACGCCCTGCTCAACGAGACGATGCGCACCTACGCGATCGTGGCGTTCTTGTCGCTGCTGCTGGTCCTGGTCATCGGCTGGTGGCAGTCGGGCCGGCTGCTGGCGCCGTTGCGCACGTTGCGCTCGACGGCGGAGAGGATCGGTGCCACGGACCTCTCGCAGCGGCTGCCCGTGAGCGGCCACGACGACATCACCGCGCTCACCCGCACGGTCAACGGCATGCTCGACCGGCTGGAGTCGGCGTTCATCTCCCAGAAGAGGTTCCTCGACGATGCGGGCCACGAGCTGCGCACCCCGCTGACCGTGCTCAGCGGTCACCTCGAGCTGCTCGACGCCTCGAGCCCGGAGGAGGTCGAGGCGACCCGTGACCTCCTGCTCGACGAGGTGGACCGGATGGCCCGGCTGACCCGCGACCTGATCCTGCTGGCGAAGAGCGACCGTCCGGACTTCCTGCGGATCGGACGGGTGGACCTCGACGAGCTGGTCGAGGACCTGGTCGCGAAGGCCCGCGGCCTCGGCGACCGGCACTGGCAGTACGACGGCGCGCCCGCCATCGGGATCGACATGGACCGGCAGCGGATCACCCAGGCCGTGCTGCAGCTCGCCGACAACGCGGTCAAGCACACCCAGGAGGGCGACGAGATCGCCATCGGGGCCGATTCTGCAGCCGGGCTGGTCACGATCTGGGTCCGGGACACCGGCACCGGGGTGCCGCCGGCCGACCGGGAGCACATCTTCGAACGCTTCGGACGAGGCGCGGTTCGCGAGAACGACGAAGGGTTCGGCCTCGGCCTCTCGATCGTCCGCGCGATCGCCGTCGGCCACGGCGGCACGGCGCACGTCGAGGACGCGCCGTCCGGCGGCGCGCGGTTCGTCCTCACCCTTCCCCTTCGCCAGCCCCGCCCCAAGGAGACAGAGCCGTGGCCCGCATCCTGATCGTGGAGGACGAGGTCAAGATCTCCTCGTTCGTCTCCAAGGGTCTGCGGGCCGACGGCTTCCAGACAACCGTCTGCGCCGACGGACGCGAGGGCCTCGACCATGCGCTGAGCGGCGAGTTCGACCTGATGGTGCTCGACATCGGCCTGCCCGGCGTCGACGGCTTCGACGTCCTCGACCAGCTTCGGTCGCAAGGGTCCCGGATGCCGGTCATCGTGCTGACCGCCCGCGACTCGGTGACCGACACGGTGACCGCGCTGGAGGGAGGCGCCGACGACTACATGCCCAAGCCCTTCCGGTTCGCCGAGCTGCTCGCCAGGGTGCGGCTGCGCCTGCGCCAGGTGCACGCCACCGACACCGACGGCTCCCTGGGCGCCGTCGAGGCGGGTGGGGTGCGGCTCGACCTGCGGACCCGGAGGGCGACGGTCGGCGGCAACGAGGTCGACCTGTCCGCGAGGGAGTTCGCGCTGGCCGAGGTCTTCATGCTCAACCACGGGCAGGTGCTCTCCCGCGAGCAGCTGCTCGACCACGTCTGGGGTTTCGACTTCGACCCCGGGTCCAACGTGGTCGACGTCTACGTCGGCTACCTCCGCAAGAAGTTCGGTGCCCACACCATCGCCACCGTCCGCGGGATGGGCTACCGGTTCAACGGCTGAGCCCTGGGTCCTGTGGATGAGCCCCGCGGCGATCGCGGATCCGGCGGATCCTCTGGACATGACCGCAGTACCAGGCGGCCGGCACGCCGCCTTCGACACCAGCCGACCTTTCACGCGTGCTCAGGCACTGGCGCACGGAATCAGCGACCGCGAGCTCGCGGGTGCCGACTACCAAGCGCTCTTCCGGGGCGTGCACGTCGCGGCGGACGTGGAGGTGACGCCGTTGCTGGTCGCCACCGGCGCCCTGTCGCTCTTCCCGGCCGACGCGCACGCGAGCCACGCCACCGCGGCGCGCCTCTACCGGCTACCGATCCCTCCGCTCCCGCAGGAGCACGTCACCGTCCGTCGAGCCGACGATCGACGGCGTCGCGCCGGGGTCGCGTGCCACGTCGCCGCCCAGGCGCAGACCCGGCTCCTCGCCGGCATCCGGGTGTCCACGCCGGAGCAGGTGTTCCTCGATCTCGCCTCGCAGCTGCCGCTCGTCGACCTCGTGGTCGTTGGTGACCACCTGGTCCGCCGCGGTCTGGTGTCCCGAAAGCGGCTGACCGCCTTCTGCGCAGCCGCGTCCGGCAAAGGCGCGGCGCAGGCGCGAGCGGCCGCCGCGTTCGTCCGCGAACGGGTCGACTCCCCGATGGAGACCAGGCTGAGGATGCTCATCCTCCTCGCCGGGCTCCCCGAACCCGTGGTGAACCGAACCTTCGGCGACGAGGACGGCCTGGGGTTCCGGCGCTACGACCTCTGCTGGCCGCGGGCCCGCCTGATCGTCGAGTACGACGGGCGCCACCACATCGAGCGCGAGAGCCAGTGGGAGTCGGACCTCGAACGGCGGGAGCGGATCGAGGACGACCGCTGGCGGATCGTCGTGGTCACCGGCAGGGGCATCTACTCCACCCCCGGCCACACGGTCGCGAAGATCCACCGCCTGCTGCTCGAGCGCCGGATGCCGGGCACGCCGAAGACGTTGTCGCGCCGGTGGCAGCAGCACTTCCCGGGCCACGCCTGAACCGCTGTCGGTGGACAACTGCACATCTGCGCCGTTGTCCGGTCCGGGAAGCCTCGCGGCCAGCGGATTCCGGTGCAGATGTGCAGTTGTCTCCGCACTCGGCCCTCAGACCGGGCGGGCATTCACCTTGAACGTCAGCCGCGCCTTCGGCTGCCGCGCGAGCACCGGCTCGAGCGCCTCGGCGATCTCGTGGGGCAACGGGCGGTCGTCCGGCCGCGGAGCGAGCGCGGAGCTGATGACTGCGACGACCTCCGGTGGCACCCCGGAAGGCAGCTCACCGGGTGGCTCGACCACCTGCGGGTGCCGCTCGGCAGGAGTCGCGCCGTCCCGGTTGCCCTCGGGGAACGGCCGCTCCCCTGCGATCGCGTGGAAGAGGGTGGCCCCCAGCCCCCACACGTCGCTCGCGAAGCTCGGCACCTCGCCACCCTCGCGGCCGGCCCCGCCCGGCGCGGCCTGCTCGGGTGCCAGGTAGGCGTCGGTCCCGATCACGCCCTTGATCGCGGCGGCGGCCGCTGCGGACCGCGCGACGGACAGGTCGATCAGCCGGGCGGGAGAGCCCATGATCAGGTTGCTCGGCTTGATGTCGAGGTGGCAGACGTCGACGTACCGGAAGTAGTGCAGCGCCGAGGCGATGTCGATCGCGAGCGGCACGTACTGCTGCTCCGACAGTCGCCCGTACCGTCGGATGAGCGTGGACAGGCGCGGCCCCTCGATGTGCTCGAGCACGAGGTGCGGCCGAGGACCGTCGGCGTCGTACCGAAGCCCGCGGACGACGACGGGATGGTTGGCGATCTCCAGCGCGGTCGCCTCCCGCTCGAGCCCGTGCAGGGTCTCGGGGTCGTCGACCTCGGTCGGCCGGACCACCTTGACCACCACTGGGCCGTAGGTGATCTCGTCGAAGGCGAGGAAGGCCTCGTACGCCGAGCCACCCCCGAGCAGCCGCAGGGCGGTCAGCTCGGGGGTGATCGCGTCGCCTTCCCGCAGGCCCCAGCTGGCGTCGGCCGCTGGCGCGAGGGTCGGGCTCACCGGGTCACCGGGTGTTGTGGCGGGAGCGGTCGTTGGTGCGGTTCTGCGACCAGTCCCGACGCCGCGAGTTCGTGTTGTCGCCCGTCCAGTCCTTCACCCGCCGCCCGCTGCGGCTGTCGTCGCGGCCGCTGCGGTCGCCCGTGCGGGAGTTGTCGCTGCCGGTGTTGCGGGACCGGCTGTTGGTGTTGGTGTGGGTGTCCCGAGCCAGCCGGTTGGTGTCGTCGGCATCGTCGTCGTCCACCAGTACGACGTCGGGGGTGTCCTCGTCGCGCTTGAGGACCGACTGGTCGAAGCCGGCGCTGGCGCTCTGCTGGAAGGCCATCAGGCCGGTGGCGACCAGCCCGGCGAGTCCCAGGGTCATCATCCGGAGCGGATTGATCTTCATCGTGTTCGCCCTTCCTTGTCGTTGTCGGCGTTGAGGAAGAGCCAATACGGAGCCGGTGAGTCCCTCATGAGTCGTCGGTGAGAGGACTCTCACCGACGATTCCGAGCTCGCACTCCTACTAAGGTGCGCCCATGTACTTGGAGATCGTCACCGACAAGCAGGACCGCGCGCGCCAAGCACTGGTCACCTGGGTCGCGACCTTCGCGACCTGCGGCTACCTGCTGCCCTGGGCGATCGCCACCACCCGCGGCAAGGCCAACGCGCCGGCGATCGGGGCGATCAACTTCTTCACGGGCTGGACCGTGGTCGGCTGGTTCGTCGCCCTCGGCATGGCCGTGGGCGACCACCGGGTCGCCGGTCTCCGGGTGTGGACGCCGCCCGGTCGGTGACGGCGCCCGGTGCTCTCGAGGTGGGCGCAACAGGGATCGAACCTGTGACCGCCTGCTTGTAAGGCAGGAGCTCTACCGCTGAGCTATGCGCCCGCATTCAGCGGCCGCGAGCCTACCGTCCGGCACCGATCACCCCGAAACGCCCTCCAGGCCGGCAGCGGGGCGCGCGCGGCGAAGCCGCATCGTGTGACGCCCGCGGGCCGAGCGAAGCGATGGCCCAGGCGGCGCCACACGATCCGCGACACGCTCGGCCCAAACAAAAAGGCCGAACCGCTGGCGTCTCGGGTCACCAGCGGTTCGACGAAACGAACTGTAGCGAGACGGAAACATCCGTCCAAGGGGCAAAGGTCACTTCGCGGGAAAAATCATCCGAAAGGACTACCGCGTTAGTCCGCCCGGGCCATCAGTCGACGGCGGCGCGCAGCTGCTTGAGGTGCTCGTCGAGGTCGCGGCCGGCGGAGAGGGCGTTGTGGACGGCCCAGGCGAGGTTGCCGTCGCGGTCGATGACGTACGACGACCGCAGCGGGGCGCCCGCCGACTCGTCGAAGACGCCGTAGGCGCGGGTCACCTCGCCGTGCGGCCAGAAGTCGCTCAGCAGTGCGAAGTTCAGCCCCTCTGCGTCCGACCAGGCCCGCAGCGAGTAGATCGGGTCGCAGGAGATCGCGACCACCTCGGTGTCGAACGTCAGGAACTCGTCGAGCCGGGCCCGGAGCGAGCTCATCTCCCCGGAGCAGACGCCGCTGAACGCGAACGGGTAGAAGAGGATCAGCACCGCCTTGGTCCCCCGGTACGACGACAGCGTGATGTCCTGCCCGAACTGGTCGCGCAGGGTGAAGTCGGGCGCGGGCCCGCCGAGGGCGAGTCCGGCTTCGGTCACGGGGTGTCCATCTGGGCGAGCTCGCGCTTGAGGACCTTGCCCGTGGCGTTGCGGGGCAGCTCCTCGAGGACCACGATGTCGCGCGGCACCTTGTAGCGGGCGAGGTTGGACTTCACGTGGTTCCGGATGTCCTCCTCGGAGACCTCGGCGCCGTCCGCGAAGACCACGAAGGCCCGCAGCCGCTTGCCGTAGTCGTCGTCGTCGACCCCGACGGCAGCGACGTCGGCGACCCCGTCGAGGGTCGAGATGCAGTCCTCGACCTCCTTGGGGAAGACGTTCTCCCCGCCCGACACGATCATCTCGTCGTCACGGCCCTCGACGTACAGCCGTCCCTCGCTGTCGAACCTGCCGACGTCGCCGGTCGACATCAGCCCGTCGATGATCTCCTTGTGGCCGCCACCGGTGTAGCCCTCGAACTGGAGGTCGTTGCCGACGAAGATCCGGCCGGACTCGCCCACCGGAAGCTCCTTGCCGTCCGCGTCGAGGATCTTCACGACGGTCGCGTGCGGGATCCCGCCGGCGGTGCCGGGCGCCTCCCGCAGGTCCTGCGGCGTCGCGATGCTGGCCCAGGCGACCTCGGTCGAGCCGTAGATCGAGTAGAGGTTGTCGCCGAAGCGGTCCATCCACTGCTCCGGCAGGTCGCCGGGGAGCGCCGAGCCCGACGAGGCGACGGCCTGGAGGCTCGGAAGGGGGTACTTGTCGAGCGTCTCGTCGGGGAGCGCGAGGATCCGCTGGAGCATCACGGGGATGACGACGAACGAGTCGCAGTCGTGCTCGGCGAGCAGCCGCAACGCGTTCTCGGGCTCGAACTTCCGGGTGAGCACCATCGTCGTGCCCAGCAGCATCGCGGCCTGGTAGTGCGCGAAGCCCCAGGTGTGGAAGAGCGGCGCAGCGATGTGACAGGTCCAGCCGGCCTTCAGCGGCATCCGGGAGAGCAGCGCGACCGCGGCGGGGATGCCTGCCTGCGGCCGTGGGGCGCCCTTGGGCGTGCCGGTGGTGCCGGAGGTGAGGATGATCGTGCGCGGCGTCCGGGTCGGCGGCGTCGGCTCCTCGAACGAGCTCGCCGTGCGGATCAGCTCCTCGACGCTGTCCGGGCCCGGGTCGCCGTCGGTCCAGCCGATCACCCGGTGCTCGATCTCGACGCCCTCGAGGAGTCCCTCGAACTCCTCGTCGTAGACGACGACCCGCGGCTTCTCGCGCGCCACGACGTCCTTGAGCTGCGGCCCGGCGAACGCGGTGTTGAGGTAGAGCACGTCGGCGCCGACCTTGTTGATCGCGATCGACGCCTCGATGAAGCCGCGGTGGTTGCGGCACATCACGGCGACGCCGTCGCCCTCACGGACGCCGCGAGCCGCCAGCGCGTTCGCCAGGGCGTTGGTACGGCGGTGCAGCTCGCCGAAGGTCACCTGGCCGCGCTCGTCGATGATCGCGACGCCGTCGGGCATCCGCAGCGCCAGGCTCTTGAACCCGCCCGCCGGGGTGGTGCCCCACTTGCGGAGCGCGCCGACGATGCCGACCAGCGTGCGCGGGCCGTACGGCCGCACGATGCCGGCAGCGGACAGAGTCTTCAGGCTGACGGCGGCGTCGCGCGCCCGCGTGCTCATCGATCCCATAGCCGCCGACGTTACAACCTCGGCACCACCTGTCGGAGCGGTGGTCAGCTGATGGTTCGCGGCGCGATCAGCTTGGTCGCGACCCACTCGCTGCCCACGGTCGCCGTGGTCGTCAGCGCGAGCCCGGCGATCGGTGCCGCCTCGGCGATGTCGGCCGGGTCGACGGCGTTCGGCCGCCCCACCTTGGGGGTCAGCAGCCAGATCATCCCGCCGCCGACGAGGTCGGTGATCGAGTCGAAGAGCCCGTCGACGAGGTCGCCGTCGTCGCTGCGCCACCACAGCACGACGGCCTCGACCACGTTGCCGTAGTCGCCGTCGACCATGTCGCCGTCGATGGCGTCCTCGATGGCGATCCTGAGCTGGTCGTCTGCGTCCTGGTCCCACCCGAGCTCTTGGACGACCATGCCCGCCTTGAATCCGAGCCGGTTGGCGGGTCCGCTCGAATCGGTCCCGCCGTCCGCGGTCGCGCTCACGGGTTCCTCCAGTCCATTGCGATTGTCGGGGTCGATCCCCGAGGTGTCGGGAGTAGTCCAGCGGAGTTGGGGCGACGGCGCAAGCGGCGTCCGCAGGAGGGGCTACCGCTGGGTAGATTTTGTGCAGGACCGATAGGTGCCACGATGGCCGGGTGACCGGAGACGCCGACCCCACTCCCACTGCCCGCAACACCCCCGCCCCGGCGGTGATCCACGAGGGCCTGCCGACCCAGCTCCCGGACATCGACCCCGATGAGACCCAGGACTGGATCGCTTCCTTCGACTCGCTGCTCGACGAGCGCGGGCGTGAGCGCGCCCGCTACATCATGCTGCGCCTGCTCGAGCGGGCCCGGCAGAAGCAGGTCGGGGTGCCCGCCCTGCGGAGCACCGACTACATCAACTCCATCCCGCCGGAGCGCGAGCCCTGGTTCCCGGGCGACGAGGAGATCGAGCGGCGGATCCGCGCGTTCATCCGCTGGAACGCCGCGGTGATGGTGTCGAGCGCCAACCGCAAGGGACTCGAGGTCGGCGGGCACATCGCGACCTACCAGTCGTCCGCCAGCCTGTACGAGGTCGGCTTCAACCACTTCTTCCGCGGCAAGGACCACCCGGGAGGTGGCGACCAGATCTTCATCCAGGGCCACGGCTCCCCCGGCATCTACGCCCGCGCCTACCTCGAGGGACGGCTCGACGAGCAGCAGCTCTCGCGGTTCCGGCAGGAGGTCCAGCACGGCGTCGGGGCCGGGCTGCCCTCGTACCCCCACCCCCGGCTGATGCCGGACTTCTGGGAGTTCCCGACGGTGTCGATGGGCCTGACCGCCATCAACTCGATCTACCAGGCGCGGTTCAACCGCTACCTCCAGAACCGCGGGATCAAGGACACCAGCGAGCAGAACGTATGGGCGTTCCTCGGCGACGGCGAGATGGGCGAGCCCGAGTCGCTCGGCGCGATCCGCATCGCTGCCCGCGAGGAGCTCGACAACCTGGTGTGGGTGATCAACTGCAACCTGCAGCAGCTCGACGGCCCGGTCACCGGCAACGGCAAGATCATCCAGGAGCTCGAGGCCAACTTCCGCGGCGCCGGCTGGAACGTGATCAAGGTGATCTGGGGCCGCGAGTGGGACGAGCTGCTCGCCCGTGACGTCGACGGCGTGCTCGTCAACCAGATGAACACCACGCCCGACGGCCAGTTCCAGACGTTCTCGGTCGAGGACGGCGCCTACAACCGGGAGCACTTCTTCGGCCCGGACCCGCGGCTGCGCAAGATGGTCGAGCACATGACCGACCGGCAGATCGAGAAGCTGCCGCGCGGCGGCCACGACTACCGCAAGGTGTACGCCGCGTTCGACTCCGCGACCAAGCACACCGGGCAGCCGACGGTGATCCTGGCGCACACCATCAAGGGCTGGACGATCGACTCCCTCGAGGGCAAGAACGCCACGCACCAGATGAAGAAGCTGACCATGGCGGACCTGAAGAAGTTCCGCGACCGGCTCTACCTGCCGATCTCCGACCGCGACCTCGAGACGACGTACGAGGAGAAGGGCACCGCGCCGTTCTTCCACCCGGGCATGGAGTCGCCCGAGATCGAGTACATGCTCGAGCGTCGGCGCTCGCTCGGCGGTTCCCTCCCCCGGCGGGTGCTCCGCGCGAAGCCGTTGACCCTCCCGGGCGACAAGGTGTACGCCGAGCTCAAGCAGGGGTCGGGCAAGAACAAGATCGCCACCACCATGGCCGTGGTCCGGCTGCTCAAGGACTGGATGAAGGACCCCGAGATCGGCAAGCGGTTCGTGCCGATCGCGCCCGACGAGTACCGCACCTTCGGCATGGACTCGATGTTCCCGTCGGCCAAGGTCTACGACCCGGCCGGGCAGACCTACGAGTCGGTCGACCGCAAGCTGCTGCTGGCCTACAAGATGTCCCCCCAGGGCCAGATGCTGCACGAGGGGATCTCCGAGGCGGGAGCCGTCGCCTCGGCGACCGCGGCGGGCTCGGCGTACTCCACGCACGGCGAGCACATGATCCCGTTCTACATCTTCTACTCGATGTTCGGGTTCCAGCGCACCGGCGACTCGATCTGGGCGATGGCCGACCAGCTCGCGCGCGGCTTCCTGATCGGCGCCACCGCGGGCCGCACGACGCTGACCGGTGAGGGGCTCCAGCACGCCGACGGTCACTCGCCGCTCCTGGCGGCGACCAACCCGGCCGTCGTCCACTACGACCCGGGCTACGCCTACGAGATCTCCCACATCATGCGCAGCGGGCTCGAGCGGATGTACGGCACGGGCGGCCCCGACGGCAACGGCGAGAACGTCATCTTCTACATCACCGTCTACAACGAGCCGGTCAGCCAGCCCGCCGAGCCGGCCGACGTCGACGTCGAGGGCATCCTGCGAGGCATCCACCAGGTCCGGGTCGCCGACGGGGACGGCCCGCGGGTCCGCCTGCTGGCCTCCGGTGTCGCGCTGCCGTGGATCGAGGAGGCAGCCCAGCTGCTCCGTGACGAGTGGGGCGTGGCCGCGGACCTCTGGTCGGTGACCTCGTGGAACGAGCTGGCTCGCGACGCGGTCGCGTCCGAGCACTGGAGCTTCGGCCACCCCGGCGAGACCCCGCCGACCCCGTTCGTGACGCAGCGGCTCAGCGGCTCCTCCGGACCGGTGATCGCCGTGTCCGACTACATGCGGGCCGTTCCGCTGCAGATCGCTCGCTGGGTGCCGGAGGACTACCGCGTCCTCGGCGCCGACGGGTTCGGCTTCGCCGACACCCGCCCCGCCGCCCGCCGGTTCTTCCAGATCGACGCCCAGTCGGTCGTCGTACAAGCCCTGCAGGCCCTGGCCGACGCCGGCGAGATCGACTCGGCCGTGGTCGAGAAGGCGTTCACCCAGTACCGGATCGACGACCCGACCGCGGTCGCGGGCGTCCTCCAGGAGGGCGGAGACGCCTGACCGTCAGGTCAGGCAATGACGCTGCGCAAGGGGGGCGGCGCCACGGTGGCGCCGTTGCGCAGCAACCGCCGGAACCGAGCGCGGTTGTAGACCGACGGCTCGGTGGTGCTGACGAACTGGTCGAGGAGCCGGACGAACTCCTCGGGGTGGTCGCGGTGCGGGAAGTGGCCGCTGTCGGGCAGCACGGTGACCATCGCCTCCGGAGCCAGCGTGGCGGCGTTGCTCGAGTGGCGGACCGGGATGACGTGGTCGTCGCGACCCCACACGACCGCCATCGGCATGGTCTCGGTCAGGTAGGCGCGATCGGACATGGTGACGATCTGGCCCTTCCAGTCGACCACCGCCCGCACCAGGTGACGGATCGCGAACCGGGTGTGCCGGTCGCGCCACGACTCGACGATGGTGGCGACCTCGTCGAGGTCGCGGGTGTACTTGCGGAGTCCTCCGCCGCCGTACGTCGCCAGCGCCCGCAGCGCTCCGGTCTCCAGGTGGCGGAGGCCGGGCAGGGTCAGGATCCGCATCACCTGCTCCCAGCCGGGCGCCTGGATCAGCTTGACCGCGAGCGACACCTCCGGGCCGAGTCCGCCGGCGGACACCAGCATCAGCCGTTGGGTGCGCTCCGGGAACTGGTAGGCGAACTGCAGCGCCACGCCGCCGCCGAAGCTGTGGCCGACGACGGTCACCTTGTCGATGCCGAGCAGGGTGAGCAGGTCGCGCATGCCGTTGGCGTAGCCGCCGAGCGTGTAGTCGGCGCGCGGCTTGTCGGAGAGACCGTGGCCGAGCAGGTCGGGCGCGATCACCGTGTACTTCTTGGCCAGGAGCGGGATCACGGTGTCCCAGGTGGTGCGGTCGCAGGCGAGGCCGTGGAGGAGAAGGAGTGCCGGCCCGGACCCCGTCTTGACGAATGCCCGCCGCTTGCCGTGGATGGTGACGAACTGGACCTCGGAAGGTGCAGCATCGATCGGCATGGGTTTCCTTCCGGAGTTCGCCTGGGCAGGTGAAGGATTCAACCACGGGCGCCGGGCGGCAAACAGGCGCGGTGTGTAAATCCCGCATCACGATTGCGCTCGTAACCGGGCTGGGTCCGTAGGCTGCAGGCGTGTCCCGAACCCCGAACCCGCGGGCGCGCGCGGTCCGTCAGCTCCGCAGCGCGGCGGGCAAGCTCGGCACGGCCGCCACCACGCGGATGGAGACCGACCTGCCGTGGTTCGCCGAGCTCGACCCCCAGGAGCGGTCCTGGGTCGGGCTGATCGTGCAGGCCGGCATCCGGGACTTCATCGAGTGGTTCAAGCAGGACTCCGCCTCACCGTCCTTCGGGCAGGCCCCGGAGGCGAACCTGTTCGGCGTGGCGCCGCCCGCGTTGGCCGGGACCATCCCCCTCCACCAGACGGTCGAGCTGATCCGGTTGAGCATCGAGGTCGTCGAGCAGAACCTCGAGAGCATCCTCGACCCCGCCGACGTCCGCGACGCGCACGACGCCGTGCTCCTCTACGCCCGGGAGGCCGCCTTCGCGACCGCGGAGGTCTATGCCCGGGCCGCCGAGGTGCGCGGCGCCTGGGACGCGCGTCTGGAGGCGCTCGTCGTCGACGCCGTGCTGCGCGACGAGACCGACGACGCGGTCCTGTCCCGGGCCAGCGCCGTCGGCTGGGGCGCCCGGGGCGACGTCGCGGTGGTGCTCGGCAACGCCCCGGCCGAGCACACCGACGCCGGAGTCATCGACGCCGTACGACGGGCGGCCGGTGCCGCGGGGATGGACGCTCTCGGCGCGGTGCAGGGCCACCGGCTGGTGGTGATCCTCGGCGGCGTGACCGACCCGGAGAAGGCGGCCCGTGCGGTGGTCGGCCTGTTCGGCGACGGGCCGGTCGTGGTCGGACCGGTGGCGGCCGACCTCGGTCACGCCTACCTGTCGGCCCAGGCTGCGACCGCGGCGATCCGCGCTGCCGCCGGCTGGCCGGAGGCACCAAGGCCGGTGCTCAGTCACGACCTGCTCCCGGAGCGGATCCTGGCCGGCGACGAGTGGGCCCGGATGGAGGCGATCGACGGGATCTACGAGCCGCTGGCCCAGGCACGGGGGACCCTCGTCGAGACGCTGTCGGCCTATTTCGCCCATGGGGCCTCGATCGAGCCGACCGCGCGAGCGCTGTTCGTGCACCCCAACACGGTGCGCTACCGCCTCGGCCAGATCGCCGACCTGACCGGGCTCACGCCCTCCCGGCCCCGCGACGCGCTCACCCTCCAGCTCGCGCTGGCACTCGGCCGTTTGTAGGAACCCCACAAACGACGGTCGGCGAGTTCGTGAGCTCCGGAGGCGCGCTTGGGACTCGCGGCGAGGCACGCTGGACAGGTGCTCGTCATCGTCGCCCCCGGACAGGGGGCCCAGACCCCCGGCTTCCTCCAACCCTGGTTGAAGGAGCCGACGTTCGCTGCGCGGTTCGACTGGCTGTCCACCGTCGCCAGCCTCGACCTCGCCCACTGCGGCACCGAGGCGGACGAGGCCGAGATCCGCGAGACCCAGATCGCGCAGCCGCTCCTCGTGGCGACGACGCTGGTCACGGCGCTCGAGCTCTTCCCGCACCCTGCTGATGCCTACACCAAGCTCGGCGCGGTCGCCGGCCACAGCGTGGGCGAGATCGCAGCAGCGACCGGTGCCCGCGTCATCAGCGCGGAGCAGGCGATGGTGCTCGTGCGCGAGCGCGGCCGTGCCATGGCCGACGCCGCAGCAGCGACACCGACCGGCATGACCGCAGTGCTCGGCGGCGACCGGGACGCGGTGCTCGACACGCTCGCGCGCCACGGCCTCGTCGCCGCCAACGACAACGGACCCGGCCAGGTGGTCGCCGCCGGCACCGTGGAGCAGCTCGCAGCGCTCGCCGCTGACCCTCCCCCCAAGGCGAAGCTGCGCCCGCTCTCGGTGGCTGGTGCCTTCCACACGCCCCACATGGCGCCGGCGGTGGACCACGTGGCCGGGCTCGCCCGCTCGATCTCCGTCCACGACCCCCGCACCCGGTTCATCTCGAACCGCGACGGCAGCGTGATCCACGACGGCGCCGAGGTCCTGAGCCGCATCGTCGGCCAGATCGCGCGCCCGGTGCGCTGGGACCTGTGCCTGGAGTCGATGGCCGACCTCGGCGTCACCGGCATCCTCGAGATGCCGCCGGCCGGGACCCTGACCGGCATCGCGAAGCGGTACTTCCGCGGCCGCGGCATGCCGGTCGAGACCTTCGCGCTCGACGGGCCCGACCAGCTCGACGACGCGCGCGCGTTCGTCGAGAAGCACGGTGAGGCCTCGCCGATCGAGACCAGCCCGACCTGGCGGATGGTCGTCTCCCCCGTCAAGGGTGTCTTCCACCGCGACGAGCACGCTGCCGACTCCGGCGTCCTGGCGCCGGGCGTCACGATCGGCGACGTCGCCAGCCTGCGCGACCGGATCGAGGTCACCTCGTCGCACGGCGGCCAGGTCGTCGAGTGGCTCGTCGAGGACGGCGACCCGGTCGCGCCCGGCCAGCCCCTGGTACGCCTGCACCCCGCGGGCGGCGCCGCGTGACCGCGACGGGCACGACGGGCCGTCCGTTGCAGACCGACCAGGGCGCGTCGTACGCCGGCATCCTGGGCATCGGCGCCTACCGGCCCGCCCGGCTGGTGCCCAACGCCGAGATCGTCGACGCGATCGACTCGAGTGACGAGTGGATCCAGCAGCGCTCCGGCATCAAGACCCGGGGCTTCGCCGACGACTCCGAGACCGTCGTCGCGATGTCGGTGGCCGCCTCCCGCGACGCGCTCGCCCACGCCGGCGTCGACCCGCGCCAGGTCGACTGCGTGATCGTCGCGACGGTCAGCCACCTGCTCCAGACGCCGTCGGCGGCGACCGCTGTCGCCCACGAGCTCGGCACCGACCAGGCCGCCGCGTTCGACATCTCCGCCGCGTGCGCCGGCTTCTGCCACGGCGTGGCCCTCGCGTCCGACCTGGTGCGGGGCGGCAGCGCCCGCTACGTCCTGGTGATCGGTGTCGAGCGGCTCTCCGACATCACCAGCAACACCGACCGCGGCACGGCGTTCATCTTCGCCGACGGCGCCGGCGCGGCCGTGATCGGTCCGTCCGAGACGCCGGCGATCGGCCCCGTCGTCTGGGGTTCCGACGGCGAGCAGTACGACCTGATCCGGCAGCGCGAGGACTGGCGCGACGTGCTCGCGTCCGACTCACCCGAGATGCCGCACCTGGTGATGCAGGGCAACGCGGTGTTCCGCTGGGCGTCATACTCCATGGCCAAGGTGGCACAGCAGGCCCTCGACCGGGCCGGGATCACCGTCGACGAGCTCGACTGCTTCGTCCCCCACCAGGCCAACAACCGGATCACCGATGCCATGGCGCGCGCGATGAAGCTCCCCGCGCACGTCCGCATCGCTCGCGACATCGTCGACGCCGGCAACACCTCCGCGGCCTCGGTCCCGCTCGCCCTCGAGCGGATGATCCGCGACGGCGACGCGAAGTCGGGCGACGTCGCCCTTCTGGTCGCCTTCGGCGCCGGCCTGGCCTACGCGGCCCAGGTCGTCACCATCCCCTGGGACCCCCCACCCCCCCC
>NZ_JACEHF010000048.1 GCF_014180685.1 Nocardioides pelophilus | reverse complement strand
AGCGGCTGGCTGCCGGGCATGCCCGAGCCGCCACGTCGGCCGGTGGCGGCCGGGAGGTCGACCGGAGCGCCGCTCGCGGCCGCGGCGCGCGCCGGCGCCGGCCCGGCCCACGCGAAGACGAGCGTGTCCTCGCCCTTGAGGAAGCGGTGGCAGCGGACGCCGCCGGTCGCCCGTCCCTTGGGCGGGTACTCCGCGAAGTCGGTCACCTTGAGTGCGCCGGGCTCGGTGCCGGGGAGGGCGGTCGACGACCCGGACGCGGTGACGAGCACCGCGCCGTCGTCGTACGCCGGGAGGTCGAGGGCGCCGAACCAGACGACCCGCTCGCCGTCGGCCACCCGGACACCTGCCATGCCGCCGCCGGAGCGACCCTGCGGGCGCACGTTCGACGCGGGGAACCGCAGCAGCTGGGCGTCGGAGGTCACGAAGCAGAGCTCCTCCTCGCCGGTGCGCAGCTCGGCCGCCCCGACCACCTCGTCGCCGTCCTTGAGGCCGATGACGTCCCACTCGTCCTTGCCGAGCACCTCAGGGTTGACCCGTTTCACGACGCCCTGGCGCGTGCCGAGCGCGAGGCCGGGTCCGTCGGTGGCCAGCGTGCAGAGCGCGAGGGCACGCTCGCCGGCGGCGAGCGACAAGATCTCGGTCAGGGGTACGCCGCCCTGGAGGTGGGACTCGTTGGCCGACGGGGGGATCGCGGGCAGGTCGAGCACGCCCAGGCGCACCAGCCGCCCGGCCGAGGTCAGGATGCCGACCTCGCCCCGCGCCGTCGTACGGACCGCGGAGACGACCACGTCGTGGTTGGCACGCGCGCCGCCGGTGCCGACCGGCTCGTCGCTGCTGGTGCGGGCGAGCAGACCCGTCGACGACAGCAGCGCGAAGCACGGGTCGTCGGGCACCTCGAGGGGAGCCGCGGCCGCCGTCACCGCCGTGCCGGCCGACTCCAGCAGGACCGTGCGGCGAGGGGTGCCGAACGACTTGGCGACCTCGCCCAGCTCGTCGCTGACCACCCGCTTGAGGAGGTCCTCGTCGGCGAGGATGGCCTCGAGCTCCTCGATCTCGCGCCGGAGCGTCTCCTGCTCCTTCTCCAGCTCGATCCGGGAGAACCGGGTGAGCCGGCGCAGCTGCATCTCGAGGATGTAGTCGGCCTGGGCCTGCGACAGGTCGAAGACCGAGATCAACCGCTCCTTGGCGGCCGCCGAGTCGTCGCTCGTGCGGATCACCTGGATCACCTCGTCGATGTCGAGGAGGGCGATCAGGAGGCCGTCGACCAGGTGGAGCCGCTCGGCCTTCTTGTCGCGGCGGAACTGGGACCGGCGGCGGACCACCTCGTAGCGGTGGTCGAGGAAGACCGTCAGCATCTCCTTGAGGCCCAGCGTCCGCGGCTGGCCGTCGACGAGCGCGACGTTGTTGATGCCGAACGTGTCCTCCATCGGCGTCATCTTGTAGAGCTGCTCCAGCAGCGCCTCGGGCACGAAGCCGTTCTTCACCTCGATCACCAGCCGGAGACCGTGCTGGCGGTCGGTGAGGTCCTTCATGTCGGCGATGCCCTGCAGCTTCTTGCTCTGCACCAGGGTCTTGATCCGCTCGACGACCTTCTCGGTGCCGACGGCGTAGGGGAGCTCGGTGACGACGATGCCCTTGCGCCGACCGATCGTCTCGATCCGGGCGGTGGCGCGCATCCGGAACGTGCCGCGGCCGGTCTCGTAGGCGTCGCGGATCCCCTCGAGACCGACGATCTTGCCGCCGGTCGGCAGGTCGGGGCCGGGGATGAAGCGCATCAGCCCGTCGACGTCGGTGCCGGGGTGCTTGATCAGGTGGCGCAGCGCCTGGACGACCTCGACCAGGTTGTGAGGGGCCATGTTGGTGGCCATGCCGACCGCGATGCCGGTGGTGCCGTTGACGACCAGGTTGGGGATCGCGGAGGGGAGTACGGCGGGCTCGAGCTCGCGGCTGTCGTAGTTGGGCCGGAAGTCGACGGTGTTCTCGTCGATGGACTCGGTCATCGCCGCGGCCGGTGGCGCCATCCGGCACTCGGTGTAACGCATGGCAGCCGGCGGGTCGTCGCCACCGGGGGAGCCGAAGTTGCCGTGCCCGTCGATCATCGGCAGCCGCATCGACCACGGCTGGGCCAGGCGCACCAGCGCGTCGTAGATCGCTCCGTCGCCGTGGGGGTGCAGCCGGCCCATGACCTCGCCGACCACGCGCGCGCACTTCACGTGACCGCGGTCGGGGCGGATCCCCATGTCGTTGAGCGTGTAGAGGATCCGGCGCTGCACGGGCTTGAGCCCGTCACGGGCGTCCGGCAGGGCCCGGGAGTAGATGACGGAGTAGGCGTACTCGAGGAACGACGACTGCATCTCGTCGCGGATGTCGGTGTCGAGGATGTGCTCCTCGAAGTCCTCCGGAAGGGGATTGGTGGGTGTACGCCGTGCCATGCGGGCCATTCTCCCCGCCTAGTCCGACGCGCGGCGGGAGGGCTCGCCGTCTCGGGACCGGCGCCTGCATGTGGGGAGCCATGGCTCGGGCGCCCCCTGTCGTCCAGGTCGTGGCCGGTGATCGACCAGATGTGAGCCACGTCACATTTACGGCGCAGAGGTGTCCTGGGTCACAGTGCCTCGTTCTTGTTGTCTAGAACCTGTTCTAGCCGTCGCCGACGGCACTCAGACGAAGGTGCTCCCGCGTGGTCCGTGCTCGTAATGCCGTCGTCGCGACGACGATGATCATTCTCCTCGCCGCCTGCGGCTCCCGACTCGATCCCGAAACGGTGGCCCAGGCCGGCGGCCAGCAGCCGGGGGTGGACCCAGCAGCGGACACCGTCCCAGGCGCCGACCCCGGTTCCGATGTCGGCCCCGGTGCCGACACGGGTGCGGGCCCGGGGACGGACAGCGGGTCAGGGAGCGACCCGGGTTCCGACCCCGGCGCGGACCCCGACGCGGACACGGGTGCGCCCGGAACCGACGACGACGCGACGGGCAACACCAAGAAGGCCTCGTGCGACGGGTTCAAGAACACGACGGGCATCACCGACGACAAGATCGTGCTGGCCAACGTCGCCGACATCTCCGGCCCGGTGCCGGGCATCTTCGAGGCGTCCCAGCTCGCTGTGCGCGCGTACGCCGCGTTCTTCAACTCCCAGGGCGACATCTGCGGCCGCAAGCTGGAGGTGCTCCCGCTCGACAGCCGGGCCGACGCCGGCGCGGACCAGCAGGCCTACGCGAAGGCCTGCGAGGACGCCTTCGCCGCGGTCGGCTCCATGGGCGCCTTCGACTCCGGCGGCGTCGGGCCGGCGGAGGGCTGCGGCCTCCCGGACATCCGTACGGTCAGCACCACCTCGGAACGGGGCGCGTGCTCGACCTGCTTCGCGACCTACGCGACCCAGCCGTTCCTGATCCCCGACTCCTACGCCAAGTGGTTCATGAAGGAGCACAAGGACGCGACCGAGAGTGTCGGCGTGCTGTGGATCAACGGCGGTGCGGCCCCCGAGAACGCGAACTACCAGGCCGACGCCTGGGAGAAGATCGGCTGGGAGGTCGACTACCGCCAGGGGATCGACGTCGCGGAGTTCAACTTCGCGCCCTACGTCCAGCAGCTCAAGGACAAGGGCATCAAGATGGTCGTCTACACCGGCCCCTACCAGAACACGGTCAAGCTGCAGCAGGCGATGCAGCAGCAGGGCTACAAGCCGGACGTCTACCTCCAGGACCCGACGATCTACGACGCGCGCTACGTCGAGCAGGCCGGCAGCCTCGCCGAGGACGTCTACGTCTACTCGACCACCGACCTGTTCGAGAACCGCTCGAACTCCGAGATCCAGACCTACCTCTCCTGGCTCCAGCAGGTGAAGCCCGGTGCGGACCCCAACTTCTACGGGCTGTACGCCTGGTCGGCCGCCCGGCTGTTCGTGGAGAAGGCGATCGGCCTCGGCGGCAAGCTGAGCCGTTCGACGATGATCGGCGAGCTCGCTGGGACGAAGGCATGGACGGGCAACGGTGCCCACTCGCCGCAGAACGTGGGCGGGCGCGTCACCTCGCCGTGCACGATGGTGATCCAGTACTCCGGCGGCTGGCGGAAGGTGTCGCCAGGAGACTTCATGTGCGGCCAAGTCGTGAACGCCAAGTGAGACCGCTGACATGAGCTCGTTGTTCGCCTTCACGCTGCTCGGCCTGTTCACCGGCGCGGCATACGCGATCGTCGCCAGCGGGATGGTGCTGACCTACACCACGACCCGGGTGTTCAACATCGCGCACGGCGCCTTCAGCATGCTGCTGGCCTTCACCTTCTGGGACTTCACGATCCGGCAGGGGATGCCGACGCTGCTCGCGCTCGCCCTGGTGCTGCTGGTCGTGGCGCCGGCGGTCGGCTGGTTCACCCAGCGGTTCGTGGCCCGGGGGCTGGGGGAGGGTCCGGTGTCGGTGTCGCTGGTCGTCACGGTGGGACTGCTGGTGGGGATCATCGGTCTCGCCCAACAGATCTGGCCGCCGGCGCCGCGGGTGCTGCTCCCGTTCCACCCGGAGACCGGTTGGCAGCTGGGCGACACCTACGTCACCGCGCACCAGCTGATCACCATCATCTGCTCCGTCGTGGTCGCCGGACTGCTCTACGGGCTTCTGAACTTCACCCGCATCGGTACGGCGATGCGCGCGTCGGTCGACAACCCCGAGCTGCTCAAGCTCTTCGGCGGGCGTCCCGACACGGTCGCCGCCCTCTCCTGGGCGATCGGGGTGGCGCTGGCCGCGCTCGGAGGCATCCTCCTCACCCCGAGCGTGGGCCTGGACTACTACGCCCTCACGCTGCTGGTGATCAACGCCTATGCGGCGGCGATGCTCGGACGGCTCAAGAGCCTGCCGCTCACCTTCGTCGGCGCCATGGGTCTCGGGATCGCAGAGTCCTACGCGGTCGCCTATCTGCCCACCGAGGGCTTCTGGTCGACGGTCCGCCCCGTCATCCCCGCGCTGTTCCTGTTCACGATCATGCTGGCGATGCCGCAGGCACAGCTGCGGATCGGCCAGGTCAAGGGCATCGTCACGGCTCCGGTGCCGACGTTCCGATCGGCCGGCGCCTGGGGGGTCGGTCTGCTCGGCATGGTGGCGGTGGTGGTCGCGGGGCTCTCGACCTCCGACCTGCTGCTGGTCGGGACCGCGGCGACGTACGCCATCGTGATGCTCTCGATGGTGCTCCTCACCGGCTACGGCGGCCACGTCTCGCTGGCGCAGTTCACGTTCGCAGGGGTCGGTGCGCTGGCCTACGCCAAGCTCGACGAGCCCAACCTCTACGGGCTGGTGCTCGCCTCCCTGATCGCCGGCGGCGTCGGCGCGCTGGTCGCGATCCCCGTGCTGAGGCTGACCGGCCTCTACCTGGCGCTCTCGACGCTGGCGTTCGCGGTCCTGATGGACAAGATGATCTTCCAGCAGGACTGGGCCTTCAAGTTCAACGGCACCCTGCAGACCGAGCGCCTCTCCGTGGCCGGGATCAGCCTCGGGAGCGACGCGGTCTACGTGTGGGTGATGGCGCTGGTGTTCGTCGTGACCGCGTTCGGCGTGCTCGCCCTGCGCCGCGGGGTCCTCGGGCGGCTCCTCATCGCGATGCGCGACAGCCCGTCCGCGTGCGGCACGCTCGGGCTGGACCTCCGATGGTTCCGGGTGGGCCTCTTCGGGCTCTCTGCCTCGATCGCCGGGCTCGCCGGTGCGTTGTTCGCGGGGCTCCGCGGCAGTATCGGCGCGGCCGACTTCCTCTACTTCCAGTCGTTGCTGATGCTGCTGCTGGCCGTCGTCTTCGGGGTCACCTCGGTGACCGGCGCCCTGCTCGGCGGCACCGCCCTGATGCTGATGCCGGTCTGGCAGTCCTCCCATCCCGAGCTCGCCGGCCTCCTGTTCGTCGTCGTGGGGTTCGGCGCCGTCGCGCTGGGTCGGGATCCCAACGGAATCGCCAACCACCTGTTCAAGCTCGGCCGCGTCCTGCGGTCCCGCCTGGAGCCGCGGCTGCGTGAACGGCTCGACGGGCTGATGCCCCAGGGTGGCTTGGCCGAGGAACGCCTGACGGCGGCCGGGGCGTCCGACGTTCCCCTGGTGTCGGTGGGCGTCGATCCCGACCCGACCGGCAGCAAGGTGGAGGTGGACCGATGACGCTCCTCGAGGTCGACCGCGTCGTCGTCCGGTTCGGCGGGGTCGTCGCGGTCAACGAGGCCACGTTCGAAGCCGACCGTGGTCAGGTGACCGGGCTGATCGGCCCCAACGGCGCTGGCAAGACCACGTGCTTCAACGTGATCAGCGGGCTGCAGAAGCCGACCAAGGGCAAGGTGCGGTTCAAGGGCCGTTCGATCACCTCCCTGCCGGTGCACCGCCGGGCCCGTAGGGGGATCGGCCGGACCTTCCAGCGGCTCGAGGCGTTCGGGTCCTTGACGGTCCGCGACAACGTCCGGGTGGCCCACGACATCCACGCCGGGCTGACCGGCCTGGTCCGGCCGTCGTCCGCCGACGTCGAGGCACTCCTGGACCGGGTGGGGATCTGGGACTACGCCACTGAGCGTGCCGACTCGATCCCCACCGGAGCCGCTCGGCTGCTGGAGCTCGCCCGCTGCCTGGCCTGCGACCCCGAGCTGCTCCTGCTCGACGAGCCCTCCTCGGGCCTGGACGAGAGCGAGTCCGACGCGTTCGGCGCGCTGCTGCGCGAGCTGGCGGACGAGGGCCGCGCGATCCTGATGGTCGAGCACGACATGGACCTGGTGATGAGCGTGTGCGACGAGATCCACGTCCTCGACTTCGGCGCGGTCATCGCGACGGGCTCGCCGGCGCAGATCCGGGCCGACGACGGCGTCCAGCGCGCCTACCTCGGCTACTCCGACGTCGACGACCCCACGACCGAGATCGCTCCGATCACCGGGGCCCTCACCGCCCCGTCCACCGCTGCAGCCACGGAGGTCCAGGCATGAGCGTCCCGATCCTCGAGGTCGTCGACCTTCACGCCGCCTACGGACGGATCGAGGTCCTCCGGGGCGTCGACCTCGCCGTTCCGAAGGGTGCGGTGATGGCTCTGCTCGGTCCCAACGGCGCCGGGAAGTCGACGCTGGTCAAGGTGATCTCCGGGCAGAAGGCCGCGACGTCCGGGGACATCCACCTCGCCGGCGTCCACGTCAAGGGCTCCTCGCCCGACGACCTCGCCCGGGTCGGGTTGTGCACGGTCCCCGAGGGTCGCTCGGTCTTCCCCAACCTCACGATCGAGGAGAACCTCCGCCTGATGTCGTACGCCGGGGTGTCGGCCGCCGACATCATGGACACCGCCTTCACCTACTTCCCCCGTCTCGAGGAGCGACGGCGCCAGCTCGCCGGCACCCTGTCGGGCGGCGAGCAGCAGATGCTGGCGATGTCGCGAGCGCTCACCTCAGACCCCGCGCTGTTGCTGCTCGACGAGCTCTCGATGGGCCTCGCCCCGCTGATCGTCGAGGAGCTCTACGAGACCGTCGCCCAGATCGCCCAGAGCGGGGTCTCCATCCTCTGCATCGAGCAGTTCGCCCGGACGGCGCTGAAGGTCTCCGACTACGCCGCGGTCATGACCGGCGGCCGGGTCGTCGCCAGCGGTGAGCCCGACGAGATCCTCGCGACCATGGCCGACGTCGTCCTCGGAGGTGCCGCATGAGGCGCACGAAGCTGCCCGTCCTGCCGCTCCTCCGGGGCGTCGCCGCCGCTGCTGTGGTCGCCGCGCTCCTGCCGACCTCGGCCCCGGCCGCGCACAGCGAGGACGGCGAGACCGACCGGTCCGAGGAGCCGGCGGCGGCCGCTCCGGCCGGGTACGGCGGCTTCAGCACCGCCGCCTGGGCAACGCCTGTTCGAGTCGAGCTGTACGAGCCGTCCATCCCGATTCCCTCCGAGCCGCAGGTCGAGCTCAACCTCGGCTACTCCCGCGCCGAGGTCGACTCCGGCACCTCGAAGGGTCGGGCCAGCTACTTCTGGCCAGGTGGCCCCGTCGGCGAGGGGCTGCCGACCTTCGGGGATCAGCTCGGCCTCCCCCCGGAGCTCTTCGAACGGGGTTATCCCGTCCAGGTCAACTCCGGCTTCCCCTCCGATCAGGCAGCGCAGAGGGACGAGCCGTTCCCCGGCATGGTGATGCGGACGGAGTCCGCGGACAAGTCGGCCTCGGCGCAGACCGGGTTCTCGCCGGACGGCGCCGTCACCGATCCTGACGACGGCAACAGCGGCGGGAACGACGGCGGCGGGGACGACGGCGGCGAGGGCGATGCCCCGTCGGACCCTGGCCTTCCTGACCTGCCCGGTCTGCCGGGCACGTCGGCGGCCACCGCCGAGGAGACCCCGGGGGTGCCCGGTCTCCCGGCCCCGTTGGCTGCGGTCGTCGACCTGGAGGGTTACGTCTCGACCAGCCGCGCCACCGCCGTCGATGGTCCGGTGGTGAGCGCGTCGCGCGCGATCCTGGGTGACGTCCACCTGCTCGGCGGCATCGTGACCCTCAGCGGCCTCGACGTCCGCGCCCGGGTGGAGTCCGACGGCGCGACGGGCGCGAGCGGTGGACGCTCCGACTACGGGACACTGACGTTGGCGGGCCAGGAGTTCTCGATCGGCCCCGACGGTGCCATCGCAGGAGGCTCGCCGGTCAACCTCCCCGGCCTGCCCGCCGACCCCGCCACGGCGCTGCTCCAGCTGGGCATCAGCATCCAGGTCCCGGACGCCCAGCGCACGGTCGAGGGCGATCTCGCCACCAGCGTCAGCCAGGGTCTGGTCGTGGTCATCGACACCAGCGTCCTGGCGCCCCTGCTCCAGGCCCTGCCGGCCGCGGCGCTCGCCGGACTCCTCCCCGACGACGCGGGCCCGCTGAAGAGCCTTATCGGCAGCCTCGGGTCGCTGAGACCGATCATCGTCACCACCCTGGGCATCGCCACCGCGAGCGTCGACACCCAGCCGGCGATCGTCACCGAACCGACCGACCCGACCGAGGAGCCGACCGACCCGACCGAGGAGCCGACCGACCCCGGCGGTCCCCCGGGCGACACAGGTCCGTCCGGTCCCGGTGTCGACGCGCCCGAGGTCGACGCCGGCCCCGCGCCCGAGACCGACGCCTCGCCCTTCACCCCGACGTCGGCGGACGCCGGTCCCGGACTGCCTCCGCTGTTCTCCATCCCGGGGATGCTGATGCTCGCCGCGTTCGCGGGCGCCGCGTTCGCGGGCAGCTGGTTCCGACGACTCGGTGCCGCCGCACTCGGCGGCGGTGCCGCCTGTCCCCACGGCCTCGACTCCGGCCTCCCCGACCTCCGAAAGGCATGACCATGGCCAGCACTGCACTCCCGCGCGTCTCCGGCTCCTCCCGCAGCGGCATCGCGCCTCTTCGGGACAACCACTACGTCCTCCTCCAGGTCGTCCTCTTCTGGGCGGGCGCGATCCTGCTGCCCCTGGGCCTGGTCGTGATCGTCCTGGGCTGGTACGGCGCCGCGAACACGCCGTACCAGTACGACCAGCTCAGCTACCTGGTCTCGGGCGGCCTGCTCGGGCTGGGGCTGACCTTCATCGGCGGCTTCCTCTACTTCGGCGCCTGGCTCGCCCGGATCGCCGCCGACGGCCGCGAGTCCTCCAAGCGGCTGGCGGACACCCTCCTGGTCCTCGCGGACGTCACCAGCAGGGCGGCGGCCACGGACGCGCGCGGTGTCGACGTCGGCGCCATCCCGGTCACCGCTGGACAGGGAACGACCATGCACCGCCGCGACTGCTCGCTGATCGCCCACCGCGACGACCTGCAGCCGGTGGGGGAGCGCAACGAGCACCTGACCGCCTGTCGGGTCTGCCGTCCTGCCCGGACCGGCTAGGACCCTTCGCTCTCCTCGCTGCCCTCTTCGTAGAACCACTTGGTCAGCAACACGATGAGGATCACGCCGAAGGTGTCGGCGACGAGGGACACGTTGTACTCCCAGCTCCACCAGATCCAGAACTCCGAGGGCCAGCCCGACGCGCCCTTGGCCCCGTGATCGGACTGCTCGGTCAGCCAGACGTGGTGACCCGCCCAGACCGCGTGCGCCGTCTGGACCACGAGCAGGGCGCCGAGGACGAGGGACAGGCTGTGGTCGCGCCACCAGACCCCGCTGGGTTTCCGCTGAGGAAAGAGCGTCACGATCTCTTGGTACACCACCGGATGCGGAGAAGGACGGAACCCGAGCGACGGCGCGGGTATGTCGCTGCCGGTCTGCGGCGGCAGCCTGTTCGTCGCTAGATTGAGCGGGTGCCCCCCGACCACGCGACCCCGACGGGTGAGATCGAGACACCGCCCACGCACTGGGAGGCCGACGTCCTGCTCCGCGACGGTCGTACGGCGCACATCCGGCCGATCCGCGCCGACGACGAACAGCTGATGGTGGAGTTCTACTCGCGGGTGTCGGACGAGTCGAAGTACTACCGGTTCTTCTCCCCGATGCCGACGCTGTCCGAGCGGGACGTCCGCCGGTTCACCCACGTCGACCACCACGACCGGGTGGCGCTGGTGATGCTTCTCGGCGGCCAGATGATTGCGGTCGGCCGCTACGACGTCGTCGAGCCGAAGGAGGCGGAGGTCGCCTTCCTCGTCGAGGACCAGCACCAGGGGCGCGGGATCGGCCAGCTGCTGCTGGAGCACCTCGCCCAGGCCGGCCGCGAGCGCGGCGTCGAGCGGTTCACCGCCGAGGTGCTGCCCGACAACAATCGGATGATCCAGACCTTCCGTGACGCCGGCTACCGCGTCGCCAGCGGGTACGCCGACGGCGTGATGACGCTCGAGTTCCCGATCGACCCCACCGACACCGCGATCGGAGTGATGCACGACCGCGAGCACGTCGCCGAGTCGGCGTCGATCCACCGCTTCTTCCACCCCAGCTCGGTCGCGATCGTCGGAGCCAGCCGTCGGCAGGACACCATCGGACAGCTGCTCGTGCGCAACCTGGTGAACGCGGACTTCACCGGACGGGTCTACGTCGTGAACCCGTCGGCCAGCGCGGTCAGCGGGATGCCGGCCTACAACTCGGTCAGCGAGATCCCCGACGAGGTCGAGGTGGCGATCGTCGCCGTACCGGCCGAAGCCGTCACCGACGTGGTGCTCGACTGTGCGGCCAAGGGTGTGCACGGCCTGATCGTGATCTCGTCGGGCTTCGCCGAGATCGGCGAGGAGGGCCGCAAGCGGCAGCGCCACCTGGTCGGCCTGTCGCGCTCCTACGGCCTGCGGCTGATCGGGCCGAACTGCCTCGGCGTCATCAACACCGACCCCGAGGTCTCGGTCAACGCCTCCTTGTCGTCGGTGATGCCCGCGCGCGGGCGGGCCGGCTTCTTCTGCCAGTCCGGTGCGCTGGGCTCGGCCATCCTCGAGAAGGTCAAGAACCGCGGGCTCGGCATCTCCACGTTCGTCAGCGCGGGCAACCGTGCCGACGTCTCCGGCAACGACCTCCTCCAGTACTGGGAGGAGGACGATGCGACCGAGGTGGTGATGATGTACCTCGAGTCGATCGGTAACCCCCGCAAGTTCTCGCGGATCGCGCGCCGGGTCTCGCTGCGCAAGCCGATCGTGGCGGTGCGGTCCGGGCGCACGACGCAGGGCGTCCCGATGGGCCACACCGTGCGCCAGATCTCCGCCCCCCAGGCCGCCGTCGACGCCATGTTCCGGCAGGCCGGGATCATCCAGGTCGACACGCTCGAGGACATGTTCGACGTCGCCCAGCTGCTCGCCCACCAGCCGCTGCCACGCGGCCGGCGGGTCGCGATCGTCGGCAACTCCGACGCGCTCGGGCTCCTGGCGGCCGACGCCGCCTCGGCCGTCGGGCTGATCGTGAACCGGTCGGTCGCGCTCGGCTCGGACGCGACCGCGGAGGACTTCGAGGACGCGCTCGACGAGGCGATCGACGACCCCGACGTCGACTCGGTGATCGCGGTCTACATCCCGCCGCTCAACGTCTCCAGCGAGGAGGTCGCCAACGTCCTCGCGGCAGTGGGGGAGCAGTCCGACAAGCCGCTGGTCTCGTCGTTCCTCGGCGCGGAGGGCATCCCCGAGCTGCTGCGGGTCCCCGACGTGGCCGGCTCCACGGCCGGCAGGGGGTCGGTGCCGTCGTACCCGGCCGTCGAGGCCGCGGTGCGGGCGCTCGCGCGCGTCGTCGAGTACGCCGTGTGGTTGCGCACGCCGGACGGCGCACCGGCCGATCCCGGCGAGGTCGACACGGCGGCCGCCCGGCGGCTCGTGCAGGGCATCCTCGCCAAGGAGGACGAGGAGGTGCTGCTCGACGCGGAGCGCTGCGCCGAGCTGTTGGCGACCTACGGGATCGACCTGTGGCCGGCCGTCCCGGTCAGCTCGCTCAGGCAGGCGCAGGCCGAGGCCAAGCGGCTCGGCTGGAACGTCGTGCTCAAGGCGACGCGGGAGTCGATCCGCGAGCGGCCCGACCCGCAGCACGTGTGGCGCAACATCGACACCGCGAGCGAGATGAAGGAGGCCTGGGGGACGCTCACCGGTTCCGTGCCGAACCCGGCCGAGGCCGAGTTCGTGGTGCAGAAGAACGCTCCGCCGGGGGTCCCGCTCTCGATCAGGTCGTTCGAGGACCCGTTGTTCGGCCCGGTCGTGTCGTTCGGCATCTCCGGCCCGATCGTGGAGCTGCTCGGTGACTGGTCCTACCGGATCCCGCCGCTCGGCGAGCACGAGGTGGCGGCGATGGTGCGCGAGGTCAAGAGCTCTCCGCTGCTGTTCGGCTACCGCGGCGCCGACCCGGTCGACGTCGCTGCGATCGAGCAGCTGATCACGAAGGTCGCGCACCTCCAGAACGACCTGCCCGAGATCCGCGCCCTGGAGCTCTCGCTCGCGCTGGCCGGCGTCGACGGCGTGACGGTGCTGACCTCGTCGGTGCGGCTCGCGCCGGTGCGGGACCCGCGGCCGGACTCGCTCGTGCGGCGACTGCCCGACGTCACCATGACCGCGCCCGGGTGACCGCTCTGGGTTGGTCCGCACCCGCGTGACAGGATGCGACCATGCCTGATGTCCGTGCCCGCACCTCCGAGGAGGAGGACCGCGCCCCGGAGCTCCGCGAGGCGCTCGACCGCACCGGCTACTACCCGGAGGTGGTCGCGGACGCCGTCGCCGAGGCGGTCGGCGGCGAGCCGGTCGTGTCCTTCTACGTGCATCACGAGCCGACCTTCGAGCGCGACGAGGTGCGCCGCCACCAGAGCGTGATCGTGCTGACCCCGAGCCGGCTGATCCTCGCCCACACCGACGAGCACGCCGGCGACGACCTGCTGCCGGAGCCCTACACGTCGACGTCGACCGAGGCGGTCAGCCTGAGCGCGGTGTCGTCGGTGGTCGTGACCCGGATGACCGCCAACCCGACCGCCGGCCCGCAGCCGCCGGTCGAGGCCGTGCTCACCATCGGCTGGGGCGCCGTGCACCGGGTCGACCTCGAGCCCGCGGGGTGCAACGACCCGCAGTGCGAGGCAGACCACGGCTACACCGGGACCCTGTCCTCGGACGACTTCTCGCTGCGCGTCTCCGCCGCGGCCGACGGCTCGGACGCCGTGCCCGGTCTGCTCTCGTTCGCGGCCTCGTTGTCGGCCCGCACCCGCGGGTGACCGGGCCGGTGCCCGGTCCCGGGCCGCTGGCAGGGTTCTGCGACCCGGCGTACGGCGACCGGTCGCTCGGCGACGTCGTCCCCGCGGTCGCGACGGCGCTCGGCCACCCGCTCGGCGCCGCGCCGACCGGGCTGGACCTGCCGGGTGCGTCGTCGTACGTCGTGTTCCTGATCGACGGTCTCGGAGCCAACCTGCTGCGCCGGCACGCGGAGGCGGCGCCGTACCTCTTCTCGCTGCTCGCGACCTCGACCATCGGCACGGCGGGCGTCCCGTCGACCACGTCGACCAGCCTGACCTCGTTCGGCACCGGCCTGGTCCCCGGCGGGCACGGGCTGGTGGGCTTCACGACCCGGGTGCCCGGCACCGACGGCCTGCTCAACGCGTTGCTGTGGGACGCCGCCGTCGACCCCGTCGAGTGGCAGCCGCACCCGACCGCGTTCAGCCGGCTGCAGGCCGGCGGCGTCCGGGTGAGCGTGGTGAACAAGCGCGAGTTCAAAGGCAGCGGCCTGACGGTGGCCGCTCACCGGGGTGGCGACTACATCGGCGTCGACCGGGTCGGCGAGCGGATCGCGGCCGTGGTCGCCGCGTCCGCGCACCGTCCGTCCCTGACCTACGTCTACGACGGCGACCTCGACTGGACCGGCCATCGCTGGGGTGTCGCCTCCAGCCACTGGGAGCAGCAGCTGGCGATGATCGACCACGAGGCCGAGCAGCTGCGCGACGCGCTGCCGGCCGACCGCCGGCTGCTCGTGGTCGCCGACCACGGGATGGTCGACGTCGGACCGGACGACCGGATCGATGTCGCCGACGACGTCGATCTGGGCGCCGGCATCGCCCTGATCGGCGGCGAGGCCCGGTTCCGGCACCTCTACTGCACGGGCGGCGCGGTGCCCGACGTGGTCGCGACGTGGCGGGAGAAGCTCGGCGACCGGGCGCAGGTGCTGACCCGCGCCGAAGCGATCGGTCTCGGCTGGTTCGGCGCGGTGGATCCGACGGTGCTGCCGCGGATCGGTGATGTCGTCGTCGCGTGCCGGGGCACGTCCGCGGTGCTCTCGACCGACGGCTTCCCCTACGAGACCAAGCTGATCGGCATGCACGGCTCGCTCACCGACGACGAGATGCTGATCCCGCTGCTGATCGACTGATCCCGGCGAACCTTTCGCACCGCTAGCGTCGTCTGGGGTGGTGAGTGGGCGGCGCCTGTGCCGCCCCGGAAGTCGGAGGAACCATGGTCGCTCGGGACAGGGCCGCGTTCGCGGAGTTCGTCGCCGCCCGGTCGGGTGCGCTGCACCGCGCCGCCTACCTCATGGTCGGCGACGTCGGGCTGGCCCAGGACCTGGTCCAGGAGGCGCTGACGAAGACCTACGTCGCCTGGCCGCGGCTGCGCGACCCGGCCAACGCCGAGGCGTACACCCGCAAGGCGATCACCAACACAGCGATCACCTGGTTCCGCAGGAAGAGCTGGTACGGCGAGCGCCCGGCCGAGTTCGTGCCCGAGAGTGCCGCGGCCGGACACGCGGACGCGGTCGCCGTCCGGTCCACCCTGATGGGAGCGCTGGCCCAGCTGCCGCCGCGCCAGCGAGCGGTCGTCGTGCTCCGCTACTACGAGGACCTCACCGAGGCCCAGACCGCCGCCGTGCTCGGCTGCGCGGTCGGAACCGTGAAGAGCCAGGGCGCCGCGGCGCTCGGCAAGCTCCGCGACCTGATGGGCGACGAGCTCGATCTCACCGACCTGATCAACAACGAGGGGGCGCTGGCATGACGACGCAGCTCAAGACCCTGATGGACCGCGCGGCCGACCTGGACTTCGCCGCCGTCGACCTGGACGCGATCACCGGCGCGGGCGACCGCACGGTGCGCCGCCGGCGGGTCGCGACCGGTGTCGCGGGACTCGCGGCCGCGGCCGTCGTCGCCACCGGTGCCGTGCTCCTCGGCGGCGACGACGGCGACACCAAGACCGACTTCTCCGACGACTCGTTCGTCACCGACGTGCCGATGTGGACCGAGGGAAGCGTCCTGCACACGCCGGAGCGCACCTACGACCTCGGCATCGACGTGCTCTCGTTCGTGCGCACCAGCGAAGGAGTCGTCTTCACGAGCCAGATCGGCGAGGAGACGCTCGGCGTCTACTCGTTCACGGGGGAGGGCGAACCGGAGCTGATCGGCGAGACGGGTGACCCGCACCTCCGGTCGGACCCCGACGGACCGTTCGCGGGTTGGTTGGACCAGTCGGGCGACCGTGCGGAGGCCGTCGTCATCGACCAGGAGTCCGGCGAACGGGTCTGGAGCGCTCCGGCCCGCCTCGAGCACTCGTTCCCGATCGTGGCGATCGACAGCGGCTCCGCCTACCTCGCCGACGCCGACGAGCACCCGACGCACGTCGTCGACCTCGGTTCGGGCGAGGAGGACGACCTGGGCAGCTCGGGGCTCGGCTTCGTCGACGCCGAGGGCGAGCTGACGGCGTACCTCCTCGAGAGCCCGGGCGGCGCGGACCTCGGGCTCGAGATACGCGGCGCGGACGGTGGCCCCGTCGAGATCCGGAACGACGACGGCGGCTACGGGGTGTTCTCACCCGGCGGCCGGTGGATCAGCGCCGCCGCGGAGGACGTCAGCGTCTACGACACGGCGACAGGCGAGAGCCTCGACCTCGGCGCCACCGGCGACCGCGAGGGGTTCGGCTACGCGTGGGCCGACGTCGACACCTTGATGGTGCTCACCGACGCGGGCGAGGCTGACGCGCTCGACATGCTGAGCTGCGAGATCCCCAGCGGTGACTGCACTCCGATCGCGTCCTTCGACCTCGCGTCGGGGACCGTGTTCGCGATCCCCGACAGCGACATCCTCTGGAGCATCGCCCGGGACGAAGGTTCCGCGAGCGAGGTCGAGGTGGAGGCGTCAGCCGCGGAGGCCTCGAGCACCGAGCGCCCGGAGTAGCGGCTCTGACACGATCACCGCATGACGAGGCCGAGGTGCTGGACGGCCGGGGCGGTGCGGGTGGCGGTGGCCGCCGTTGCCGTGGCGGGCACGACCGTGCTGGCCGGGTGCGACGACGAGGAGGGCTCCGGCCGCGCCGACCCCCCGGAGGTCAGCGTCGCCGAGGGTGAGTTCGACCCGGACGTGCCGACCTGGACGGTCGGCAGCACGCTGCTCACGCCCGACGCGTCGTACGACCTCGGCACCGAGGTCCTCGCCTACGTCAGGACCAGTGTCGGCATCGTCTTCGTCGCTGAGTACGAGGAGTTCGTCTACTCCTGGACCGGCGGTGAGCCGGTGAAGATCGGGGAGACCGGCTTCGGCGGCCAGATGCTGTACGGCGACCCCGAGTCGCCGTACGTCGGCTGGCGCCAGCGGTTCGGAGGGGGCGCGCGTGTGGTCGTCTACGACCAGCGCCAGGGGCGCCGGGTCCTGGAGGAGAAGCGCTCGTCCGAGCTGGTTGCGATCGACGGCAAGGACGTCTACCTGCGCTACGCGGTCCTGAAGGTCGGGGTCCGCCGGATCGGGCGGCCCGGGACGGAGCGGGTCGAGGAGCGGGTGGTCGCGGCGCAGGACGGCGTCCGGGCGTTCAACACCGACACCGGGATGCTCGTCGGGCCGGACCAGGAGAGCGCCCGGCCGCTCGATGTCCGCGACGACCCGACGGACGCCGTGTTCTCGCCGGACGGCAGGTGGGTCATCGTGAACGACGGTGGGCTCGAGGTGTTCGACGTCGGGACGGGTGAGCGCCACGAGCTCGAGTACGACGGCGACCCGCAGGCCGGCGGGTTCGAGTGGCTCGACACCGACACCTTCCTGGCTCAGGGCACCCGGGACTTCACGAGCCTCAGCCTGCTGGAGTGCGTGGTCTCGGAGGCCACCTGCCGACTGATCACCGAGGTGCCGATCGACTGGGAGCACGGCCCGCTGGTCGCGTTCGCCGACGGCACGTCCCTCTGGGCCACCTTCAACTGACCGCGGACCGCGGACCCGCGCGCCGCTTCTGGCATCCTTCACCGCGTGGCGGAGCTGACCTTCTGGACGGGCACGATGGACGCGGGGAAGTCGACGCTCGCGCTCCAGACCAACCACAACCACGCCGCGCGCGGCCGGGTCGGGAAGCTGTTCACCTCCCACGACCGGGCGGGGGTGGCGACGGTGTCGTCGCGGCTCGGACTCACCGCCGAGGCGCACGAGGTCTCCCCGGAGTTCGACTTCTGGCGCACCACCGTCGACGCGCTGACCCAGGGCGCACGGATCGACTACTTCGTGTGCGACGAGGCGCAGTTCTACACCCGGGAGCAGATCGACCAGCTGGCCAAGATCGTCGACGAGCTCCAGATCGACGTCTTCTGCTTCGGGATCCTGACCGACTTCCGCACCCAGCTGTTCCCGGGCTCGGCCCGGCTGGTCGAGCTCGCCGACCGCACCGAGGTGCTCCAGGTCGAGGCGCTGTGCTGGTGCGGCAAGCGCGCAACCCACAACGCTCGCACCGAGGACGGCGTGATGATCACCGAGGGCGAGGTGATCGTCGTGGGCGACGTGGATGCGCCGGTCGACGTACCGGTCGACGAACCGGCCGTGGTGTCCTACGAGGTGCTCTGCCGGCAGCACCACCGCCGCGGTCTCACCGCGGCCCGGGCGCGAGCGGTCTCGTTGGCGCCCGACCCGCTGCCGTTCGGCTGACCTGCTGGCATCCTCCTCCCATGACCTCCCGCAAGATCCCGCGCGATCGCACCGACGACTACGCCGAGCCGGCGATCAAGGCCCGGCAGGAGTTCGTCCGCGAGCACACCGGCGCGACGCTCGAGCACGTCTCGCGGTACTCCCTCGACCCGACGACGCTGCCGGGCAACGTCGAGAACTTCTTCGGGGTGGCGCAGGTGCCGATCGGGCTCGCCGGACCGCTCCTCGTCAACGGCGAGCACGCGCAGGGGGAGTTCTTCGTCCCGCTCGCGACGACCGAGGGAACGCTGGTCGCGTCGTACAGCCGCGGCATGAAGCTGTGCCGTGATGCCGGCGGCATCACCACGACCGTGCTCGACGACAAGATGCAGCGCGCGCCCGTGTTCAGCTTCGAGAGCGCGCGCGAGGCGCGAGCGTTCGCGGAGTGGCTCACGGCGAACTTCGAGCCGATCGCCGCGGCCGCGCAGACCACGACCACGTCCGGGAAGCTGATCGAGATCCAGCAGTTCGCGGTCTCCAAGCTGCTCTACACCCGGTTCAACTACACGACCGGTGACGCGGCCGGGCAGAACATGACCGGCAAGGCGACGTTCGCCGCCTGCGCCTGGATCAAGCAGAACTACCCGGGCGAGGTGCACTTCCTGCTCGAGGGCCAGTTCGCGACCGACAAGAAGACCTCGGTCGTCAACATGCTCCACACCCGGGGCAAGCGGGTGGTCGCCGAGATCACGCTCCCCGCCGCGCTGGTCGAGGAGCAGATGAACGTCACCACCGACAAGCTGTGGGCAGCGCGCCTGCGCGGCCAGCTCGGCGCGATCATGTCGGTCACCAACAACAACGGCAACCACTCCGCCAACGGCATCACCGCGCTGTTCATCGCCACCGGGCAGGACGTCGCCAACGTCGCGGAGAGCTCGGCGCTCTACGGGTTCACCGAGCTGCTCCCGAACGGCGACCTCTACGCCTCGGTCACGCTGCCTGCGCTCATCATCGCCACGTACGGCGGCGGCACCGGCCTGGCCACGCAGCGCGAGTGCCTGGAGCTCATGGACTGCTACGGCACCGGCAAGGTGCGCAAGCTCGCCGAGATCATCGCCGCGACGGTGCTCGCGGGCGAGCTCTCGCTCGGTTCCGCGGTGGTCGCGGAGGAGTGGGTGCAGGCTCACGACGATCTCGGTCGCAATCGGCCTTAGCCCCGACCTAGGGTGGGCCGTATGCACCCCCTGTTGCAGCCCAGCGACCTGCCCCACCAGCTGCCGAGGTTCGCGGACTTCTCCGACGACGACTTCGGCCCGGCCATCGACGAAGGGATGGCCGCCCAGCTCGAGGCGGTGGCGGCGATCACCGCGAACCCCGAGCCGGCGACCTTCGACAACACCCTGGTGCCGCTGGAGCGGAGCGGTGAGGGACTGTCGCGGGTGCTGCGGATCTTCTCGAACAAGGCGAGCGCCGACACCAACGAGCAGATCGACGAGCTGCGCGCGTCGTACGCCCCGAGGCTCGCGGCGCACTCCGACGCGATCGCGCTCGACCCTGCGCTCTTCGAGCGGCTGCTCGCGGTGCACGAGCAGCGCGACTCCCTCGACGCCGAGGCGCGCTACCTGGTCGAGCGCTACGTCGTGGAGTTCACGCTGGCCGGCGCGGCGCTGGCGGAGGACGACAAGGCGCGCCTGCGCAAGCTGAACGAGCAGATCTCGGCCCAGGAGGCCGCCTTCGAGATCACCCTGCAGGCCGACACCAACGACCTCGCGGTCGTGATCGACGACGAGTCCGACCTGGCCGGTCTGACCCCGGGCGAGGTCTCGGCCGCGGCTGCCGCCGCTGCCGCGCGTGGGCTCGACGGCAAGTGGCTGCTGACCCTCGTCCTGCCCACCCCGCACCCGCACCTCGCGTCGCTGACCGACCGTGAGGTGCGGCGCCGGCTCTCGGAGGCGCAGCGCGCGCGGGGGAGTCGCGGTGGTGCCCACGACACCCGGCAGATCGCGCTCGACATCCTGCGGATGCGCGCCGAGCGGGCCCAGCTGCTCGGGTTCGCCAACCACGCCGAGCTGGTCACCAAGGACAACACCGCCGGCTCGCCGGCCGCGGTCCGCGAGATGCTCGCCCGGCTCGCCCCGCCCGCTGCGCGCAACGCGCGCCGCGAGCAGGAAGCTCTGTCCGCCGAGGCCGGCTTCGCGGTGGAGGCGCACGACTGGCCGTTCTTCGCCGAGCGGGTCCGCACCGCGCAGTACGACGTCGACCTGGCCGCGCTCCGCCCGTGGTTCGAGGCCGAGCGGGTGCTCCAGGACGGGGTGTTCTTCGCCGCCAACCGGCTCTACGGGCTGACCTTCACCGAGCGCCCCGACCTCGAGGGCTACCACCCCGACGTCCGGGTGTTCGAGGTCGCAGAAGCCGATGGCACACCGGTCGGCCTCTACCTCCTCGACCTCTACACCCGCGACTCGAAGCGGGGCGGCGCCTGGATGAGCAGCTTCGTCAACCGGTCCGCGCTGCTCGGCGTCGAGACCGCCGTGGTCTTCAACAACCTGAACGTGCCGAAGCCGGCTCCCGGCGAGGCCACGCTGCTGACCTACGACGAGACCCGCACGCTGTTCCACGAGTTCGGCCACGCCCTGCACGGCCTGTTGGCGCGGGCGACGTACCCCCGCTTCGCCGGCACCGCCGTCTTCCGCGACTTCGTCGAGTACCCGTCGCAGGTCAACGAGATGTGGATGCTGTGGCCCGAGGTGCTCGGCAACTACGCGGTGCACCACGAGACCGGCGAACCGATCCCCGGCGAGGTGGTCGAGCGGATCGAGGCGTCGTCGACGTTCAACGAGGGTTTCGGCACCAGCGAGTACCTCGCGGCCGCGCTGCTCGACCTGGCCTGGCACGAGCTCGGACCCGACCAGGTGCCCACCGACCCGGCCGAGGTGCTGCGGTTCGAGGCGGAGGCGCTCGCCGCCGTCGGGCTCGACAACCCGGCCGTGCCGACCCGCTACTCGACGCCGTACTTCGCGCACAGCATGAGCTCGGGCTACGCGTCGGCGTACTACTCCTACATCTGGAGCGAGGTGCTCGACGCCGACACCGTCGCCTGGTTCAAGGACAACGGCGGCCTGACCCGCGAGAACGGCGACACCTACCGCAAGCACGTGATCGGCATCGGCGGCACCAAGGACCCGCTCGCGTCGTACGCCGAGTGGCGCGGCCGCCCGGCGCCGATCGAGCCGCTGCTGGAGCGCCGCGGGCTCACCTGAGCGGGCCGTCGGCGATCAGGCCTCGCATTCGATCGACCGTCAGACCCTCGGCCTCCACGTCGGTGACGCACCAGGTGGCGCCGGCGGCGACGTACGGCCTGGGGTCGGTGCCGGGCCCGATCGCCGCGACGAAGTCGTACGCCGCGCCCGGCTCGTCGCGCAGCGCGGTGACGGCCGCGACCTCCTCCGCGAGCTGGTCCGGACCGGCGAGGTTGACCGGGAAGAACCCGTCGTGCCGCGCCGCTCGCTGGCGCGGGCGGGCCTTGCCCGGAAAGCCCGCGACCCAGATCGGGATCGTGCTCTGCGCCGGCCGAGGCAGGAAGCGCACACCGTCGACGAGGTAGTGGTCGCCGCGGTGGTGGACCGGCTCGCCCGACCACGCGCGCCGCACCACGTCGAGCGCCTCGTCGAGCATGACCGCGCGGGCTCGCTCGTCGGTCTCTTCGCCGAAGAGGGAGAACTCGCCGCCGAAGCGGTCCGAGCCGAGGCCGGCGCCGAGCACGACCCGGCCGTTGCTCAGCAGGTCGAGGGCGGCAGTCTCGCGGGCGAGCTTCGCGGGTCGCCGTCGGGCCACCGCGGTCACCAGCGTGCCGAGCCGGATCTGGTCTGTCGCGGCGGCGACCGCGGCGAGCGAGATCCACGGGTCGCCGGCCGCGGCGACCGGCTCGTGCCACCGCAGGTGGTCCCAGACGAAGAAGCCGTCCCAGCCGGCCGCTTCCGCGGCGGCCGCGAGGTCGGCCGCGACGCGGGGGTCGGCAAGGTCGTCGAAGAGCGGCACCCAGACCGCGGACCGGCTCATGAGGTGTGCTCGAGGAGCGCCGGTACGAACAGGGGCCAGGTCGGCGGGGGCACGTCGTGCCCGGTGGCGGGAAGCACCAACAGCCGGGCGTCGGGGATCGCCTCGACCAGTGCGTCGCCGTGAGGCGGCGTGAACACCGGGTCGACCTCTCCTTGGACGACGAGGGCCGGCACGGCGATGTCACCGAACCCTCCGTTCCGCGGTGCGTCGAAGTCGATGAGGTAATGGTTCGTCAGGGTCGCGGCCGCGGGACCGCCCCGGGCGAGGTCGCGGACGACGAGCTCGCGGGTCACCTCGGGATCGAAGTGCGGCGATCCTCCGGAGTACGCCGCCATCGCGCTCACCAGGTAGTCCACGACCTTCTCCTCGTCCGAGTAGTCAGGCTCCGGCGGGAACGCGGCGTGACCCATCGGGACCTCGCCGGTCGTCGTCGTCACGAAGGTGACGGTGGCGACGCGGTCGGGGTGGTCGACGGCGAGCGCGAGCGCCGTACCGCCGGCCATCGACCGACCCACGACGTGGGCGCGTCCGATGCCGAATGCGTCGAGGACCGCGACGGCGTCCGCGACGAGATCGCTGTGGGCGTAGTCAGGCCTGCCCGCCGGACAGTACGTCGAGCGCCCGGTGTCGCGGTTGTCGAACCGGATGACGTAACGCCCTCCCGCCGCCAGCTGGTCGCACAGCTCCTCCTCCCACCAGAGCATCGAGGCGGAGGCGCCGTGGATGAGCAGGATCGCGGGGTCGGCCGGGTCGCCGAACGCCTGCGCGCACAGCTCGACCTGCCGGCCGTGACTCCGGACGGGGATCAGGATCTCGGGGTTCATGCCAGCAACGCTAAGCAGCGCAGAGATCCATGAAAAGCGATTGTTTGCGCTAATAGTGATCGCATTTTACGATGAGTCGGTGCTCGAGCTCCGCCACCTCGCCGCTCTGGCGGCTGTCGCCGCCGAGGGGACGTTCGGCCGCGCCGCAACCCGGCTCGGCTACACCCAGTCCACGTTGAGCCAGCAGGTTGCCGCGCTGGAGCGGGCCGTCGGCGGCGCCGTCTTCGACCGACCTGGTGGCCCGCGGCCTCCGCAGATCACCCCGCTCGGCCGGATCGTCCTCGAGCACGCCGACGTCGTGCTCGAGGCCGCCCGCGCCGCCGACGACGCGATTGCCCGCTTCCACGCAGGTGGCGGCAGGGTCGATGTCGGCACGTTCCAGACCGTCACGAACGTGCTGTTGCCTCCGGTGGTCGCCGCACTGCGCGAGGAGCAACCCGACTGCGACATCAGGCTGGTCGAGGACGAGACCGGCACCCCGGACCTGGCCGGGCTGGACCTGATGTTCTTCGACGATCCCGGCCGACCGGACCTCGACCGGGTCCGGATCCTGGCGGACGAGCACGTCCTGGTGGCACCGCGGTCGTTGTTCCGTGCCGGCCCTGTCGCCGTCGAGAGGCTCGACGGCATCGCGATGATCGGGCTCCCGCCGATCTGCGACCAGGGGCGGGTCGAGGAGCGCCTCGCCGAGCTCGGAGCGCACCCGCGGTTCGTGTTCCGCACGGCGGACAACCAGGCCGTGGTGTCGATGGTGCGCAGCGGCCTGGGCTGTGCCGTGCTCCCGCTGCTGGCCTGCGGCTCGGCCCGCGACGACGCCGGCGTCACCATGCACCGGCTGCGGCCCGCGCTGCCGCCGCGTGAGATCTATGCGCTGTCGCAAGGATCGTTGTCGCCGCTCGCCGCCCGGCTGCGCGCACTCAGCGTCGAGGCAGGTCGAGACCTGACGGCGACCGGAGCCTGTCGGCTGTGATCAGCGGACGGGGCGGACCCTCAGGATCTTGTCGGTGCCCCCGCCGTTGGACGTCGTGACGAGTAGTGAGCCCTTGTAGGCGGTCACGCCGCGCAGCCGGCCGAACTGGCGCAGCCGCTCCGGGCCGCGCGTCCAGCGCAGGTCGCCGTCGGCGTCGAACTTCGCGAACATCAGCCGCTCGCCGGCGAGGCAGCCCACCGCGAGGGCGCCGGCATACCTGCCCCAACCGCGACCGCTGACGAACGCGGCGCCGGAGGTCGCGATCGTCGGGTTGCCGGAGCTCCACCGGGCCGCCCACTGCTTGCCGGGCAGTGAGAAGTCGGTCATCGGCACCGACTCGTCGTAGCCGGGCACGGGGTTCCAGCCGAAGTTGCGGGCGCCGCCGAGCCGGTTGATCTCGTCGTCGCGGTAGCTGCCGTGCTCGACGGACCAGAGGGTGCCGTCGCGTCGCTGGGCGAGGCCCTGCACGTTGCGGTGGCCGTAGGTGTAGATGAAGCGCTTCCGGCCGTCCTGGTCGGCCCACGGGTTGGTCGGCCAGGGGCGGCCGGTCGCCGGGTCGAGCCGCAGCGTCT
>NZ_JACEHF010000047.1 GCF_014180685.1 Nocardioides pelophilus | reverse complement strand
AGGCGGCCCTCAGCAACCCCTCCTCCCTCCCCGAGCTGCGGATCCTGTCCGGCATCGCGGAGGAGATGGGCGCGGCGCTCGGCTTCCGCACGGTCCCCGAGGTACGCGCCGAGATGGCGCAGCTCGGACCGTGGGACGGCGAGCGGCCTGGTCTCGTGACGCTCGCAGAGCGAGCTCCTCGACCAACGGGCTCGCAGGTCGAAGGCACCGGCCAGTCGTTGGTCGAGGAGGTTGCGCAGCAACCGTCACGAGACCAAGACGGTCTCGTCCTCGCGACCTGGAAGCAGTCGATCGACAACGGCCGGATGCAGGACGGCGACAAGTACCTCAAGGCCACCGCGCGGACCCCGGTCGCGCTGGTGACCCAGGACGTCTTCGACGCGCACGGGCCGACGGTGACCCTGACCGGTGACCGCGGTTCGGTCACGCTGCCCGCCGCGGTCGCCGACGACCTGGTCCCGGGCGTGGTGTGGGTGCCGGCCAACTCGTTCGGTGCTGGTGTGCTCAGCGACCTCGCCTCGCCCGGCAGTCGCGTTCGAGTCGAGGGAGGTCAGGCATGAGCGAGTTCCTCACGCCGTTGGCGGCGGACACCACCGAGCTGCCGGCGTTCGGCAACGACGTCTGGTGGGTCATCGGTCTCAAGACCCTGCTGATCTTCGTGGTGCTCGTCCTGCTCACCCTCTTCAACATCTGGTGGGAGCGCCGGGTCGTGGCCCGCATGCAGCACCGGATCGGCCCCAACGTGCACGGCCCCTTCGGCCTGCTCCAGTCGCTCGCCGACGGCGTCAAGCTGGCCCTCAAGGAGGACCTGACGCCGAAGGCCGCCGACAAGGTGGTCTTCATCCTGGCGCCGGTGATCGCGGTCATCCCGGCCTTCGTCACCTTCGCCGTGATCCCGTTCGGCCCCGAGGTGAACTTCTTCGGCGAGCGGACCCCGCTGCAGCTGACGGACATGCCCGTGGCGGTGCTGTTCGTGATGGCGATCGCGTCGATCGGCATCTACGGCATCGTGCTCGGCGGCTGGTCCAGCGGCTCGACGTACTCCCTGCTCGGCGGCCTGCGCTCGAGCGCCCAGATGATCTCCTACGAGGTCGCGATGGGCCTCGCGCTGGTGTCGGTCTTCATGTACGCCGGCTCGATGTCGACCAGCGAGATCGTGGCCGCTCAGGACGACTTCTGGTTCGGCCTGATCCTGCTGCCGTCGTTCGTGATCTACACGATCGCGATGGTCGGCGAGACCAACCGCGCGCCGTTCGACCTGCCGGAGGCCGAGGGCGAGCTGGTCGGCGGCTTCCACACCGAGTACTCCTCGCTGAAGTTCGCGCTGTTCTTCCTCGCCGAGTACATCAACATGGCGACCGTCTCGGCGTTGGCGACGACGCTCTTCCTCGGCGGCTGGCACGCGCCGTTCTGGATCGACGAGGTGTGGGCCGGCGCCAACCAGGGCTACTGGCCGGTGCTCTGGTTCTTCGGCAAGGTCCTGTTCTTCATCTTCATCTTCATCTGGCTTCGCGGATCGCTGCCGCGGCTCCGTTACGACCAGTTCATGGCGTTCGGTTGGAAGCGGCTGATCCCGATCGCACTGATCTGGATCATCGCGGTCGCGACGATGCGGGTGGCGCGGGAGGACCTCGAGTTCGACCGCCAGACCGCGATGATCGCCGCCGGGGTCCTGCTCGCGGTGTTCCTGCTGCTGTTCCTCATCCCGGAGAAGCAGCGCGCCGACGACAGCACACCGGTCACGGCGCCGCGACCCGGAGGCTTCCCCGTCCCGCCGATGCCCGCGGGCGGACCCGTGCAGGGCGCGGCTCGGCCGCTGGTCTTCGCATCGAACGCGCCGACCATGTCGACGGCGTCGGGCGCGACAACCGACAGTCCTGGCAGCACTTCCGGCACCACTTCTGGCACCACTTCTGGCACCACCGAGGGCGCGGAGACGAACGATGGCTGACAAGTCCCAGGGGACCCCGTCGCTCAAGGAGCAGTTCTGGGACCCCGTCGCCGGCTTCGGCGTGACCTTCCGGACGATGTTCCGCAAGGTCGTGACCGAGCAGTACCCCACGGAGAAGTTCGCGACCGCGCCGCGGTTCCACGGCCGCCACCAGCTCAACCGGTGGCCGGACGGCCTGGAGAAGTGCATCGGGTGCGAGCTGTGCGCCTGGGCCTGCCCGGCCGACGCGATCTACGTCGAGGGCGCGTCCAACGTCGACGGTCCGACCGTCGACGCGGACGGCAACACCGTGGAGTCGGGGCGGTTCTCGCCGGGCGAGCGGTACGGCCGCGTCTACCAGATCAACTACCTGCGCTGCATCCTCTGTGGGCTGTGCATCGAGGCGTGCCCGACCCGCGCGCTCACGATGACCAACGAGTACGAGCTCGCCGACGACAACCGCCAGGACCTGATCTTCGAGAAGTCCGACCTGCTCGCGCCGCTCCTGCCCGGCATGGAGCAGCCGCCGCACGCCATGCAGCTCGGCGACGACGAGAAGGACTACTACCGCGGCGACTTCAAGCCGGCGGCGCCGGCCACCGGAGGTGAGACCACGTGACCGCGTTCTGGATTCTCGCGCCGATCATGGTGCTGGCGGCGGTCGGCATCCTGTTCGTGCGCAAGGCGGTCCACGCCGCGCTGCTGCTCGCGGTCGTGATGATCAGCCTCGCGATTCTCTACGCCGTCCTCGAGGCGCCGTTCCTCTTCGCCGTGCAGATCATCGTCTACACCGGCGCGATCCTGATGCTCTTCCTGTTCGTCCTGATGCTCGTCGGTGTCGACGCCTCCGACTCGCTCGTCGAGACCATCCGCGGCCAGCGTGCGCTGGCGTGGGTGACCGGACTGGCGTTCGTCGTGATGATGGTGGTCGGGCTGACCCAGATCACCTTCGGCTCCGCGGTCGGGCTCGACGAGGCCAACGAGGGCGGCAACGTGCAGGCGCTCGCCAACGTGCTGTTCTCGCGCTACGTCTTCGCCTTCGAGGTCACCAGCGCGTTGCTCATCACCGCTGCGGTCGGCGCGATGGTGCTCGCGCACCGGGAGCGGCTCACGCCCAGGCCCAACCAGCAGGAGCTCGCCGCGAAGCGGGTGCGCGACTTCACCGAGAAGGGCGTCCACCTCGGACCGCTGCCACCTCCGGGCGTCTACGCCCGCCACAACGCGGTCGACACCCCGGCGCTGCTGCCCGACGGCAGCCCGGCGCCGGCCTCCGTCTCGCGGGTGCTGGCGGCCCGGGGCACGGTCCGCCTCGCGAGCGCCCTCGCTGACGACATCGACGTGGTCACCGCCCAGCTCGGCCAGGACCCGGCCCACAAGCCCGAGACCGGCGGCAAGGACGCGGCGACGGCGAGCAGCGAGGAGGACGTTTCGTGACCGAGTACGTCGTGCTCTCGGCGATCCTGTTCACGATCGGATCGATCGGGGTGCTCACCCGCCGCAACGCGATCGTGGTGTTCATGTGCGTGGAGCTGATGCTCAACGCCTGCAACCTCGCCTTCGTCGCCTTCGCCCGCCAGCACGGCAACCTCGACGGCCAGATCGCCGCCTTCTTCGTGATGGTGGTGGCCGCGGCCGAGGTCGTCGTCGGACTCGCGATCATCATGACCATCTTCCGCACCCGTCGATCGGCCTCGGTCGACGACGCCAGCCTGCTGAAGTTCTGAGGGGCCGATGAGTTCTCACCTGCTGCTGACCGTCGCTGCGGAGGCAGAGCACCACATCCCGGTGGTCGCTCCGACCGAGGCCGACGGCGTCTTCTCGCTGCTGTGGCTGATCATCGCGCTGCCGCTCCTCGGCGCCGCGGTGCTGCTGCTCGGCGGCAAGTACACCGACAAGTGGGGCCACCTGCTCGGCACCGCGCTGCCTGTCGGGTCGTTCGTGATCAGCCTGCTGTGCTTCTTCAGCCTGCTCGGGCGTGACGACTCCGACCGCCAGGTGTCCCAGCACCTCTACGACTGGATCCAGGTCGGCGGGCTCGACGTCGGCATGGACCTGATGTACGACCCGCTGTCGGCGATGTTCCTGCTGCTCATCACCGGCGTCGGCTCGCTGATCCACGTCTACTCGATCGGCTACATGGAGCACGACCCGCGGCGGCGCCGGTTCTTCGGCTACCTCAACCTGTTCGTCGCGGCGATGCTGATGCTGGTGCTGTCGGAGAACTACCTCGGGCTGTTCCTCGGCTGGGAGGGCGTCGGCCTCGCGTCGTACCTCCTGATCGGGTTCTGGCAGCACAAGCCCTCGGCAGCGGCCGCGGCCAAGAAGGCGTTCGTCATCAACCGGGTCGGCGACATGGGGATGGCGCTGGCGATCTTCCTGTTCTTCGTCACCTTCGGCTCCACCAGCTTCAGCGTGATCAGCGCGTCCGCCGGAAGCGCCTCGGAGACGACGCTCAACTGGCTCGGCGTGCTGCTGCTCGTCGGCGCCTGCGGCAAGTCCGCGCAGGTCCCGCTGCAGGCCTGGCTCCTCGACGCGATGGAGGGCCCGACCCCGGTGTCGGCGCTCATCCACGCGGCCACCATGGTGACCGCCGGCGTCTACCTGATCACCCGCTCCAACTTCATCTTCGAGCTCGCGCCGACCGCGCAGACCGCGGTCGTGATCGTGGCCACGGTGACGCTGCTGTGGGGTGCGATCCTCGGGTGCGCCAAGGACGACATCAAGAAGGGCCTCGCCGGCTCGACCATGAGCCAGATCGGCTACATGATGCTCGGCGCCGGCCTCGGTGTCGCCGGCTACGCGTTCGCGATCTTCCACCTGCTGACCCACGGCTTCTTCAAGGCCAACATGTTCCTCGGCGCCGGCTCGGTCATGCACGCGATGGACGACGACGTCGACATGCGCCACTACGGCGGCCTGCAGAAGCTGCTGCCGATCACGTTCCTGACGTTCGCGATGGGCTACCTCGCGATCATCGGGTTCCCCGGCTTCTCGGGCTTCTTCTCCAAGGACAAGATCATCGAGGTCGCGCTCACCGAGAACCTCCTCGTCGGCCTCTGCGCCCTCCTCGGCGCCGGGATCACGGGCTTCTACATGACCCGGATGATGCTGCTGACGTTCTTCACCAAGAAGCGCTGGGCCGACGGCGTGCACCCGCACGAGTCGCCCGCCGTGATGACGGTCCCGCTGATCGTGCTGGCCGCGCTCTCCGTGCTCGGCGGCGTGATGCTCGCCGGTGACTGGATCGTCGAGTTCCTCACGCCCGTGGTCGGACACGTCGAGCACGAGGACCCGCCGCTGCCCGCGATCGTGATCACCCTGATCGTGGTGGCCGTGGTCGGCGTCGGCGTCGCGCTCGCGTTCTTCCTGTTCCAGAAGCGCGACGTGCCGCGCGAGGCCCCGCAGGACGTCTCCTTCGTCACCAGGGCGGCCCGCGCCGACCTGTACGGCGACGCGATCAACGACGGCCTCGTCGTGCGACCCGGCGGGCACCTGGTGACCGCGCTGGTCGCCACCGACCGCAGTGTCGTCGACGGCGCCTTCACCGGAAGCGCCTTCACGGTCCGCGGCGTCGGGCAGGGACTGCGCCGGCTGCAGACCGGCTACGTGCGCTCCTACGCCCTGTCCGTGCTCGTGGGCGCCCTGATCCTCGTCCTGACCCTGGTGGCGGTGAACCTCTGATGTTGTCCACCCTGATCTGGCTCCCGCTGGTCGGCGCGATCGTCGTCGCCGTCGCCCCTGCCACGCTGAGCAAGCTGCTCGGCATGGGCGTGGCCGCCGCGACGCTCGTCGTCGGCATCGTGGCCGCGTTCTCCTACCAGGTCGACGACGGCATGCAGCTGACGGAGACCTACACCTGGATCGAGGCCTTCGGCGTCCACTACGCGCTCGGCCTCGACGGCCTGGGCCTGTTGATGGTGCTGCTGACCGTCGCCCTGGTGCCGCTCGTGCTCGCCGCCGAGTGGTTCACCGCCGATGACACCGACGGCGGTGGCGCACGGGCGTTCGTCGCCTGGACACTGGCGCTGGAGTCGCTCTCGCTGGCGGTCTTCTGCGCGACCGACGTGTTCCTCTTCTACGTCGTGTTCGAGGCCACCCTGATCCCGGCGTACTTCCTCGTCGGCGGCTTCGGCCGCGCGGGCCGCGGTGCGGCCGCGATGAAGTTCCTGATGTTCCAGCTCGCCGGCGGCCTGGTGCTCCTGGCGTCGGTCATCGGCCTGTACGTCGTCTCCGCCGAGCAGGGCGAGCCGTCGTACCTCCTCTCCGACCTGGCCGCGCTCGACATCGGCACCAACGCGGGCCGCTGGCTGTTCGCCGGCTTCTTCATCGCGTTCGCGATCAAGGCGCCGCTGTTCCCGCTGCACACCTGGCTGGCCGACACCACCGAGAAGGCCACGCCCGGCACCTCGGTGCTGCTGGTGTGCGTGCTCGACAAGATCGGCACCTTCGGCATGCTGCGCTTCTGCCTCGGGATCTTCCCCGAGGCATCGGAGTGGGCGACGCCGGTCGTCATCACCCTCGCGCTGATCTCGATCGTGTACGGCGCGCTCGTGGCGATCGGGCAGGACGACGTGCTCCGGCTGATCGGTCTCACCTCGCTCAGCCACTTCGGCTTCATCACGCTCGGCATCTTCGCGATGACCAGCCAGGGCAGCTCCGGCGCGGTGCTCTACATGGTCAACCACGGCATCGGCACCGCGGCGCTGTTCCTCATCGCCGGCTACGTCCTCCACCGCCGCGGCACCACCCTGATCAGCGAGATGGGCGGCCTCGAGAAGGCGACCCCCGTCCTCGCGGGCCTGTTCCTGGTCGCCGGTCTGGCGACCCTGGGCCTGCCCGGACTGAGCCCGTTCGTGTCGGAGTTCCTGGTGCTCGTGTCGGCGTTCGACTACGCCTGGTACGTCGGCGCGATCGCCGTCACCGGCATCGTGCTGGCGGCCATCTACGTGCTCTGGATGTACCAGCGCACCATGACCGGCCCGACCCCGCCGGAGGTGGAGGGCACCACCGACCTCGACGTCCGTGAGATCGGCGCGGTCGCGCCGCTGATGGCGGCGCTGCTGCTGTTCGGCTTCTACCCGGCGCCGCTGCTCGACGTGGCCAACCCCTTCACCGACGACCTGCTGGCCCACGTCGGCGTCGAGGACGACGGACCGGACGTCCCGGCGGTCGATCCCGACCACGAGGCCGGCACCGAGGAGGAGGCGCACTGATGCCCGAGTTCAGCAAGCCGAGCATCGAGTACTTCGAGCTGCTCCCGCTGCTCATCGTCTTCGGCGCCGCGTGCCTGGGTGTCCTCGTCGAGGCGTTCCTCCCGCGCGAGCGGCGGCGGATCCCGCAGGTGCTGGTCACCGTCGGCGGTCTGGTCGCCGGCCTCGCGGCGACGATCTGGGTCGCCACCGACGTCGAGGAGCACGCCGACGGCGCTGCGCGCGGCCTGGTGGGTGCCGAGGGCAGTGTCATCGTCGACGGTCCGACCCTGTACCTGTGGGGCCTGATCCTGGTCTTCGGGATCCTCGGCGCCGCCCTGTTCGCGGAGCGACGCCTGGAGGGCGGGCTCTCCTCGTTCGCCGGCCAGGCCGCAGCGCTTCCCGGCACGGAGGCGGAGCGTCAGGCCGCCACCAAGGGCCTCGACCACACGGAGGTCTACCCGCTGCTGCTGTTCGCGATCGGCGGCATGCTGCTCTTCCCCGCCTCCGGCGACCTGCTCACCATGTTCGTGGCCCTCGAGGTGCTCTCCCTCCCGCTCTACCTGCTCTGCGGGCTGGCGCGCCGCCGGCGGCTGCTCAGCCAGGAGGCGGCGCTCAAGTACTTCCTGCTCGGCGCCTTCTCCTCCGCCTTCTTCCTGTACGGCGCCGCGCTGGTCTACGGCTACGCCGGCTCGGTGTCCTTCGCCGGCGTCGACAAGGCGGTCCGGGCGGGCAGCGCGGACCACGGGCTGCTGCTGGCCGGCATCGCCCTGCTCGCCGTCGGCCTGCTGTTCAAGGTCGGCGCCGCGCCGTTCCAGGCCTGGACGCCGGACGTCTACCAGGGCGCGCCCACGGCGGTCACCGCCTTCATGTCGGCGGCCACCAAGGTCGCGGCGTTCGGCGCCCTCCTGCGCCTCTTCTACGTCGCGTTCGGCGCCGAGCGCTGGAGCTGGCAGCCGATGCTGGCGGTCGTCGCGATCGCCACCATGCTGCTCGGCGCCGTGCTCGCGATCGTGCAGACCGACGTCAAGCGGATGCTCGCCTACTCCGCGGTCGCCCACACCGGCTTCCTGCTGACCGGCGTGATCGGCGCCCAGGGCGCGGGCGACCTCGCCGAGGGCCAGTACTCGTCGCTGGAGGGCGTGCTGTTCTACCTCACGACCTACGGCTTCGCGTCGGTCGGTGCGTTCGCGCTGGTCACGGTGGTCCGTGACGCCGGTGGCGAGGCGACCGGCACGGCAGCCTGGGCCGGCCTCGGCAAGCGCTCACCGCTGGTCGCCGGGGCGTTCGCGTTCTTCCTGCTGTCGATGGCGGGCATCCCGCTCACGTCGGGCTTCGTCGGGAAGTGGGCGGTCTTCACCTCGGCCATGTCTGCCGGCTTCTGGTGGGTGGTGCTGCCCGCGATCGTGTCGAGCGTCATCGCGGTCTTCTTCTACATCCGCCACATCCGGGTGATGTTCTTCAACGAGCCCGAACCGGGTGAGACGGCGGCGGTCAGCGAGGCCTCGCTGCTCACCGTCGGCACCGTTGCGGTCTGCCTCGCGGCGACCGTCGTGCTCGGCGTTGTGCCGGGCCCGGTGCTCGATCTGGTGGTGGGTGCGGGAGACTTCATCAGGTGAGCCCTGCCGAGCTGGCCCTGCCGATCACCGACGACGCCCTGGCCGCCCGCCTGCGCGAGCGGATGACGGCGGTCGAGGCAGCGCTCTTCGAGCACGCGAGCAGCCGGGCGCCGTACGTCACCGAAGCGGCGCGCCACCTGCTCGCCGCCGGCGGCAAGCGGTTCCGCCCGTTGCTGGTCCTGCTGGCCGCCGAGGCCGGTGACCGCCCGGACGCCGCCGAGGTGCAGATGGCGGCCTGCGTCGTCGAGATCACCCACGTCGGCTCGCTCTACCACGACGACGTCATGGACGAGGCCGCGCTGCGCCGCGGCGCCGACTCCGCGAACTCCCGCTACGACAACCTGGTCGCGATCCTCACGGGCGACTGGCTGTTCGCGAAGTCCTCCGAGCTCACCTCGCAGCTCGGCCCGGAGGCCGTGCGGATCCAGGCCGAGACCTTCACCCGGCTGGTCGAGGGCCAGATCCTCGAGACCGTGGAGCCGGGCCCCGGCGACGACCCTCTGCAGCACTACCTCGAGGTCGTCGCCGGCAAGACCGGCTCGCTGATCGCGACCTCCGCCCGCTACGGCGCGATGTTCGGAGGTGCCTCCCCGGAGGTGGTGGCCGCGCTGACCGAGTACGGCGAGCTCGTCGGCACCGCGTTCCAGCTCTCCGACGACATCCTCGACGTCGCCTCGGAGTCGACCGAGTCCGGCAAGACGCCCGGCACCGACCTGCGTGAGGGAGTGCCGACGCTGCCGGTGCTGATGGCCAAGGCCTCCGCCGACCCCGCCGACGCCCGGCTGCTCGAGCTGCTCTCCGCCGACCTCACCGACGACGACCTGCACGCCGAGGCGCTCGACCTGCTGCGCAAGCACCCCGCGATGGCCGAGGCCCGCGCCTACGTCGTCGCCCGGGCACAGGAGGCCAAGCAGCTGCTCGCCGTCCTCCCCGAGGGATCGGTGCGCTCCGCCCTCGAGGCCTTCGCCGACGTCGTCGCCGTGCGGACAAGCTGAGATCGCGGGACCTGCGGTAGGCGTGGGTTCTCCGAACGACGGTCCGGAGTGCACGCGCCATTAGGGTGCCGCTGCGCGAGCACGCCGTGCGGCCAATAGCGTGCCGCTGCGCGAGCACGCAGAAGCGCAGCGCCTCATTGCCATGCGTCCTCGGGGTTCAGGTCCTCCAACTCCCAGGTGCCTTCCTTAACCCACAGCAGATGAGGGCGCGGTAGGCCTTCGTAGAGGGCGTAGCCAACCAGTGTGGGGTTGGGCTTCCAGTCGTACTCAGCTGGTGGTCCCGGCTTCAGCCCTGCGATGAAGGACCCAAGGCGGGGTTCAACGAACGGCGCAAGCCACTCCAGCGCGGCGCTTGCGACCAGGGGGTCTGTCTTCCAGGAGAACCGGCAGTCGAGGTGCCAGCGGTACCCCGACCAATTGAGCAAACCGTGCGGTGTGGTGCTGGCGTCCATGTCGTAACTGACGGCCCTCGCCCAGTCGTGTCGCCATGGCTCGTGCTCGTAGGGATTGGCATCGGGTCCTAAGTAGTCTCGCCAGTCTGGCGTGAAGTCCTCCCACGCCTCCACGACTGGTGGTGGGAGAGCGGTCGGAGGAGCGCCATTCGACTCGTCTCCTGTCGCCAACGCAGAGAACGCGGCGAGCACATGGTCAGGAGTCGATTCGGCGAAGTCGAAGGATAGACAGACCTCTGTGAAGGAACCCATGTCGTGACCCTAGGTCAGGAGAAACGCTGAGGATCGGGGGTAGGCCCGCTTCTCGGCAGCAGCGGGCGGGTATCGCTGAACGTCGTACCTGAGGTTTCGGCCCCGATGCGGGTCCAGATGGGGCCGGAACTTCAGGTACGTCGTGTGTGATGGCCGCGCCCTCCGCTCGGCAGTAGCGCGCATGCCGATGCCCCCGCCGAGGCGGGGTTCGGGGCTGGGTAGCTATTCCTCGGGCGGGTCGGACGTAGGAGTCGCGGTGAGTTGGTAGGTGCCGGTGGGGTCGACCAGGTAGGTCCCCGACGGCAGGGTCCAGTAGTAGGTGCCGGGGGTGAGCATCCGGTAGGAGGCGCGGCCGGCGGTCTTCATCCGGTGATGCCCGCGGCACTTCGGGGCCAGGTTGCGGGCGGAGGTCTCGCCGCCGGCGGCGTGCGGCTCGATGTGGTCGAGGTCGCAGGACTCGGCCGGTCGGGTGCAGTGCGGGAAGACGCAGTGGTGGTCACGCAGCGTGACCTGTCGGGCGATGCGGTCGGGGATCTCGTAGGAGTCGACCGGCTAGGAGCCGGCCAGGTCGATCATCGGCCGCACGATCACCGAGGTGTGCGCCAATCCGAGCCATTGCTTGATCTGCTCGACGCTGATCGGTGTGCGGGTGTTGCCGAACCGGCCGACGGTCTGGTCGGTCGCGCTGAGGTGGACGACGAGCTCGGTCTTGCGGCCGGGCACGGTGCGGGCGATCTCCCCGGTATCGGGGTCGGCGACCTCCAAGTCGAGCATCAGGTCCTCACGCGCGATCTCACCGAGCGCCTTGGCGCGGCGTACGTCGAGGGAGTCGTCGTCGCCGAGCTGGCCGTAGAGCTTGGCGCGACGCGCGAGGGCTTGTTCGAGGTCGAGGGCATCGGCAACATCGAGGACGGCGTCCACGTGGGCGATGCCGTCGTAGCCGACGTTGTCCACGCCGGTGTCGACGTGACGGTGGTCCTGCGCCTCTCGCCGCCGTTCCTCCGCGGCCTCGGGGTCGAACCGCACCAGTGCTTCCTCGACGAGCCGGTCGACCTGGGTCCAAGTGCACCCGTGGGCGTAGGGGGCGAGGTGGCGGTCCACGAACACAGCGGCCTCGGCGGGCAGCAGCCGGGTGGAGTCGGTGACCCGGAGTGCCTTCCACACCGGGACCTCACCGTCGAGCACCCGGGCCCAGAGTCGCGGGAGCCTGTGGGCCAGCTCGATCACCTGCCCGACGTAGTTGCGTCCGGAGTCCAGGGACTGACCCAAGAGGGCACTGAGCTCCATCACCGCGAAGTCACTGACCAAGGGGGCACCGGGTCCGGCGAGCGGCAGCCCGGTGTCCAGACCACGCTCGGTCAACGTCGACGCGTCGGCCTCATCAGCGACGACATGCTCGCCAGCCCATTCGGCGATCTCGCGGACGGTGGCGATCTCCTGATCGGTGATGACCGTGCGGCGCTGCTGGATGCTGGCGAGCAGCTCCTGGGAGCGCGTGACCGCAACAGAGCCGACGGCCTCGACCGCCGCCGGGGCGGTGAGGTCGAAGAGCGGTGCGGTCCCGAGATCCATGTTCGGAATCAAACCACAAGGCTCCGACAGTTCGATGCGAGCCCGATCCACCTGTGGAAACACCCCTTGACCGCGACTACTGAAGCGTTGCAGAAGGTGCGGGCATGGGGGTCTCGTGACGGTCGCAGAGCGACCTCCTCGACCTACGAGGTGGCAGAGCGACCTTCTCGACCTACGAGGTGGCAGAGCGACCTTCTCGACCAACGAGGTGGCAGAGCGACCTTCTCGACCTACGAGGTGGCAGAGCGACCTTCTCGACCTACGAGGTGGCAGAGCGACCTTCTCGACCAACGAGGGTGGCAGAGCGACCTTCTCGACCAACGAGGGTGGCAGAGCGACCTCCTCGACCAACGAGGTCGCAGAGCGACCTCCTCGACCAACGAGGTGGCAGGGCGACCTTCTCGACCAACGAGGTGGCAGGGCGACCTTCTCGACCAACGAGGTGGCAGGGCGACCTTCTCGACCAACGAGGGTCGCAGAGCGACCTCCTCGACCAACGAGGGTCGCAGAGCGACCTCCTCGACAAGCGAGGGTCGAGGGCGCCGGACGATCGATCAGACGGCGGCGGACTCCGAGACCAGCACGAACTGCCGGCGCCGCTCGCGCAGCGCGTCCCAGGTGAAGACCGTGAGGGCGAGCCAGACGAGCGCGAAGCCGATCCACCGGCCGGGGGGCATGTCCTCGCCGAGCACGGTGATGCCGAGCGCGAACTGCAGCACCGGCGCGAGGTACTGGAGCAGCCCCAACGAGGTCATCGAGAGCCGGGTGGCGGCGCCGCCGAAGAGCAGCAGCGGGATCGCGGTGACGACGCCGCTCGACATCAGGAGCAGCACGTGGCCGGCGCCCTCGGAGGCGAAGTGCGCCTCGCCGGAGGCGCCGAGCCAGAACAGGAAGGCGACGGCGAACGGCGCGATCACGGCCGTCTCGAACGCCAGGCTCTCGACCGCGCCGACGCTGGCCGTCTTCTTCGCCAGCCCGTAGGTCCCGAACGAGAACGCCAGCACCAGCGCCACCCACGGGGGCCGGCCGTAGTCCCAGGTCAGCACCGCGACGGCGACGAAACCGACGCCGAGCGCCGCCCACTGGACCGGCCGCAGCCGCTCGCCGAGGATGACGACGCCCATGAGCACGGTGACCAGCGGGTTGATGAAGTAGCCGAGCGAGGTCTCCACCACGCGTTCGGAGTTCACGCCGTAGATGTAGGTGCCCCAGTTCGCGGTGATCGTGGCCGCCGCGAGCAGCAGGAGCAGCGTCGTACGGCGATCGCGGAGCAGGTCGCGCAGGGCACCGCGGCGGCGCAGCAGGAGCACCAGCAGTGCCATGGCGAGCGCGGACCAGAAGATCCGGTGGGCCAGGATCTCGATCGGGCCGCTCGGCTGCAGGAGCGGGAAGTAGAGCGGAAAGGCGCCCCACAGGCCGTACGCGGCGATCCCGAACAGCAGGCCCCGCCGCGATTCCGCCACGTCAGGAGCGTACGGCCCGGACGGTCATGACCGGTAGGGGTTTAGCCGACGCTCCAGGTGTCGCCGGCGTTCAGCAGCTGGGTGAGCCGCTCGGGGCCGCTGCCCTCGACCTTGGCGCGGGCGTCGGAGACCTGGGCCCGGGCGAGATCGTCGTACGTCGGGCGCTCGACCTGGCGGAAGATGCCGATCGGTGAGCGGTTGAGGTAGCCGGCGTCGGTGAGTCGGGAGATCGCGAACGCAGTGGACGGGTCCGGGTTGTGCGCGTCGTGGACGAGCAGCTGGTCGGGCGACACGGCGCCGGTCTCGGCCACCTCGACGCCGCCGCCGGCGGAGCGGACGAGTGCCTTGTCGCCCATGCCGGTGGTCGCGTCGCGGCTGCCGAAGGTGATCGGCTCGCCGTGGACCAGCGGGATGATCGCGTGCTCCTTGGTGTCGTTGTCCTTGATCGCGTCGAACGCTCCGTCGTTGAAGATCGGGCAGTTCTGGTAGATCTCGACGAACGACGTGCCGCGGTGCGCCGCGGCCGCCTCGAGCACGCCGGTGAGGTGCTTGCGGTCGCTGTCGATGGTGCGGGCCACGAAGGAGCCCTCGGCGCCCAGCGCCAGGGACACCGGGTTGAACGGGTGGTCGAGGGAGCCCACGGGGGTGGACTTGGTGATCTTGCCGACCTCGGAGGTCGGGGAGTACTGGCCCTTGGTGAGGCCGTAGATCCGGTTGTTGAACAGCAGGATCGTCATGTTCACGTTGCGGCGCAGCGCGTGGATCAGGTGGTTGCCACCGATCGAGAGCGCGTCGCCGTCACCGGTGACGACCCAGACCGAGAGGTCCTCCCGCGCGGTCGCGATGCCGGTCGCGATCGACGGCGCCCGGCCGTGGATCGAGTGCATGCCGTAGGTGTCGAGGTAGTACGGGAACCGCGAGGAGCAGCCGATGCCGGAGACGAACACGATGTTCTCGCGGCGCAGGCCCAGGCCCGGCAGGAAGGACTGCACGGCCTTGAGCACGGCGTAGTCGCCGCAACCCGGGCACCAGCGGACCTCCTGGTCGCTGGTGAACTCCTTGGCCGTCTGCGGGCCGTCGGCTGCCGGGACCGACTCGGTGCCGGTGCGGAGGGTCGGGAGGTTCAGGTCGGTGCTCATGAGAGAGGTGCCTCTTCGTGGTCGGCAGGCGGGTTCAGTCCGTGTTCGCCGAGGTCGACGTCGACGCCCTCGGCCTCGCCGACGAGCTGGCCGATGGCCTCGGCGAGCTCGGCGGCCTTCAGCGGGAGGCCGCGGACGTGGTTGTAGCCGATGGCGTCGACGAGGTACTCGGCGCGCAGCATCTTGGAGAGCTGGCCGAGGTTCATCTCGGGGACGAGGACCCGGTCGTAGCGCTTGAGAATGTCGCCGAGGTCGTCGGGGAACGGGTTGAGGTGGCGCAGGTGGGTCTGGGCGACCTGGTAGCCGGCGCGGCGGACGCGGCGGCAGGCCGCACCGATCGGGCCGTACGTCGAGCCCCAGCCGATCACCAGCACCTTCGCCTCGCCGGACGGGTCGTCGACCTCGAGCGGCGGGAGGGACTTGGCGATGGCCTGGACCTTGGCCTGGCGGATCCGGACCATGAAGTCGTGGTTGGCCGGGTCGTAGGCGATGTTGCCGTGGCCGTCGCCCTTCTCGAGGCCGCCGATCCGGTGCTCGAGGCCGGGGGTGCCGGGGATGGCCCACGGCCGGGCGAGGGTCTCCTCGTCGCGGAGGTAAGGCCAGAACTCGTCCGGCTCGGCGGCGCTCCCGTCCTCCTGCGCGGCGGCCGCCTTCTTCGACACGTGGTTGAGGGCGGTGGCGAAGTCCGGGTCGATCGCCGGCAGGTCGTCGATGTCGGGGATCAGCCACGGCTCGGACCCGTTGGCGAGGTAGCCGTCGGAGAGCAGCATGACCGGGGTGCGGTAGGTGATCGCGATCCGGGCGGCCTCGACCGCTGCGGCGAAGCAGTCGCCGGGTGACTGCGGCGCCACGATCGGCACCGGCGCCTCGCCGTTGCGGCCGTACATCGCCTGCAGCAGGTCGGCCTGCTCGGTCTTGGTCGGCAGCCCGGTGGACGGACCGCCGCGCTGCACGTCGATGACCAGCAGCGGCAGCTCGGTCATCACCGCCAGGCCGATCGCCTCGGACTTCAGCGCGATGCCGGGACCCGAGGTGGTGGTCACGCCCAGCGAGCCCGCGAAGGACGCGCCGATCGCCGCGCCGATGCCGGCGATCTCGTCCTCGGCCTGCAGCGTGGTCACGCCGAACGCCTTGTGCTTGCTGAGCTCGTGGAGGATGTCGGAGGCCGGGGTGATCGGGTAGGACCCGAGGAAGACCGGCAGGCCGGAGCGGACGCCGGCGGCGATCAGGCCGTAGGACAGCGCCAGGTTGCCGGTGATGTTGCGGTAGGTCCCGGTCGGCAGGGTCGCGGGCTTGACCTCGTAGCGGACCACGAACGTCTCGGTGGTCTCGCCGTAGTTCCAGCCGGCCTTGAACGCGGTGATGTTGGCGTCACGGATGTCGGGGGCCTTCTTGAACTTGTTCTCCAGGAAGGTCGTCGTCGACTCGGTCGGACGGCCGTACATCCACGACAGCAGGCCGAGCGCGAACATGTTCTTCGCCCGGGCCGCGTCCTTGCGGGACAGGCCGAACTCCTTGACCGCCTCGACCGTCATCCCGGTCAGGTCGACGGGGTGCACCTGGAAGTCGCCCAGCGGGTCGTTCGCGTCGCCCAGCAGGTCGAGCGGGTTGACGTCGTAGCCGGCCTTGTCGAGGTTGCGCTTGGTGAAGTCGTGGCTGTCGACGATGATCGCCGCGCCCTTGGGCAGGTCGCCGACGTTGGCCTTCAGCGCCGCCGGGTTCATCGCCACCAGTACGTCGGGACGGTCGCCCGCGGTCAGGATGTCGTGGTCGGCGAAGTGCACCTGGAACGACGACACGCCCGGCAGGGTGCCCTGAGGTGCGCGGATCTCGGCCGGGAAGTTCGGCAGGGTCACCAGGTCGTTGCCGAAGACGGCCGACTCCTGCGTGAACCGGTCACCCGTCAGCTGCATGCCGTCACCGGAGTCCCCGGCGAACCGGATGATCACCCGATCGAGCTGCTTGACCTGCTTGGTCTGACTCACGTTCGGTCCACTTTCCCTGAGCACATGCCTGATTCTAGAACCTGTTCCAGTTTTCTGCTGGACACGTGTCCGAAGTCTCGCCGGAGGCGGCGGTGACACGCTGCCCCACGATAGTCCGCCGTCGACGCGCTTCCGATTCTTCGCCAGGTCCTGAGAGCCCGGCCTCCGTGACCTCACTCACACCCTGCTGGCCCTCGAGCGGTCGGCCGCACCCCTTCCTCGGAGGGTGGTTGCTCGTTTCTCGTTAAAGTCTAGTAATCTACCCATCATTAACGAGAAGGTCGCGCCTCGAGGGGCGAGGCAGAGCCACGAAGTGAGGACAAGAGAGATGAACAAGACGATCAGGGCGACGGCGCTGGGGCTGACCGGGATGGTGGCCTTGACCGCCTGCACCTCGGCCGGCGGCAGCGACTCGAAGGACACCGTCGCCGTGGTGGCGTTCTCGGTGATGGAGTCGGCGAACGAGGGTGTCTACGAGGCCTTCCAGGACAGCGATGCCGGGACCGATGTCGAGTTCGCGCCGTCGTACGGCGCCTCGGGCGACCAGAGCCGGGCCGTCGTGGACGGCAAGGAGGCGGACTACGTCCACTTCTCGCTCGAGACCGACGTGACCCGGCTGGTCGACGAGGGCCTGGTCGCCGAGGACTGGAAGGAGGCGACGCCGACCAACGGCATCGCGACGTCCTCGGTCGTCGTCTTCGTCGTCCGCGAGGGCAACCCGCTCGGCATCGACTCGTGGGACGACCTGGTCGAGGACGACGTCGAGATCGTGACGCCGAACCCCGGCTCCTCGGGTGCCGCACGCTGGAACATCCTCGCCGGCTGGGCGCACGTCGTCGGCAACGGCGGCACCGACAAGGAGGCAGAGGAGTTCGTCTCGCAGCTGCTGGCGAACACCCCCGCCCTCCCGGCCAGCGGCCGCGAGGCGACCTCGGCGTTCGTCGAGGGGGACCAGGACGTGCTGCTCTCCTACGAGAACGAGGCGATCCTCGCCAAGCAGAACGGTGAGGCCATCGACTACGTCGTGCCGACCGACACGCTGCTCATCGAGAACCCGGCTGCGGTCACGGTGGATGCGAAGGAGAGCGCGAAGGACTTCCTGGAGTTCGTGACGTCGGCCGAGGCGCAGGAGCTGTACGCCGGCTTCGGGTTCCGTCCGGTGGAGGGCGTCGACGGTGTGGAACTGCCGGAGGTCGAGGGCGCGAACGACCCGGCCGATCCGTTCCCGGCTCCGGCGCAGCTGTTCACCATCGACGACGACTTCGGCGGCTGGTCCGTCGCAGCGGAGCGCTTCTTCGCCGACGGGGAGGACGGTGAGCCGCTCGGGATCATCCCGCAGCTCATCGAAGAGTCCGGCGCGGACGCCCAGGAGTAGGGACACCTGTGGCCACCGCAACCGTTGGTGCGACCGCCCGCCCCACGTCGCCACGGCGTCGGGCGGGCGCCCGCACGACCCTGACCGCCGGGTCCTCGCTCGGGCTCGGCATCGCCGTCACCTGGTTCAGCCTGCTCGTGCTGATCCCGCTGACCGCCATCGTCGCCACCTCCGCCGGGCGCGGGTGGTCGGGCTACGTCGACACCCTCGCCAACCCGCAGACCATGGCTGCCATCCAGCTCACCGTCGGTCAGTCGCTGCTGGTGACGGTGATCAACATCGTCATGGGCACCGTGATCGCCTGGGTCCTGGTCCGGGACCGGTTCTGGGGAAGGGCGGTGCTCGACGTGATCATCGACATCCCGTTCGCGCTGCCGACGATCGTCGCCGGTCTCGTGCTGCTCGGCCTCTACGGCAACGGCAGCCCGATCGGCCTCGACTGGGCCTACACGGAGCGGGCGGTCCTGCTCGCGCTGGCGTTCGTGACGCTCCCGTTCATCGTCCGCACCGTGCAGCCGGTCCTCGAGGAGCTCGACCACGACGTCGAGGAGGCCGCTGCGTCGCTCGGCGCGAAGCGCCTCACGATCTTCCGGCGGATCATCCTCCCCAGCCTGGCGCCGGCGATCGCCGCCGGCGCGGCGCTGTCCTTCGCCCGCGCGATCGCGGAGTACGGATCCCTGGTGCTGCTCAGCGGCAACAAGCCGTTCAGCACCGAGGTCGTCTCGGTGCGGGTGCTCTCCTTCATCGAGAACGGCAGCACGGAGTCGGCCGCCGCCGTCGCGAGCCTGATGCTCGCTGTCGCGTTGTTCGTGATCGTCGTGCTCGACGTCGTGCAGAGGCGGGTGTCACGCCGTGGTTGAGGTCTCCACCCCCGTGAAGTGGCTGCTGCGCGTGCTGGCCATCGGCTACGTCTTCTTCCTGGTCGCCTGGCCGGTCACGACGATCGTCCGTCAGGCGTTCGCCGACGGCCTCGGCACGTTCGTCGAGATCTTCAGCGACGAGCAGGCCGTCAACGCGCTCACCCTGACCGTCCAGGTCGCCGTCCAGGCCGTCCTGATCAACCTGGTGTTCGGCGTCGGCATCTCGCTGCTGCTCGTCCGCTACGAGTTCCCCGGCAAGCGGGTCCTGTCGGCCCTGGTCGACCTGCCGATGGCGGTCTCGCCGGTCGTCGTGGGCCTCTCGCTGCTGCTCGTCTACAACGGCCGGGACGGCTGGTTCGGCGAGCACCTCGAGAAGTGGGGCGTCCAGATCATCTTCAGCGGCACCGGGATGATCATGGCCACCTGCTTCGTGGCGCTGCCGCTCGTCATCCGCGAGGTCGTGCCGGTGCTCACCGAGATCGGCGACGACCAGGAGCAGGCGGCGCGCAGCCTCGGCGCCAACGCCCGCCAGACGTTCTGGCGGATCACGCTGCCCAGCATCAAGTGGGCGGTCGTGTACGGCGTGGTGCTGAGCCTGGCCCGCAGCCTCGGCGAGTTCGGAGCGGTGAAGATCGTCTCCGGGAACGTCGCCAACCAGACCCAGACCGCGACGCTGCTCGTCGAGAAGCAGTACCAGAGCTTCGACCAGGCCGGCGCCTACGCCACCTCGTTCGTCCTCGCGTTCGTGAGCGTGCTCTGCATCGTCGTCGTCTCCATCCTCCGCCCGAAGGAGCACCACTGATGTCCATCGAAGTGACCAACGTGACCAAGAAGTACGGCGACTTCTACGCCCTCGACGACGTGAGCGTCTCGCTGCCCACCGGTCAGCTCACCGCCCTGCTCGGCCCGTCGGGCGGCGGCAAGTCGACCCTGCTCCGGATCATCGCCGGACTCGACACCGCCGACAGCGGCAGCGTCGCGATCGAGGGCACCAACGCGACGAAGCTACCGCCGCAGAAGCGCAACGTCGGGTTCGTCTTCCAGCACTACGCGGTGTTCAAGCACATGACCGTCGCGAAGAACGTGGCGTTCGGGCTGGAGATCCGCAAGACCCCGAAGGCGGAGGTGAAGCGGCGCGTGGGTGAGCTGCTCGAGCTCGTGCACCTCTCGCAGTTCGCCGACCGGTTGCCCTCGCAGCTGTCGGGCGGCCAGCGGCAGCGGATGGCGCTCGCCAGGGCGCTCGCCGTCGAGCCGAGCGTGCTGCTGCTCGACGAGCCGTTCGGGGCCCTGGACGCCAAGGTCCGCAAGGAGCTGCGCGAGTGGCTGCGGCGCCTGCACGACGAGGTCCACGTGACCACGGTGTTCGTGACCCACGACCAGGAGGAGGCGATGGAGGTCGCGGACGAGATCGTGGTGATCAACCAGGGCCGGGTCGAGCAGGTCGGCAGCCCCGACCAGCTCTACGACGAGCCCGCCAACGACTTCGTGATGGGCTTCCTCGGCGAGGTCACCCGGCTCGGGCCGGTGCGGCTGCGGCCGCACGACATCGAGGTCGCGACGACCCCCGGCCGGGCCGGAACCTTCCCTGGGACGGTCACCCGCCTGCTGCGGGTGGGCTTCGAGGTGCGCCTCCAGGTCGAGCTCGAGGACGTGTCTCGAGACGGTCGCAGCGCGACCTCCTCGACAACCGGAGTGGGCGCCGCGCCGGTCTCGGTCGTGCTGCCGCGCAGCCACGCCCGGTCGCTCGACCTCGAGCTGGGGTCGCGGGTGTGGCTGACGGCCGCGGTCGGCGCGGTCACGGTGCCAGCGATGGTGCCGGCGGTGGTGGCCGTCTGACGGGAGACCGCCCGCCGCGGCTCAGCTGGTGATCGCCGCCACCCGGCGCCCGAGGGCCTCGGCGTGGCGGCGGAAGCCGTCGGCGACCCTCCCCGGGCCGGCCAGCGGCACGAGCGGGCCGGAGAACTCCTCCCAGGTCTCGTACGTCGTGGGCCGGCCCGGCGGCTGGGTCAGCTTCTGGTGCCGGGTGCCGCGGACCAGGCCGAGCTTGGCCGGCAGTCCGGCGTAGACGTAGGAGAGGAGCGCGGTCGTCGTACCGTCGGCGGCTGTCGTCGGGTGCTCGATCGCGGTGATCACCTCGGGGGAGCGGGTGCCCTTGCCGTTCGCCCACCGCACCGAGAGCAGGATCGGGTTGCCGACGGCCGGTGGCTGCTCGGTCTCGGCCCGTACGACGAACGGGTTCCACTCGGCGTACGCCTCGGTGTCGAGCATGACCTGCCAGACGACCGCGAGTGGGGCCTCGATCGCGACGGTCGCGCGGGGTTCAGCAGGCATCGAGCTGGGTGCTGAGAGCGCCGAGCGACTGCAGCTGGCTCTGCCGGTCGAGGTCCTCTGACGAGGTGATCACGGCCGGCACCAGGAGGCCGACGATCGCGGTGGCCTGGGCCCGCTGGATGCAGGCTTGCTCCTCGGCGTCCTCCCTGGCGCGCTCGTCGGCCCGCCAGAGGAGCACGCCGTGCGCGGCCACCAGGACGATCAGGACGGACAGGAGGGCGACGAGCAGCCGGTTCATGGCGGTCACCCTAGCGGCGCGGCGCGCTGGTGGCGGGAGGAGGAAATAGCCCGTTTGGCCGATTACGGGACCCCGTCCGGCGACGTAGCGTCGCAACCGAGCCCGGGGCCTCCGGGCAATTCTCGGGCAACCCTTTCTACCTTTCGAGGACGGCTACGCATGAGGCTCCCGCAACTCACCTTCGGCAAGGTCTTGGCTGGCACAGCGGTCGTGCTGGCCGTGACCACCGGCACCGCGTACGCGGCCAACACGGTCGGCAGCGGCGACATCATCAATGACTCGATCCAGAGCGTCGACATCAAGAACGGCACGATCGTCGCGGCAGACATCCACAACGAGACCATCGGCAGCACCAAGATCCTCAACGGCTCGATCAAGAGCGCCGACATCACGAATGCGACGATCACCAGCCTCGACATCGCCGACGGCACGGTCCGGTCGTCCGACATCCTGAACAACTCGATCGCGGGCATCGACATCCTCGATGGCACCGTGGGCTCGGTCGACGTCCTCGACGACTCGCTGACCGCCGCCGACCTGGCGCCGGACTCCGTGAGCTCCTCCGAGATCCAGACCGATGCCGTCCAGGCGACCGAGATCGCCGACAACTCGATCGACTCCGGCGAGATCCAGAACAACTCGCTCTTCTCCGCGGACCTCGGCGCGGGCTCCGTGCGGGCCAGCGAGCTGGGCACGATCACGCAGCGTTCGGCCGTGAGCGCCAACATCCCGGCGAACGGCAACGGCTCCGTCACCGCGAGCTGCCTCGCGGGTGAGGTCGCGCTCTCCGGTGGCAACGACGGGTTCTTCGACGTCTTCGTCGTCGCTTCCCGCAGGCAGGGCAATGGCTGGTCGGTGTTCGCACACAACAACAGCGCCGGCAACCGCACGATCACGGCCCACGTCTACTGCCTGCAGGCCTCGTAGATAGGACTGTGAGCCTCAGATGACACTCCAAATGAGGGCGCGCAGCGCCCGAGCTACCGTGCTCGCGGTCGCGGTCGCGGCTGCGCTCGTCACGGCTGGTCCCGGATTCGGGTTGGCCGACGACGGGTCCGCCGGGTCCACCCGGGGGGCGCAGACGGAGAAGGCGGCACCCCCCGGCTCCGTCCGCGTGCCGGCGACGACAAACATGAAGGCGAGTCGGGGCGTCAAGCCGTCGGACAAGATCCCGGCGGGGTCGACGCGCACCGCGCAGCCGCCGGCCGTCAAGGCCGGTCCCACCAAGGTGGTGGACCGGTCCGACAAGGGCGTGAAGAACCTGCGTCCGACCAAGGACAGGGGCACGAAGAACCTGCCCCCGCGGCGGGACCTCGGCGACCGCTGACCCAACCAACGATCGTGGCCCGGCTCCGGAAGGAGGCGGGCCACGATCATTTCGCCTTAGCGGCCCCGTTGGTCGAGGAAAGCGCAGGAGGCCCCCGGCCCGAATGCGACGACGGGCCGGGGGCGCAGCGGCCCCGGTTGACCAGCTCCCACCGCGCCAATCGAGGGCCTCACCTTGGTCCCTGGGGACGTCAGGGACTGGTTGACGAGCATACCCACATCGTCTGACTTTGTCAGGCCCATCCTGACGCGATGATGATCACTGTGGCGCTCTGCGGACTCCCTGCGGACTGGCGGCCATGGAGAGCGGGCTGACCTGCACCGTCACCGGTAGTTGGTGAACTGCACCGCGAAGTCGTAGTCCTGCGCCTTGACCAGCGCCTGCACGGCCTGGAGGTCGTCGCGCTTCTTCGACGAGACGCGCAGCTCGTCGCCCTGGATCTGCGCCTTCACGCCCTTCGGGCCCTCGTCGCGGATCAGCTTGGTGATCTTCTTGGCGTCCTCCGAGGAGATGCCCTCCTTGAGCACGATCCCGATCTTCGACTGCTGCCCGGACGGCCGCGGCTCGGAGGCGTCGAGGATCTTGAGCGACTGGCCGCGCTTGATCAGCTTCTGCTGGAACACGTCCAGTACGGCGGAGGCGCGGTCGTCGGCCGAGGCGGTGATCTCGATCGCCTGGTCGCCCTTCCACTCGATCGTGGCGCCCGTGCCCTTGAAGTCGAAGCGGGTCGCGACCTCTCGGGCCGTCTGTCCGAGCGCGTTGTCGACCTCCTGCCGGTCGATCTTGCTGACGATGTCGAAGGAGGAGTCGGCCATGGATCTCACCTGTGCTGTCTTGAGTGCGGTTTTCGGGGACGGCGTCGTGCTGCGCTATTGTTTCGCGTCGTTGTCGACCGGCCAACCTGGGCCAGCTCGGAGCCAGCTCTGAGCCAGGTTGAAGGCGGTCGTGACACACCCTGGCAGGTTGCCCGAGCGGCCAAAGGGAGCTGACTGTAAATCAGCCGGCAATGCCTACAGTGGTTCGAATCCACTACCTGCCACAGGGATAAAACCGCCCCTGACCTGCGGAAACGCGGGTCAGGGGCGGTTTGCATTTCGCCCGCGTGCGATCCACGTGCGATCCAGCGGGGCGTTTTCGGTCGGTTTTCGGCCTCACAACCCCGCAGATTGGCTGCGATACGGCCGAGTTCGACCCGCCCCTCTGGCCGCGGCGCGACGTTCGTTGCGCCGACCGGTTGATCCGCCGGTTTTCCGCGTGGGGGACCGACATCGAGCAGCGTGGCGAGCTCACAGGTGCTGTCAACGTGGTGGTTGTCCACAAGGGAGACCCCAGCCTCGACGTACTCAAGAAATGACGTGCGAGAGTCGGACGAAGCTGTGTCATAGGCGGCCCCGGCCGGTGCTGGAACACCGACCGGAGCCTAGGTACCGAGTGCGCGAAAGGCACCCAGACCATGAATCCATCTTCTACTGCTGCCCGTGCGTCGGGCCAGCCGGTCACGTGTCGCCCCGCGCCGGCACCTGCTTCGGTTAGGGAGTATCGCCGCGATCGACGGCACCTCTACCCACTCGAGGAGTTCCGAGAGGCAGTCGCGATCGGTGGCGTCGTGTCGTCGTTCTGTGGGCTCGACGTGGAACTGCCGCGGGGTCGCGGCTCCGACGTCGAAGAAGCCACAGAGCCCGCCGTCGACGACTGCATCACCTGCGTCGACATCTGGCGCGAGAGCAGGTCGGTCCGGCTGTGACCGCGGGTCGCCATCCTGCGAACCGTGCCCTCTGCTGCGAGTGCGGAGCGTCCCGGACAGTGGCGCAGTCGTACAGAGGCAGGCCGCCGGAGGAGGAGCCTGACCCGGTAGCCCGGACACCTGATCTGTAGCGATGATCGCTGCAGGAGAGGAGTCCGTAGATGCCTGCACCACACCCACCGGAGTTCCGCCGCAGGGCAGTCGACCTGGCCCGCAAGCCG
>NZ_JACEHF010000046.1 GCF_014180685.1 Nocardioides pelophilus | reverse complement strand
GGTGGAGGTCTCCTCGCCGGCGGGCTGGCGCTGCTGGCCGGCTCGGCGCTGCTCGGCCGCGCGCTGCTTCGCGGACGCGCCCGCCGGCGACAGGCACGGGCCGATGCGGCCCCGGTGGTCCCGGCAGTCGCCGGCGGCACGGAGCCCGACCCGGTGGACGCCGTTCGGGACGGGACGAGCGACGAGATGAACGACGGGGCACAACAGCGGTAGGTCGACCCTGTCGAGACCAACGAATTGCTGCGTCGGATGCCGCAATGCTCAGGCCCGCCGTCGGGATGCGGATCGTTGCCCAAGCCGTCGGCTCTCTGCTAAGCCCTACGCATGACGGAGGGCGAGGGTCCGGCGCAGGAGACCGTCGAGCTGCGGGTCCACGGCGTGCACGGCACATCTCCCGCAGAGATGCTCGGGATCGACATGGGCGACGTACGGCAGGTCGCTGGGGACAACCTGACCGGCGTGTACCGCTCCGAGAGCGGGACGCTCCCCTATCGGAAGCTGGACGGTCTGCCGGTCGCGGTCGAGGCGTACTCATGGGGCACGCTCACCTCCGGCGTACGGGGCCTTCTCGGCTGGGTCCAGCGGGCGATGTGGCTGCTCCTGCTGCCCTTCGCACTCGCCAACCTGGCCTACTGGGCGCGGCTCCGACTCGGGTCGAGCGCGCAGACGGCGTTGTGGAGTGCTCGACTGACCCGGCTCGGCGCACTTCTGCTCACGGTCTTCATGGTGCTGATCCCGGCCCTGATCGGTGTCAACCTCGTCGCATGGCAGTGCTATCGCGGTGACAGCCCGGGCTGCGAGCGGCTGCCCGGCGTACTCGACCTGATGGCCGACCTGTCGGCCACCCAGCGCCTCGCCGTCGGCAGCGTGCTTCCGCTCCTCTTCGTTGCGGTGCTGTGGTTCCTCTCGAGGCAGTCGCTGCTGCGCTACGAGGAAGTCACGTTCGACGACGGTGATGACGCTCACGACCCCTCATCCGTGCTTCGGCATCGCAAGCTCTGGAGCGGCAAGCTCCGCGCGCAGCAACTGCAGCGGATCCACCTCACGGTCGCCCTCGCGACGGTCGTCGCCTTCTCGGGCGGTCACGTCGTCAATCACCAGGTCGGCGGTGGCGAACTGGTGGACCTCACCTTCCTGATCGCGCTCGGCCTCGCCGGACTCGCAACCGCGTGGGCGATGACGCTGCACCCCGACGACGTCGAGTACGACGAACGCCCCCTCGTGGGCCGGAGCTCCGCTCCTGACGGCTACACCGGATGGCACCGATGGGTGCCCGGCGTACTGCTGGGTGCGATGTGCGCGACCGTCGCAGCCCATCTCGTGTTCCTCTGCATGCATTCCCGCGACGTCAACCAGCAGGTCGACTTCGTCGGCGACAACACTTGGTTCATCGGCGTCTTCGTCTCGCTCACCGCAGTCCACCTGGCGCTGTTCACCAGCGAGCGAATGGCGGCGCGGTGGTCGATCGCAACCGTGGGCGTTGTCCTGCTCCTGGCAGCCGGCGCGATGATGAGCCACCTCGGCCACCTCGACCTGCTCCCCGGGCCGGTGCGGTTCTGGCAGGCAGGGGGAGTCGTTGCTGCCGGCGCCCTCCTCGTCGCCCTTGGGGTCTGGCAGGTCATGAACGGCCGTCGCCACCAGCATCAAGCCTGGAACGGCGCGGGTGCCTCGGTGATGCTGGCGGCTGCAGCGTGGATCGCGTTGCTGTTCACGACGGGCATCGTGACTGCCACGGCGAACTACCTCAACGGTGGGGACCACGGCGTCGACGACCTGGTGTCGCGACTCGGCGACCCCTCGACGTCCATCGCCACCGAGGCGGTCATGAACCCCGACGAGGGCTCGGTCCTGGCCCTCACGGGGGACGTAGTCGTACGCGACGCCGTGATCACACTCGCCGGGGACGACCCGGTGATCCGGTCCGGAATCGTGGAGTCCGAGCGGATATTCGACGTCGACGAGGATGCCGTAGCCGACCTCGACGGTGTCGCGTTGCAGAAGGGGCGCACCCGTCTCGAAGACGGCCTGCTCGTCCTCGAGTCCAACACGTTGCGGATCGAGGACTCGTGCGTCCGGATCACCGACCAGAGCCCATGCTCGCCGGAGTCGAGCAGGTTCCTCGTCGGCGGCATCCTCCACCTGCCCAGCAGCGAGAGCGACGCCGAGCCACGGATCCGGATCGACAGCGACGACGGTGTGGAGCTGCGACCGACGACCCCACCCGCCGTACCACTCGTCGTACCCCAGGTCCTGATCTGGTCGCCGCTCGCCCAGACACTGTGGCTGGTCGGCCTCGTCGCCTGGGTGCTCATCGCGCTGCTGCTCTTCCGTCGAAGCCACGCGAGCATCGACGAACTGGTCGACCAGGAGATCCCGCCGCGCTACCGGTTCGAGTGTCGGAAGGCCAGGCGTCGAGCGGCGTTCGCGCACCGGGCCGAGCGGCTCCTGGACGTCGTCGGTGCCATCACGTCGGTCCTCGCGATCGGCCTCATCGTGGTAGCGGCGGGCGGCAACAAGGCGCCGTGGGAGAGGTCCGAGTCCCTCGGGCCACTTGCCACGATCGGCATGTACGTCGCCCTCGCACTGGGAGCCGGGTTGGTGCTGCTGTTCTCGCGGGTCCGTACGTCGGAAGGTACTCGCAAGGCGATCGGGGTGCTGTGGGACCTCACCACCTTCTGGCCGAGAGCTGCCCATCCGCTGGCGCCGCCGTGCTACGCCGAACGCGTGGTACCCGAGCTTCGGACGCGCGTGGACTGGGCGCTCCACTACGAGAAGGACGGGACCGACCTCCGGGCCGGAAACCAGGTCATCCTGTCCGGTCACTCGCAGGGCTCGGTCATCGTCTGCGCCGTGTTGAGCCGACTGCCCCGGGCCGACCTCAAACGGGTCCGCGTCATCACCTACGGCAGCCAGATCCGCGCGCTCTACGGGCGGATCTTTCCTGCCGTGTTCGGGCCTGACCAGATCGGATACGAACCGACCCCAGGGATCACCCTTCTCACCCACCCCGAGCCGGATGCGCCGACCACGACCTCCTCCGCCTCGCCTTCACCCTGGGTCGAAAAGCCGAAGAGCCTCGCCGGGCGTCTCCACGCTGCCGGTGGTGCCTGGGTGAACCTGTTCCGCCGCTCCGACCCTCTCGGCTTCCGGGTCTTCAGCGATCTGGACCGGGCTCCGGACACGTACGTCCGCGAAGTGCCCGACGTCATCGTGGGCGATGCTGGACCGAAGGTGAACACCCACAGCGGTTATCAGCACACACTGGACTACCGCGCGGCCGTCGCGGGATGGACCGACGAGCCCGTGCTGGCCGACCCCGTGGAAACCACGCGCATCCCACCGCTGCCCGTGTGAACAGCCAGCCAACCGTCGTCATCCCGCCGCGAAGCGGGTCGGGGACACGGCTGCTCTCGCACCGCACGCGGCGCCGCGCACTCGGTCGCGATCCGCTCGGTAGCTGAAGTCCAGCGCGTCCGCGATCCGGTTGATGACGTAGAACACGTGGGCCACGTGCGGTCAGTCGAGCGCCGCCGACGGATCCTGCTCCGGCTGCGCGGCTGCTAGGCGGGCGAGAACGGCTCTGATGACGACGTGCACGTCTGCCTCGTCGTGCCCGAAGCTGTGGAGGTAGGCCGTCATCCCGTGGCGAGCCATCTCCAGCTCCTCGTCGGTGAGATGGACGATGTTCATGCGGCCAGCGTAGACCGGCGCGCCAGCCGAGCACGACGAAGAGGCGGGCCCGCCTCCCTCCTCCTGAGGGATGATTTGCGGCCCGATCCTGCATCCTTCCCGGCGCCAACAGGCATCTACTCCCCGTGATGATCTTGAAGCCCGTTGCGGGCCGCGCCGTACTGACCACCGCCGTTGCCCTCGGAGCGCTGGCCGCGATCCCCGACGTCCATGCTGCGGCGACGCCTCGCTGCCAGGGCGAGGTCGCGACCATCGTCGGCACCGCCGGTCGCGACACGCTGACCGGGACGAACGGGCGGGACGTGATCTGGGCCGGAGGTGGGAACGACCGGATCTCGGCGCGCCGTGGCAACGACCTGGTCTGCGCCGGACCGGGGGCCGACTTCGTGCACGCCGGCAACGGCTCCGACCGCATCTTCGGCGAGGGCGGCAACGACGAGCTCGACAGCAGCACCGGCAGCGACGACGTCGCCGACGGTGGCGCGGGCGACGACACGCTGATCGGGTCCAGCGCCGGCGCGGTGCTGCGCGGCGGTGCCGGCGACGACGAGCTGGCGGGCAAGGAGGAGGGGGTCGTCCTCGACGGCGGCGCGGACGACGACCGGCTGCTGGCCCAGTGGGCAGGCCTCGTGCTGCGGGGCGGGGACGGTGACGACTTCATCGACGGCCACTGGAACCGCGACGCCGACGTCGACGGCGGGGCCGGCGACGACACGATCGAGCTGGGTGGCGGCCTCGACGGCAGCCCGGCGAAGCCGGTGCGCGGAGGCGACGGCAACGACCGGATCCTCGGCCAGGGCGGGCGCGACTACGTCGACGCCGGGCCGGGCAACGACACCGTCGACCTCGGCGAGGGCGACGGCGGCTGGGCGCAGGGCGGCACCGGCAACGACACCATCACGACCGGCACCACCACCGCGACGGCCCTTCGCGGAGGCGACGGCAACGACAAGCTCACGCTGACGGGGACCGGCTCGACCGCCGAGGGCGGCGCCGGCACGGACACGCTGACCGGCAGCCTGTGGGACGACACCCTCGACGGCGGCGACGGTACCGACACGGTCCGCGGCGGCGAGGGCGACGACACCCTGGCCGGCGGTGGCGGCGACGACCACCTGTGGGGCGAGCTGGGGGTCGACACCTGCGCCGGCGGGAGCGGGCACGACGAGTGCGACGGCGGTCCGCTCGGCACGCCGGAGCCGAGCTCGGACGACCCGGACCTGTGCAAGTCCGACGTCGAGGTCAAGCGCAACTGCCGCGCCGAGGACGCGGCCTGGTCCGGCACCGCCGATGGCACGCTGACCCACTCCGGCGGCGTCGTCGAGACCTGGTCGGCAGGCGTCGACATGGATGAGCTGGCCGCCGGCTACTACTGGGCGGGCGACGCCGACATCGCCTGGCGCGTCGACGGCACCGACTCCGCCGGCTGCACCTACGACGGCGCCGCGAACCTCGACGGCCGCGCCGAGCTGGCGATCTTCGACTGGGACGGCACCTATTCGCTCAGCCTCTGGAGCACCACCGTGCAGGTCGAGGTCGAGGTGGACTGCCCCTACGAGGACCCGAAGACGGTGCTCTACCGGCCGATGAACACCAACGCCGCCGAGGCCGACGACCAGCGGGTCCCGGCCGAGCCCGTCACCACGCTGGCAGGTACGACGTCGTACGTGCCGCTGAACGCCCCGGAGGGCACGGTCACCTGGAGCTGGGACCTGAAGCGCGGCCAGTGACCGGGCCCGGCAACCGGGTCGGCTACGGGTAGCGCAGCCCCACGGTCTCCTCGCTGATCTCCCAGAGCCTGGCCGCGGCCTTCCGGTCGCGGGCAAGCCGGGTGCGGCCGACCGGGCGCGGCGTCCCGGCGAGCTGACGGAACCCGCTCGGACCGACGTACGTGTCGCCGGGCAGGTCCGCGGTCGCCGCCATCAGCGACGGCCAGGCGCCGGCCTCGGCCGACTGCGAGACCGCCTTGACGGTGGCGTCCAGGATCGACGCGATGCCACCGTTGGCCCGGCCGTACTGGCCGTTCGCGGCGAGGTGGGTGCCGGCGAAGCCGGGGTGCGCGGCGATCGCCGTGACCGGGAGGTCGGCCGCGCGGCAGCGCCGCTCGAGCTCGCCGGTGAACAGCAGGTTGGCCAGCTTGGTCTGTCCGTAGACCGGCCACCGCCAGTAGCGGCCCTTCTGCTGCCTCGGGTCCGAGAGGGGCGCCTTGGTCGCCGTGCTGTGCATGAGCGAGGAGACGGTGACCACCCGGCCGTCGCCGCTCGCGACCAGCTGCGACAGCAGCAGCCCGGTGAGCAGGAACGGTCCGAAGTGGTTGGTGGCCATCTGCAGCTCGAGGCCGTCGGCGGTCCGGGAGTACGGCGTACCCATCACGCCCGCGTTGTTGACCAGCACGTCGATGGCGCCGAGGCCGGCAGCAGTCGCGGCGGCTTCGCGCACCGAGTCCAGGCTGGCGAGGTCGAGCCGCAGCGTCTCGAGCTCGGCGTCCGGCACCTGCTCGCGGATCGAGGCGACGGTCTCGTCGACCTTCGCGGGCGTGCGCCCGGCGAGTACGACGCGCGCGCCCTTGCGGGCCAGCTCGAGGGCTGTGTAGTGGCCGAGCCCACCGATGGTCGGCCCGGTGACGAGGATGGTCCGGCCCGACTGGTCCGGGATGTCGGCGACGGTCCAGTGCGTCGAGGTCATGGTCATGGCGTCGTCCCCAGGTTCTCGACGATCGCCCGGCCGAGCTCGGCGTCGCCCTCGATGGTCACCGATCCCGGCTCGGCGTCACAGCGGCCGCCGGCGAGGACGATGAAGGTCTCCCGGTCCATCGCGATCCGGACGTCGGGCTCGGCCGGTTCCTCGGGCAGCCGCTGCCCGCGGCCGGCCTCGTTGACCTCGACCGCCACGACCGGGCTGCCCTCGACCGCCAGCACCGCGGTGGTGCCGGCCGGCGGGCCGACCTTCTTGCCGACCACGAACCCGAAGGACTCGGAGAGGTAGTCGGCCGTGTGCTGGGCGGCCGCGCTGTCCATGCCGCCGGGCCGGCCGACGGCGCGGCGGACGTCCTGCTCGTGCATCCACACGTCGAGCGGACGGTTGCGGAGCAGGGTCTGCTGCGTCCAGCCGATCAGCCCGAAGATCCCCGGCGCCGGCGCGGCCGGGTCGGTCGGCGGATCGGCGAGGAGGGCCTCGTGCCGCGCAGCGGTCACGGTGCGGATCTCCCGGACGATCGCGGCGGGCGCGTGGTCACGGCGGGTGACCACGCCGACCTCGGTGAACTGCCCCATCGGCCCGGTCACGTGCGGCGGGTCGCCGATGTCGGCCGTCTCCTCTGGCCCGCCGGCCAGGATGCTCTCGAGGTGGGCGGTGTGGGAGGCCACCGCCTTCACGTCCCACCCGGCCAGGTCCGTGGGCAGCGCCCACGCGTCCTCGGGGAGGGACTCCAGCAGGGCGGTGAAGTCACCGATCGCCTGCCACCAGGTCTCGACGTACGTCGCAAGCCGCTCGGCATCGCTCATGGCCGCGATGGTAACGAGGCTCAGCGAGCTCTGATCCGCACGTCCACGACCACCGAACGGTCGCCGTACGCGGCGGCGATCTCGTCGCGGACCCGCCGCCGGTCGACGGCCTCGGTGCCGGCGGGCAGCCGCAGCAGCACCAGCGACTTCACGTGCGGCGACTCCCTGACGTCCTGGGTCATCACGTTGAGATAGACCCGCCGGTGGCTGGCGGCGACCTCCGCGCCGACCTGGGCCGCGTCGGCGACGTCGGCCGGGTCCGCCTCGGACTCGAAGGTGCGCAGGGTGAGCTCGTCGTCGTCCCACCGGACGGTCAGGTTGCCCTCCTCGTCGGCGTGCGCGTCGACGAGGCCGGCGTAGGTGGTCTCGAAGACGGCAGCGACCTGCTCCGGATCCGCGTCGCCGGTCATGACGACCGCGACGTCGACGTCCGCGGAGTCGAGCAGCTCGGGCTCGACGTAGTCGACCTCGACCGTCTCGACACCGGGGAGGTCGCGCAGCCGGTCGCCGAGCTCGTCGGCCTCGGCGCGATGGCTGGCGGACGTGCAGGCGGTGAGGCCGAGGACGGCGGCACCGACCGTGGCTGCGGTGAGGATCCGAAGGTTCATGCCTCCACCGTCGCGCAGCGTTGGCCGTGACGCCTGAGCACGGCTACTCAGATCACTGCCCCAGGTAGCGGGCGATGCCGGGCACGTCGTCGGTGAACCGCAGCTGCGCGCCGTAGAGCACCCGGCGCGCGGCCGGACCTCGGCCGCCGGCCACGAACGGCGGGTCGGGCGGCGTCGTCGTACCCTCGCGGACCCAGCCGTGGAAGTACATCAGCGGCCGCCCGTCGACCACGAGGACGTCGGCGCCACCCGGTCCGCAGAGGCCGTCGGTGGTCTCGCGCGACAGCAGGACCCGCCGCGGTCGCGCCGGCCAGGTCGCGAGGTCGGTCGAGCGCCGCCAGACCGTGCGATAGCTGCACTTCGACCAGATGTCCTCGGAGGTGAAGAGGTGGTAGAACCCGCCCCGGAGCAGGATCACCGGGTTCTCCATCACCCAGTCCGCGCGCACCAGCTCGCTGCTGGTCGCGCCGGCCGCCGGCCCCAACCCGCGCGGCCCCAGGGGGAGCATCCGGATCGAGGAGGGGACGCCGTCGGTCTTGTAGAGCAGGTACGGCGTCCCGTCGCCGTCCACGAAGTACGACGGGTCGATCACGCCCCTACGCGGCAGCCCCGGGGTGTTCGGGACCGTGTCGTGCGCGAGCGGGGTGTCGGCCCGCGCGTGGCAGACCAGCGGTCGCGCGTCGACCGGCCGGAAGTCGTCGTACGCCGTCGGCGCGGTCGCGACGCCGATGCACCGGCGCCCCTTGCCGAGGCCGCGCACCCGGGCGGCGTAGTAGAGCACCCACTGGTCGCCGACGCGCGCCAGGTCGGCCGCCCAGACGTCGTCGTCCTTGGCCCAGCGGGGCAGCCGCCGCAGCGCCGGGCGGATCCACTCCCAGCCCTCGCCCGGGTCCCAGCGCGCGCGCCGGACCAGCGGGCCGGTGGTCACCAGGATCCTGCCGTTCAGGGTCTCGACGACGCTCGGGTCACCCGCCCTGTCGGTGGTGAGGACCGGCTCGGGGTAGGCCGCGGCGGTCGGCGCGATCGCGACCAGGGCGAGCAGCAGCGTGCCGAGGAGGAGACAGGCACGGCGCAGCACTAGCCGGACTCTAGGTCAGGACAGCGCCAACGACAGGGCTATCGCCAACATCGTGAGTCCGATGAGGACGTCGAGCACCTGCCACGCGCGCGGAGTCGCGAGCAGGCGCTGGCCGGCCCCGGCGCCGTACCCGAGACCGGTGAACCACAGCACGCTCCCTATGCAGGCACCGGCCGCGAACCACCAGCGGTCGGTGCCGCCGTGCTGGTTGGCGATCGAGCCGAGCAGGAGCACGGTGTCGAGGTAGACGTGCGGGTTGAGCCAGGTCAGGGCGAACGCACGGCCGAGCGCCCCCTTGCGCGACGGGACGCCGGCGCGGGCCGCCTCGAGGGTGTCGGGCCGGCGCGCCCGGTGCAGCGAGACGACGCCGTACGCCGCCAGGAAGGCGACGCCGAGCCAGCGGACCACCTCGAGCACCCACCCCGCGTGGGCGACGATCGCGCCGATGCCGCTGACACCGGCAGCGATGAGCACGGCGTCCGACAGTGCGCACACCGCGACGACCGGCCCGACGTACTGCCGGGCGAGGCCCTGGCGCAGCACGAACGCGTTCTGCGCCCCGATCGCGACGATCAGGGACAGACCGGTGATCAGGCCGGCGCCGGCAGCGGTAGTCACGGATCGACCGTAGGGTCGGACCCTGCTGTAGACCAGCGAATGTTTCTTCGGATCCATTAGCGTTGCTTCATGTCGCCACAGCCTGCCCAGCTCGAGGCGCTCGTCGCCATCGCCGACCACGGCTCGTTCGAAGCGGCCGCCCGGGTGCTGCACGTGACGGCGAGCGCGGTCAGCCAACGGATCCGCGCGCTCGAGTCGACGGCGGGCCAGGTGCTCGTCAGCCGCACCACGCCCTGCCGCCCGACCGAGGCGGGCGCGGCGTACGTCCGGCTGGGCCGGCAGACCCGGCTGCTGCTCGAGGAGGCGCGACTCCCCGGCGCCGAGGCCGACGGTGTGGTCGGCCTGCCGGTCGCCGTCAACGCCGACTCGCTGGCGACGTGGTTCCGTGACGTGCTGTCCGCCGCCGCGGACTGGGACGGCGTCGCGCTGCGGCTCCGCGTCGAGGACCAGGCNCGCCGCGGACTGGGACGGCGTCGCGCTGCGGCTCCGCGTCGAGGACCAGGCCTACTCGGCGGGGCTGCTGCGCAGCGGCGCCGCGCTCGCCGCCGTGACGAGCGACCCGACGGCCGTCCAGGGCTGCGCGGTCGAGCCGCTGGGAGTGCTGAGGTACGCCGCCGCCGCGACGCCCGCGTTCGTCGAGCGCTGGCGCCGCGGGAGGGGCATGGACTGGGAGCGGATGCCGGTCGTGGTGTTCAACGAGAAGGACGCCCTCCAGCACGACGTGCTCGCGGCGCGCGGGGTCACCCCGCGGACGGTGCACCAGGTGCCGACGTCGGCCGACTTCCACGAGGCGGCGCTCCGCGGGCTCGGCTGGTGCCTGGTGCCCGAGCCGCAGCTCGGCCCGGACCTCGCGTCAGGCGCGCTGGTGCGGCTCCCCGGCCGCGACGCCGACAACCGCGTCGACGTACCCCTGTTCTGGCAGCGGTGGCGCCTCGACTCCCCCGCGCTCACCCGGCTCTCCGCCGCGGTCCACGCCGCCGCCCGCACCCACCTGCGCCGACCCGGCTCGAACTAGCCCTCAAAAGGCGCCGACCCGGCTCCAAGTTGGAGCCGGGTCGACGGTGGTCTCGTGACGGTCGCCGGAGCGACCTCCTCGACCTACGAGGACGTCAGAAGGCGGCCTCGTCGAGATCCATCAGCGAGAGGTCGGTCGCCTGGGCGATCGCGACGTCGGCGCTGACCTTCGGGAGCACCTCGGCGGCGAAGAACTGCGCCGCCGCGACCTTGCCCTCGTAGAAGGCCTTGTCGCTGCCCGGGTCACCGGCGAGAGCGGCCAGCGCCACCTCGGCGCTGCGCTGCAGCAGCCAGGCGACGACGACGTCGCCCAGGGCCATCAGCAGCCGGGTGGTGTTGAGGCCGACCTTGTAGATGTTGCGGAGGTCGCCGCCGCTGGTGACGTCGGCGCTCATCAGGTCGTTGACCAGCTGGCCGACGAGGGTGTTGGCGTCCTCGAGGGCGGTGGCCAGCAGCGCGCGCTCGTTCTTGAGCTGCGGGTTGCCGTTCTCGTCCTCCACGAACGCCTTGATCTCGCCGGCGATGTGGCCGAGCGCCGTGCCGCCGTCCTTGACGATCTTGCGGAAGAAGAAGTCCATGCCCTGGATCGCGGTGGTGCCCTCGTAGAGGGTGTCGATCTTGGCGTCCCGGACGTACTGCTCGATCGGGTACTCCTGCAGGAAGCCGGAGCCACCGAGGGTCTGCAGCGACTCGGTGCCGAGGAGGGTCCACGAGCGCTCCGAGCCGTAGCCCTTCACGATCGGGAGCAGCAGGTCGTTGAGAGCGGCAGCGGCCTTGTACTCGTCGCTGCCCTTCTCGGCCAGCTGGACCCGGTCCTGGACGGACGCGGTGTAGAGCACCAGCGAGCGCATGCCCTCGGCGTACGCCTTCTGGGTCATCAGCGACCGCCGCACGTCGGGGTGGTGGGTGATCGTCACCTTGGGCGCGGTCTTGTCGGACGCCTGGGTGAGGTCAGGACCCTGGACCCGCTCCTTGGCGTACTCCAGTGCGTTGAGGTAGCCGGTCGACAGGGTCGAGATGGCCTTGGTGCCGACCATCATCCGGGCGTTCTCGATGACGTCGAACATCTGGGCGATGCCGTCGTGCACCTCGCCGAGCAGCCAGCCCTTGGCCGGCTCGCCGCCGCCGATCTGCGGGTCGCCGAAGGTGACCTCGCAGGTGTTGGAGACCTTGATGCCCATCTTGTGCTCGACGTTGGTGACGTAGGCGCCGTTGCGCTCGCCGGTGAGCTCACCGGTCTCGAGGTCGAAGTGGTACTTCGGGACCAGGAAGAGCGACAGGCCCTTGGTGCCCGGGCCACCGATGCCCTCGACGCCCTTCGGACGCGCGAGCACCAGGTGCATGATGTTCTCCTGGAGGTCGGACTCGGCGCTGGTGATGAAGCGCTTGACCCCGGTGATGTTCCAGGTGCCGTCGTCGTTCGGCGTCGCGTACGACGTGCCGGCGCCCACGTCGGAGCCCGCGTCGGGCTCGGTGAGCACCATGGTCGCGCCCCACAGGCGCTCGACCATGATCTGCGCGATGCGCTTGTCGCGCTCGGTGCCGTTCTCGAAGACGACCGAGGAGAAGAACGGGCCGGCGCCGTACATCCAGATCGGGGTGTTGGCGCCAAGGATCAGCTCGCCGACCGCCCAGACCAGGGACGAGGGGGCAGCGGTGCCGCCGACCTCCTCCGGGACGCCGAGGCTCCAGAACCCGGCCTCCATCCAGGCGTCGTAGCTCTTCTTGAACGACGCGGGGACGGGCGCGGTGTTGGTCTTGGGGTCGAACACCGGCGGGTTGCGGTCGCCGTCCTCGAAGGAGGCCGCGAGGTCCTCGCGGGAGATCCGGTCGACCTCGGAGAGGATTTCCTTGGCGGTGTCGACGTCCATCTCCTCGAACGGCCCGGCGCCGAGGATCTCCTGGCGCCCGAGAAGCTCGAACAGGTTGAAGTGGATGTCCCGCAGGTTGCTCTTGTAGTGGCTCACAGTCCCACCGTTTCTACGCTGAATGACAGGTGATGGCACGAGTGGCCATGGGGGCTACTCGCGAGTAACTTAATGATACGGGGGGTGCTTGCTCCGTGCAAGCACGGGCCCATGTGAAGTGAACCGATCAACAAATCTGAGACACTGGACCCATGCGAGTTTCCGCCAAGTCCGACTACGCGCTGCGCGCCCTGATCGAGATGGCGGGACGCAAGGACGGCCGGGCCGTGAGCGCCGAGGAGCTGGGTCGGCTCCAGGACATCCCGCACGGCTTCCTCCAGGCGATCCTGGCCGACCTGCGCCGCTCCGGCGTGGTGATGTCGCAGCGCGGCCAGTCAGGCGGCTGGCGGATGGGACGGCCCGCGTCCGACGTCTCGGTCGCTGACGTGATCCGCGCGGTCGACGGCCCCCTGGTCTCGGTCTACGGCCTGCGGCCGGAGGCGGTCAGCTACAACGAGTCCGCCAACGTGCTGCAGCACGTGTGGATCGCGGCCCGGAGCTCCCTGCGGGAGGTCTTCGAGGAGGTCTCGATCCAGCAGCTCGCCGACGGCGACCTCCCCGCGGCGGTGACCAAGCGCACCGCCGACGAGGACGCCTGGAAGGCCCACTGAGCTTGATTGCGCGACACGCTGCCGCGCCCGCAGGTGACGCAGTCGTTGTTTACGGCTGCTTGGCGGCTCGCCGCCACTGCCAGAAGGCGGTCAGGCGACGTCGCTGAGCCGCCGCTTCAGCTTCTTGCGCTTGCGCTCGCTGTCGTCGCGCCAGCGCTCGAGGCTCTGGTTGCGGCGGGCGAGCCGCTCGATCTCGCGGCGCGCCTCGTCGAGGGAGGCGAGGGGGCGGGCGCCCGGCTGGTCGGGTACGTCGTCCAGTCCGAGCGACGCCGTACCGAAGCCGGCGGCTTTGCCGAACGCCTTCCACGCCCGCTTCGGCGTCGGCTCGTCGAGCCGGATCACGTGCAGCCGATCGGGGCGCCGGACCGCGGCACCCCAGCGCTCGACGATCCCGTCGATCTCGTCGGTTTCGCCGGCCGTGACGACGACGTGGACCTGGAGGCCGACCAGGCCGTCGAGCAGCAGGTCGATCTCGGGACGCGACGCCCGGGCGACGAGCGGGAGGCTGAGGGCCACCGTCTGGTTGCCCTTCCAGATCCGGCGGCACACGTCCGCCCAGTGCCCTTCGACCTCCTTGCGCGCGAAGCCCCACGCCTTGTGCTCGCGCAGGATCTCCACGGCGGAGAGGAAGGTCTCCTCCGCCGACCGGACCGGTACGTCGATGCCGAGCTCGACCAGCGCGTCCCGGTGGTGCACCAGCGCGAGCTCGATGATGTCGCCGGCACCGGACGGGCCGACGTGCAGGAAGACCTTTCGCTTCTTGGCCATGGCGCCAGCGTGACCGCGCGACCTGACCGGACCGTGAACGCCCGCCTAACCCCGGAGAGACACCTGCTGTAACGCCGATCACTAGAACGTGTTCCAGTTCTCGCCGTACCATCGGCAGCATGATCACCTCCGACGCCATCGCGTGGAACGCTCCCAACGACCCCCACCCCGCCCGCGCGGCCTCGCAGCGCTCGTACTCCGCGGTCGCGAAGGGCGACCTCGCGGAGTGGCTCACGGTCTACGCCGAGGACTGCGTGCTCGAGGACCCCGTCGGGCGGTCGATGTTCGACCCCGAGGGCAAGGGCCACCACGGGCACGCCGGCATCTCGGCCTTCTGGGAGAAGGCGATCGCCCCGATCGCGTCGTTCGAGTTCGACATCTACGACTCGTTCGCCAACCCGGAGAGCAACACCTGCGCCAACATCGGCCGGATCAAGACCGCCTTCCCCGACGGCAGCTACACGGTCACCGAGCTGATCATGGTGTACGTCGTCGACGACGACGGCCGAGTGAAGTCGATGAAGGCGTTCTGGGAGCCCGACCGGACGATGGCGAGCTTCACCAAGCCCTGAGCACGCGGGGCGTCAGGCGAGCTGCTCGGCCATCCAGCTGACGAGGGGGCGGAGGCGCCGCCAGTCGTGGCGCACCCGGTCGAGCAGCTCGGGGGTGTGGACGAAGGGCTCGAACCCGTAGGACCGCATGCCGAGCAGCGACTTGTGCCGCAGCAGGTCGATCCGCGGGTGGTCCTTGTCGTATCCGCGGGGCGTCGTCTTCAGCCGGTCGCCGGCGATCTCGAAGCCGCCGCGGTCGAGGTCGCGCAAGATCCGCTGCAGCACCTTCCCGGACTTCTCCTCCGCCATGCCCTCGCGGATCGCGGCCAGCTCGGGGCCGGAGGCGTGGTAGGTCCCGCCGCCGACACGCACCCCGGCAGCGGACACCTCGACGTACCACCCGGTCGAGGGGGCCGCGCCGACGAAGGCCCCCTGGTGCGTCTTGTACGGCGTCTTGTCCTTCGCGAAGCGCACGTCGCGGTAGGGGCGGAACACCTTCGCGTCCCCGAACTCCTGCGCGAGCGCGTCGGTCAGCGCCACCATCGGCGCCTTCACGTCGTTGTCGTACGTCGCCTTGTGGGCCTCCCAGAACGACTTGGTGTTGTCGACCTCGAGGTCGTCGTAGAAGTCGAGCGCGGCGACGGGAAACCCATGGAAGCTGCTCACGCAGCCGAACCTACTGCCCTGTGCCGCGCTCACTGCGTGTTGACGATCACGTCCACCACGTCGGGCGCCGAGAAGCGACGGGTGCCTCCGACAACCCGAAGCTCCTGCAGAATGGCAAGTTCGACCAACTGCTGGACCAACGTGTTTGCCCGTCCATAGGAAACCTGCAGCGCGCTCTGGACTCCGCGAACCGTGAACGACGTGTTCGCCACCGCAAAGTCCACGAGCAGGTGCGCATTCTCTGCGCGAAGAGAGGACGCGCGTACTCGGTCCTTCATCGACTCCTGAACCTTGACAAGGGCAAGCATCTGACGGTGCGTGAGGTCGGCAGACTCCTGAATTCCGGTCGCGAAGAAGCCGACGTAGTCGTTCCAGTTGGCAGTGCACGACACGTCGAGAAGGCGGTCGTAGTACTCCGTTCGACGACCTTCGAACCAGGGAGAGACGGTCAAGGTGGGCTCGCTCAGGACGCCGTGCATGTAGAGCTGGAGGACGATGAGAAGGCGCCCGATCCGACCGTTGCCGTCGTGGAACGGGTGCAGGGCCTCGAACTGGTAGTGCGCCATCGCTGCCGCGACAACCGGGTCCAGGGTCTGCGAGTGGTTCGTCTTGACCCAAGTGATCAGATCGCCGATGGCCGCGTCGAGCTCCTGCCCCGGGGGAGACGGGATGAACCGGGCGGCCTTGACCGGGATCTCGTTGACGGCCGCATCCCTCCGACGACCAACGGCAACCTGCGTGCGACGCACGCGGCCGGTCTCTGGACCTTCGTCCTTCGTTCCTTCGACCAGCGTTCGCTGCATGTCGCACAGCAGCCCAGTGGTGAGGGGACGTCCTTCGCCGATGCGTCGAAAGGCCTGCGTTGCCATGACGACGTAGTTGACGATCTCCCGCAAGTTCGTCTGCGGAGGCGGATCGTCGTCGGCAGTCAGCACGTCTGTCAGCGGTGCGTAGGTTCCTTCAAGTGCCGAGGTGCTTTGGGCCTCACGCTGGAGCGTGGGACGACGCAGCAACTGCGGATTCGGGAGTTGGCGAGCAGTCGCATCCAACGCGGCGAGCGCCGCGCGCGCATTCGCGATCGCCAGGTATGTCGCCGGTTCGAGATCCGGGGCGCCGATCGACGCCAGCGGAACGGGAACGAAGGCCTGGTGCTCCCACGGCCCGGCCGCAAGGTCGGTCCCGCTAATAGGCACGAGCGATCCCATACCTTCGTTTACGAACATCCCGACATCCACGATGTCAGTCTATGGGCACTTCAATGAAATCACACCGTTGTTACTGGCACATGAGTGAAACGAGTCGATCGAACGTGTCAGTGAACTGGCGGAAGTGTGAAATCGCCCCAGGTGAGAGCGACCCGGTTGCCGTCGAGCGCAGCTTCAGGGAAGCGCTCGAACCTCCGGATGCGGAGAGCCGAGGGGCTCGGGCCGATAGCGTCGCGACGTGGACCTGACCGCTCGAATCAGCTCTGGTCGAGGAGGCTTCGTCCTCTTCGCGATCACACCACCCAGGCGCTCGACGCCCGCCGATCGGCTGTCTGGCATCGCTCAGGCCACGATCGAACGGCTGAGCCATCTCGATCTCGATGGTCTCGTCCTCTACGACATCGACGACGAGAGCTCCCGCAACCCGGTCGAGCGCCCGTTCCCGTTCAGTCCGACCGTCGATCCGTCCGACTATCGGACCGACCACCTTCAGTCGTGGCAGACCCCGGTGATCGTCTACCGCGCGGTCGGCAAGTACCAACGCGAACATCTCCAGACCTGGATCGCCGAACAGGACCCGACCCGTACCTTGACGGTGATGGTCGGCGCCGCCTCCAGCGACACGTCTGCAGCCGTCTCCCTCACCGATGCTCAAGTGATGCGCGCCGAAGGAAACCCGGACCTGCTGCTGGGCGGAGTGGCGATTCCCGAGCGGCACAGTCGCCGCGAGAACGAGCACCTGCGGCTGATCGCGAAGCAGGAGGCCGGCTGTCGCTTCTTCGTCACCCAGGTCGTCTACGACCTCAACGCCGCAAAGAACCTCGTCTCCGACTACCGGTACGAATGTGAGGCGCGAGGGCTGACTCCAGTGCCGATCGTGTTCACGTTCTCGGTGTGCGGCTCGATGAAGACGCTCGAGTTCCTCCGCTGGCTCGGGGTCGATGTGCCCCGATGGATCGAGAACGACCTCCAGCACTCAGCCAATCCGTTGGCGGCCTCGTTGGAGCAGGCGGTCGCGACGGCAGTCGAGCTCATCGACTACTGCCGCCGACTCGGCGTGCCGCTCGGCCTCAACATCGAGAGCGTCTCGATCCGGCGAGAAGAGATCGAGGCATCAGTGGAGCTCGCTGCTCGACTTGCTGCGCATCTCCGGACCTAGCCAGTGCCACCCGCTGCCGGCTCGGACCGGGTCAGCCCACCGACACCGCCACAGGTGGGGCCGCGGAGTCGGCGTGGCCGAGTACGCCGACGACCCGCGCGGTCCAGGTGCCGGTGGCCTTCGGATAGATCGTCGCCTTGTAGACCCCGGCGGTCGTCGTCGTGGCCGTCTTCACCAGCGTCGGCGACCCGCCGGTCGGGGTGAAGTACACCGAGACCCGTACGCCGGGCGCGGGCTGGGTGGCGCCGGCGTACGTCCGCTGGACCGAGCCGGTGAGGGCGAACGAGCCGCCAGCGACGACGGCCGAGGCGGAGGCTGACGCGGTCAGCGAGGTGCTCCACGTGCCGGCCACGACAGGGCCGATCGTCTCGGTGGCGGCCGGCTGGCCGGCGGCGCCGGCGTAGCCCACGGACAGCGTGCCGGACACCTTGAGCGGCACCGAGGCGGCGAACGAGCCGTTCGCGGTGGTCGTCGCGCCGCCGATCCTGACCCGGGTGCCGCCCGCCGGCGTGACGTAGAACGACACCGCCTTGCTGGCCAGGGGCGTCACCGTCGACCCGGCGACCCGCTCGAGGGTTCCGGTGACCCGGATGGGCGCGCCGTACCCGACGTCGGTCTTGTCGGTCGCCCCCGTCAGCCGCGTCGCCGGGACCTCGACCGTCACCGAGCCGGCGGTCGCCGAGGCGGCTGCGTAGCCGGTCGAGGCGGCCAGCACCACCGAGATCGTCCCGGTCGCGGTCGGCTTGACCACCAGGGAGTAGCCGCCGCTGGCGGTGGTCTTCGCCGTCCCCAGCGACAGCACCTTGCCGGCGGGCGTCGTCAGGCGTACGGCGAGGCTGACGCCCGCCGCGGGCACCTCGACGCCGCCCGCGGTGGCCGTGAGCTGGCCGGAGACGGTGACCGGATCCGCGTAGTAGACGGCGGTCTTGTCGAGGCCCGCGGTCAGCGCGGTCGCGCACTGCGTGGGCGCCGCGACGAGCGACACCGGGGCGCCGGCGGCGTACACCGTGCCGGCGTCGGTCCGCCCGCGGTACGTCGTCGGCAGCGTCGCCGTCTGGCTGATGGCCGCGACGCCGTTGGCAGCGGTCACTGGGGTGCCCGCGCTGGTCGGCGAGGTCATGGTCGAGGTCTGCTTCGTGACCACGGTCCTCAACCCCTTGACCGGTTGACCGCTGGCGGTGTCCACGACGGCGACCGTCAGCGGGAAGGCCTTGCCTGCGCAGACCGCGACGCTGCCGCCGTCGGCGGGGTTCTGGCCGGCCGCTCCGAGCGCGAGCGTCACCGGGCGGGCGCCGCCGGTCGCGAAGGTGAGCGGGCTGGTGACCGACTTGGTGGCGCCGGTCGAGTCGACGATGGTGGCGGTGACGGTCGTCGACGTACTGGCCGTCGCGGCGCACTGGACCTCCGTCTGCAGCGAGGTCGGCGCGCTGAACCCGCAGTCGGCGCGCGCGGACTTCCACTGGACGGAGGTGATGGTGCGCCCGGTCGGGAGCGACGGGGTCACGGTCGCCTGGGTGGCCAGGCCGGGCACGGCCGGGTTGTTGACCCCGATCGTCGCGCCGAGCACGGTCGGCGCGCCGGGGTCACCGCCGCCGCTGCCGTCGCCGCCGCCGATCAGGAACCGCGAGTCCGCGGCGTTCCAGTGGCCGTCCAGGTAGCTCCCCGGGTCCGGGTACGTCGAGAAGTAGTCGTCGTTGCTGCAGTCGAAGAGGTACTCCCGCTCGACCGGGCAGAGCTGCTGCATCGGATAGCCGCCGCCGTCGGGGTAGCACATGGTGTCCGACTCGTCCCAGCAGTGACCCGCCCGGGTGGAGTGCGGCGCCGTGTTCTGGACGCCGCCGAGGGTGTGCAGCACCTCGTGCGCCTCCACGGAGTGCTGCGCCGCTCCGTTGCCGAGGCCCCAGCAGCCGGAGTCGACGCGGGCGTACTGCGCATACGTCCCGTTGTTGGGGTTGCCCTGGGCCTGGTTGTCGTTGAGGTACATCGACGCGACGCCGCACAGGACGGTGGCATCGGTCCACATCAGGTACTTGCGCGCCGGGTCGGTGTAGCCGAGGGCCTGCACCGCGGCGACGGAGGAGTTGAACGAGCTCAGCGAGCCGGCGGGCACCGTGACGTTGAGGACCCGCGCCACGCAGGAGCCGCCGCTGGGGTCGGTCACGTACCGGATGTGCCGGACTCCCCCGGTCAGCGCGGCCGAGCGGTTGACCACGTCGTCGGTGCCCGCTGCCCAGAGCTGGAAGCTGTTGTGCAGCGCTGCGAAGCGGTTCGTCCGGCCGGCCTCGACGACGTACATGGCCTGGACGCGGTAGCCGCTCGTACCGTCGCCGTCGCACGGCACCTCGGGGCTGGCGACCGCGACGGACGTCGGGGCGGCGATGCCGAGCTCCTCGGCCGCGGCGTACGCGCCCTCGCCGCCGCCCAGCCGGCTGCGCAGCTCGCTGGTCGACACGGGCTCCTCGGGGTCGATCCCCGGCGGCGCCTCGTCCTCGTGGGCACAGGCGTCCGGCAGTACGGCGATCGCCTCGAGGTGGCCGCAGGGCCCGTGGGCGTGCGCGACCTCCACCGACGGTGCCGTCACCTCCACCGCGGACGCGCCGACGAGGACGAGCGCAAGGACCTGCAGGACCAGCAGACGGCGCAACGGCACGGCGTCACCCTCCTTGGCAACAGGCCACGGCGCGTCCTGCGCCGGCGCGCCCCACACAGGCGCACGGCCGATCACCCCTGATCGGCCGGTGAGTGCGGCACCTGAAGGATCGCCGCAGTGCGGTTGCCTTGGCCTGTGTGCCGCTGGTTGAGGTGCGAGCGCAGCGAGCCTCGAAACCAAGGCCTGTGTGCCGCTGGTTGAGGTGCGAGCGCAGCGAGCCTCGAAACCAAGGCCTGCGTGCCGCTGGTTGGGGTGCGAGCGCAGCGAGCCTCGAAACCAAAGCCCGTGTGCCGCTGGTTGAGGTGCGAGCGCAGCGAGCCTCGAAACCAAGGCCTGTGTGCCGCTGGTTGAGGTGCGAGCGCAGCGAGCCTCGAAACCAAAGCCTGTGGTGGTTTCGAGGCTCGGCCGCAGGCGGCCTCGCACCTCAACCACCGCAGGCCTGTCCTCGCGCAGTTCAACACGCTCGCGCAATCCAACACGCGCGGCAGCGTGGCGCGAGCGGGTGAAGCCCGCACGGTGCGCAGCCCGCGGGCCGAGCGAAGCGAGGGTCCGGGCGGCAAGCACCGTCCGCGACACGCTCGCGCAATCAAACGAGAGCGGATGACGAGATTCGAACTCGCGACATCGACCTTGGGAAGGTCGCGCTCTACCAACTGAGCTACATCCGCATCGACGGACCGGGTCCGTACGGCGGGGATGTTACCGGATCGGAGTCAGTGGCCGACCCAGCGGCTGGTGGCGCGGGTGCGGACCACCATGATCAGGTCGCCGGGGTCGTCGGGCGCCCATCTGCTGCTGATCGCGAGACCGCGTCGGTCGACGCAGGCGACGGCGACACCGGGGGGCGTCCCGCCGCCGAGGCAGGTCGGCACGAGCTGGTACGACGAGGCGCCGTTCGGGAGCCGCTCGATCATCATCGTGCCGGGGGTCTGGCCGGCGAGGAGCGTGTCGTCGTACCTCAGCTCGATGACCGCCGGGGCGGTTGCGGTCGCGGTGAGCTGGGTCGCGTGGAAGGTGACCGGGTTGCCGACCGTGCCGGGCGGGAGATAGGGGTCGGCGCCGGTGAACTCGGTGACCCTGACCGACGCGCCGTCGCTGTCGGCGGCGGGCACCCGAAGGGTCGCGGACTGGAGGTCCACCCCGGGGTCGGTGACGGTCTGGCAGGCGTAGCTGCCGACGTAGGTGCAGACGGCGGTCCCGTACCGCTTGCCCGCCGCCACCGATGCCGGCCGCACGGCACCGTCCGGCAGGACGATCGTGCCGAACGCCACGCGGGTGACCGACGCGGCCGAGGCGGTGTAGTCGGCGGAGACGACCGACGTGCCGGCGCCGCCGGACTTCAGGATGCGACCGTCGTTGACGAAGTCCGACAGCCCCTCGTCGTCGGGCGGGGTCGAGCCCTCGTAGTAGCCGCCGTCGTTCCTCATCTGCAGCGTGCCGGTCCCCGCGCCGCCGTCGGTGGCGGGCCGGAGCTCGAAGCGGGTCCCGTGGTCGGCCGCGATGTAGCCCTCGTTGCTGAGCTGGACGAGGCCGTGCACCCGGATGCGGTAGTAGTCCAAGACGTTGAGGCCCTGGACGTCGACCAGGACCCGACCGGTGTTGCCGACGACCAACAGCCCTCGCGCTGCCGGGGCGGTCTGACAAGCAGTCGCCTCAGTCCCGCAGCGCCGGGTGAGGAAGGCCGGCGCCCCCACGACGTTGCGCGCCTGGATCGTGCCCCGGAGGTCGATCCGACCCTGACCGCCGAGGGCACCGTTGAGGAGGACGGTGACGTTGCCCCGGATCACGGACGGTCGCGTCACCTGCGAGCCGAACACGCGCAGGACCGCCCCGGAGCCGATGTGCAGGTGGGTGGGCTGGGCAGGGGTGCCGGCGACGTCCAGCGCCTGGATGCGGGCGTTCCACTCGGTGTCGGGACCCAGGTGCACCGTGGAGCCGGAGGGGATGCAGACGTAGTCGCGGCTCCGGCTGATGTTGATCGTCGGGTTGCCGGACAGCTCGTTGGGCTGCTCCGCCCCGTCCCCGCCCGGGGGCGACTGGCCGACCGTCAGGGCCACGCCGTTCTTGGTCCAGTTGCGGTAGTCGCCCCACTCGTCGTCGTACGCGCCGGTCCACCGGTAGGTGTCGAGGCCCGCCTGCCCGGCGTACGAGCAGTAGGCGCCCGGCGCGGCGGCGGCTGCCGCCGCGTGTGAACCGATCGGTCGCGCGGAAGCGGCGGCGAACGCAACGCTCACGACCACCGAGACGATGATCGCCAGCACACGGGCGCGGCGGTGGAGCGGCACTGGTCCTCCCTGGATGCCGAGGGTCGGACCTCGGAGGCACACGCTAACCCGGGACCTGCCGCGGCGAAGGCGCTTCGCCAGATCCGTGCTACCCGATCGGGCTGAGGCTCGGCCGCTTCGGTGTCACGCCGTCGCCGGACGAGCGGCCGGTGATCCGCCGGTGCACCCAGGGAGCCAGGTGGGTGCGGGCCCACGCCAGGTCGGCCTGCCGCTGGGCGCGGCGGGGCAGCTCGGGAGCGGGAGGTACGGCGAGCGGCGCCAGGCCGTGCGCGATGCCGAGCCGGTCGAGCACGGCGATCGCGATGGCCTGGTGGCCGACCGGGTTCAGGTGCAGCCGGTCCTCGTCCATGATCTCGCTGACCTTCCACCCCCGCATCCGCCACAGGTCGACCACGGTCGCGTCGTGCTTGTCGGCGATCTCGCGCACCCACTCGTTGAAGATCGCGGTGCGGCCGCGGATCACCTTGATCACCGAGTTGAGGCCGGGGTCCGCGACCGTGAACATCACGACGTGGGCGCCGGAGGCGGCGAGCCGCCCGACGGCTTCGTCGTACGACGCCGCCAGCCCGTCGAGGTCGACCTTCGGCCTCAGGACGTCGTTGCCGCCGCCGTGGATGGTCACCAGGTCGGGCGCGAGCTCGATCGCGGGGCCGACCTGCTCGTCGATGATGGCGGGCAGCTTGCGGCCGCGGATGGCGAGGTTGGCATAGCCGAAGTCGGGCGAGCCGGCCGCGAGGACCTCGGCGACCCGGTCGGCCCAGCCGCGGCAGCCGTTGGGTCGCGTCGGGTCGGCGTCACCCACGCCTTCGGTGAAGGAGTCACCGAGGGCGACGTAGCGCTGAAACGTCATGACACCGATTGTGCCTGCCGGGCCGACGGTCTCGCGCACTGACCACGGGCCAGGCGGCCGGTAGGGTGCCCGAGTGCTGCTGAGCGACCGCGACATCCTCAACGAGATCGACCAGGGACGGGTCGCGCTCGACCCCTGGGACCCGGCGATGCTGCAGCCGTCGTCGATCGACGTACGGCTCGACCGGTACTTCCGGGTGTTCGAGAACCACAAGTACCCCCACATCGACCCGGCGGCCGACCAGTCCGACCTGACCCGGATGGTGGAGCCCGAGGGCGACGACGCGTTCATCCTGCACCCGGGCGAGTTCGTGCTGGGCTCGACGTTCGAGGTCGTCTCGCTGCCCGACGACATCGCGGCGCGGGTCGAGGGCAAGTCGTCGCTCGGGCGGCTGGGCCTGCTCACCCACGCCACCGCCGGCTTCGTCGACCCGGGCTTCTCCGGTCACGTGACCCTCGAGCTCGCCAACGTGGCGACGCTGCCGATCAAGCTCTACCCCGGCATGAAGATCGGCCAGTTCTGCTTCTTCCGGCTGTCGTCCCCGTCCGAGCACCCCTACGGCTCGGCGAAGTACGGCTCGCGCTACCAGGGTCAGCGCGGCCCGACGCCGTCGCGGTCCTACCTCAACTTCCACCGGACGACGATCTGAGCGGAACGGCCGGCGTGAGTCGGCTCACACCTTTTGCATAGGTAAGGCTTACCTTAGTACGGTGCGGACATCTCGGATGTCTCGCACCGCTAACGAAGGAAGCCCGTGAACCCCATCACCACCCTCCGCCGTACGGCCGTCGTCGCCGTCGCTGCCGCCTGCCTGCCCGCGCTCGCCGCGTGCAGCACGGGATCGAGCACCGCCGACGACGCCGCCGACCCGACCGCCACCACGACCGCCGACGCCGACGCGTTCCCGGTCACCGTCGAGTCCGCGCTCGGCGACGCCGTGATCGAGTCGGAGCCGGAGCGGGTCGTCACCGTCGGGTACGCCGACGCCGACGTCGCGCTCTCGCTGGGTGTCGTCCCGATCGCGTCGGAGCGGATCACGTGGGGCGGCACCGAGGACGGGTCGTCGGTCTGGTTCGACGAGGCCCTGGCCGAGATCGACGGGGCGGAGCCGCCGCTCCGGCTCGACACCACCGACGGCATCCCGGTCGACGAGATCATCGCGCTCGAGCCGGACCTCGTGCTCGGCACCAACTCCGGGCTGACCCAGAAGGACTTCGACAAGCTCACCGCCGCCGGCATCCCGACCGTCGCCTACCCGGGCGACATGTGGTTCACGGACTGGAAGGAGTCGCTCGAGATCGCGGGCGAGGCCCTCGGTCGCAGCGACGTCGCCGCCGACGTGACGGTCGAGACCGAGGAGCTCATCGCGGACACCGCGGCGGACTACCCGCAGCTCGAGGGCGCCACCATCGCCTACACCTACCTCAACGCCGCAGACACCTCGCAGATCGGCATCTACAGCGCCGAGGAGAACCGGCCGCGGCTGCTCGCCGAGCTGGGCGTGGGGGCGCC
>NZ_JACEHF010000045.1 GCF_014180685.1 Nocardioides pelophilus | reverse complement strand
TACGCCACCGCCTGGGCCGGCCTGCTGCGCTACGGCACCCTGCACGCCGGCGAGCGCGTCCTGATCCACGCGGCCGCCGGCGGCGTCGGCATCGCCGCGACCCAGATCGCCCGCGCGGTCGGGGCGGAGGTGCACGGCACCGCGTCGCCGGGCAAGCACGACGCCATCCGCGGGTTCGGCGTCGACGTCGCGCACGACTACACGAAGAAGGACTGGCACCAGGGACTGCCGCCGTTCGACCTGGTCATGGACGCGATCGGCGGCCCGAGCTTCCGCACCAGCTACGACCTGCTCCGGCCGGGCGGCCGGCTGGTCGCGTTCGGCGCCTCGTCGGTGATGGACGGCGCCAGCCGCAACCTGCTCCAGGCCGCGAAGACGATGATCCGGATGCCCCGGTTCAACCTGGTCAAGCAGATGTCGACGTCCAAGGCCGTGATCGGCCTCAACATGCTCGCCCTGTGGGACGACGCCGGCACCCTCGAGCCGTGGATCACGCCGCTGCGGTCCCTCATCGCCGACGGCACCGTGCAGCCCGTGGTGGCCGAGGCGTTCCCCTTCGACCGCGCGGGCGACGCGCACCGGATGCTCGCCGAACGGCGCAACGTCGGCAAGGTCGTGCTGGTTCCCTAGCCCCGCGCCCGAATCTCCGAGGCGCCCACGAGGACGCCTGATCTAGCATCCGGCGAGTGGACTCACTCGCCGGCTCGGTCAACCTGCCGCTCTGGCTGGACACGCCGCTGCGGCCGGAGCCGCGGCCGCCGCTGGTGCGCGACGAGACCGCCGACCTGGTCGTGGTGGGCGGCGGCTTCTGCGGGCTCTGGACGGCGCTCCGCGCGGTCGAGCGGGAGCCCGGCCGCGACGTGCTCCTGCTCGAGGGCGAGCGGATCGCCGAGCACGCCACCGGCCGCAACGGCGGCTTCTGTGAGGCGTCGCTGACCCACGGCGAGACCAACGGCCGCACCCGCTGGCCTGAGGAGTACGACGCGCTCGCCCGGCTCGGCGTCGAGAACCTCGACGCGATCGAGCAGACCGTGTCCCGTTACGGCATCGACTGCGGCTTCCTCCGCAGCGGCACCCTCGCCGTCGCTACCCGGCCGCACGAGGTGGCGTGGCTCGAGCCCGACGAGCCCGGGTTCCTCGACCGCGACGCCGTGCGCCGCGTGGTCGACTCGCCGACCTACCTCGCCGGCCGGCTGTCCGGTCCGGAGGAGTGCGCGGTCGTCGACCCCGCCCGGTTGGCCTGGGGCCTGGCCGCCGCGGCCGAGCACCAGGGCGTGCGGATCGCCGAGGGCAGCCCGGCCGTCCGGATCCGGCGCCGCGGCGACGTCCTCGAGGTCACCACCCCGAGCGGCGTGGTGCGGGCCCGCCGGGTCGCGCTGGCGACCAACGTGTTCCGCCCGCTGCTCCGCCGGCTCCGGCTCACGACGGTGCCCGTCTACGACTACGTGCTCGCCACCGAGCCGCTCACCGACGAGCAGCTCGCCGCGCTGCGGTGGGACCCGGCGCTCGGCATCGCCGACTCCGGCAACCAGTTCCACTACTACCGGGTGACCCCTGACCAGCGGATCCTCTGGGGCGGCTACGACGCGATCTACCACTTCGGGCGGTCGATCGAGCGCGCCCACGAGGATCGGCCGGCGACGTTCGCGACCCTGGCGGAGCACTTCCACGAGACCTTCCCGCAGCTCGACGGGATCCGGTTCACGCACCGGTGGGCCGGCGTGATCGACACGTCGACCCGCTTCAGCGCCAGCTTCGGCACGGCGCACGGCGGACGGTCGGCGTACGCCCTCGGCTTCACCGGCCTCGGTGTCGGTGCCACCCGGTTCGCTGCGGACGTGATGCTCGACCTGCTCGCCGGTGACGAGACCGATCGCACCCGCCTGCAGATGGTGCGCCGCCCGGCCGTGCCGTTCCCGCCCGAGCCGGTCGCGTGGGCCGGCATCGAGCTGACCCGGCGGGCGCTGGCCCGGGCCGACGACACCGGGCGCCGCAACCTGTGGCTGCGCACCCTCGACCGGCTGGGGCTCGGCTATGACTCCTGAGGCGACTGCTGGGGCGACTACTGGGGCGACTACTGGGGCGACTACTGGGGCGACTCGTGAGCCGCTCGTGGTCGGCTTCGACCTCGACATGACGCTGATCGACACCGTGCCCGGCTTCCGCGAGGTGCTGCGGGCACTGTCGGGCGAGCTCGGCGTCGAGCTGCCGATCGAGGAGCTGACGGCGAAGCTCGGTCCGCCCCTCGACCTGATGCTGCAACCGCACCTTGCCGAGGACGCCATCGCGCCGGCCGTCGACCGGTTCCGCGCGCTCTACCCGGACCACGCGATCGGGAGCGTGGCCGCCATGGCCGGCGCGCACGAGGCGATCGCCGCGGTCCGCCGGCACGGCGGCCGGGTCGTCGTCGTCACCGGCAAGTACACCCCGAACGCGCAGCTCCACGTCGACCACCTCGCGCTCGACGTCGACCATCTCGAGGGCAAGGTGTGGGGCATCGGAAAGGCCGACGTGCTGCGCCGCGAGGGTGTCAGCGTCTACGTCGGCGACCACGTCCACGACGTGGAGGGCGCGCTCGCCGCCGAGGCGCTGAGCGTGTCCGTGCTGACGGGTGGGTGCACCCGAGCGGAGCTGTACGACGCCGGCACGCACGTGGTGCTCGACGACCTGGGGGAGTTCCCCGCCTGGCTCGACCGCCACCTGGCAGGTCAGCGCACTCCCCACGAGTAGATCTGCTTGCGCAGGCCGAGATAGACGAACGTCTCGGTCGAGGCGACGCCGGGGATCCGGCGGATCCGCGCGGAGACGATCTCGAGCAGGTCCTCGTCCGACTCGGCGATCACCTCGGCGAGGATGTCGATGCTGCCGGCCGTCATCACGACGTAGGAGACCTCGTCGAGCTCGGCCAGCGCGTCGGCGACCGGCTCGATGGGTCCGGTCACCCGGACGCCGATCATCGCCTCGCGGGCGAACCCGAGCTGGAGCGGATCGGTCACCGCGACGATCTGCATGATGCCGGTGTCGACCAGGCGCTGCACCCGCTGGCGCACCGCTGCCTCCGACAGCCCGACCACCTTGCCGATCGCCGCGTAGGACCGGCGACCGTCCTGCTGCAGCTGCTCGATGATCGCCTTGGAGACGTCGTCGAGATGGGGACGCGGGGTGCGGGCTGCCATGGCGCGATGCTCCCACGACCTGCTTCCGTGCTCAACGGAGGCGACAAACGCGGATTTCGTTGCAAACGTGTTTCGGCGCAACCGAATCGCTTGTCTCCACCGGGGGTCGGTGGCAGGATCCCAACCGGCGAGTCACCCAGAGCGAGGGGGAGCAGATGAGAATCAGTCGAGCGGTTCCGGGGGCCGGACCCTTGGCTCTCCCGCGCGGGATCGACCGCCGTCGCATGCTGCAGGGCGCCGGCATCTCGGCGCTGGCGCTGGGTTCGCCGACGCTGCTCTCGGCATGCGGCACCGAGTCGCAGAAGCAGTCGGCGGAGAGCTGCAAGAGCACCGACCGGTCCGAGGAGGAGAAGGAGCTGATCTTCTCCAACTGGCCCGAGTACATCGACGTCGCCGGCAAGCGGATGCCCACGCTCGAGCAGTTCGAGACCGAGACCGGCATCGACGTCACCTACAACACCGACATCAACGACAACGCCGACTTCTTCGGCAAGGTCAAGGACCAGCTCGGCTCGTGCGAGCCGATCGACCGCGACATCATCACGATGACCGACCAGACCGCCGGGCGGATGATCGCGCTCGGCTGGATGCAGAAGCTCGACAAGGAGAACCTCCCCAACGTGGAGGCCAACCTGATCGAGAGCCTGCGCTCTCCCGGCTGGGACGAGAACCGGGACTACAGCGTCCCCTGGCAGGCCGGTCTCACCGGCATCGCCTACAACGCCGAGTACACCGACCCGGTCAGCAGCTTCGAGGAGCTGGTCACCCGAGAGGACCTCAAGGGCAAGGTCGGCCTGCTCACCGAGATGCCCGACACCATGGGGTTCATGCTGCGGATGAACGGCGCCGACTCGGCGGACTTCAGCGACGACGAGTGGCAGTCGGCGATCGAGCGGCTCGAGGAGATCGTGTCGTCCGGCCAGGTGCGCCGGTTCACCGGCAACGACTACATCCGCGACCTGAAGTCCGGCAACCTGGTCGCCTGCCTGGCATGGTCCGGCGACGTCGCGGCGGCCGAGGACGACCGGATCCCCTTCATCCAACCGGAGGAGGGACTCAACATCTGGTCCGACAACATGATGGTCCCGAACCGGGCGGAGCACAAAGCCAACGCCGAGGCGCTCATGAACTACTACTACGACCCGGTGGTGGCCGCGACGCTGGCGGCGTGGGTCTGGTACATCTGCCCGGTCGACGGCGCCAAGGCCGAGATGGAGAAGATCGACCCGTCGCTCGTCGACAACAACCTGATCTTCCCGAGCGACGACTTCCTGTCGAGCACCTCCGGCTTCATGAGCCTCGACGACAAGACCCGGCAGCAGTACGAGAAGGACTTCGTCCAGGTGATCGGTGGCTGAGCCGATGGAGTCGGCCGACCTGGTCCTCAGCGGACTGACCAAGCGGTACGGCGACTTCGTCGCGGTCGACGAGCTCGACCTGGTCGTCCCTCCGGGCTCGTTCTTCGCCCTCCTCGGCCCGTCGGGCTGCGGCAAGACGACGACCCTGCGGATGATCGCGGGTCTCGAGGTGCCGACCGCCGGCAGCATCACCCTCGCCGGTGAGGACATCGCGCGGCTCAAGCCGTACCGCCGGCCGGTCAACACGGTCTTCCAGAGCTACGCCCTCTTCCCGCACCTCACGATCCGCGACAACATCGCGTTCGGCCCGCGCCGCAAGGGGATGAGCAAGCGCGAGGCGGCGGCCGAGGTGGACCGGATGCTCGACCTCGTCGAGCTCGGTGAGTACTCCGGCCGCAAGCCCGCCCAGCTCTCCGGCGGTCAGCAGCAGCGGGTCGCGCTGGCGCGCGCGCTGATCAACAGCCCGCAGGTCCTGCTGCTCGACGAGCCCCTCGGCGCGCTCGACCTCAAGCTGCGGCGCCAGATGCAGCTCGAGCTCAAACGGATCCAGGTCGACGTCGGGCTGACCTTCATCCACGTCACCCACGACCAGGAGGAGGCCATGACCATGGCCGACACGGTCGCGGTGATGAACCAGGGTCGGATCGAGCAGATGGGGGCGCCCGAGGAGCTCTACGACCTGCCGCGCACGACCTTCGTGGCCAACTTCCTCGGCCGCTCCAACCTGGTCTCCGGGAAGGTGACCCGGAGCTCCGGAGGAGAGGTCGCGGTGGAGGTGGACGGCGCCACCGTCGTGGCACCGGCCGAGCGCGCGGTCTCCTCCGAGGGCGACGTGTGGGTCGGCGTACGGCCCGAGAAGGTGCAGCTGCGGGCCCCCGACGAGGCCGGCGCGGCGGCCAACCACCTCCGCGGCGGCGTGGTCAGCGACGTCAGCTTCGTCGGCGTCAGCACGGAGTACCTGGTCCGGATGCCGTGGGGCCAGGAGCTGACGGTGTTCGAGCAGAACCACACCAGCAGTCGCCGGCTCCGCACCGGCGACGAGGTCGACCTCTCGTGGGCGCCCGAGCACACCTTCCTGCTCGACGCCGCCCAGGACGCGACGGCCGGCACCCAGATCGAGGACGAGTGAGCGCGGGCTGATGGCGCACATCCTGCCGACGGAGACCCAGGACGCCGGCCCCCCGGCGGTCGACCAGCAGCGCCGCGGCCCGGCGGGCTACCTGCTGCTGATGCCCGGCTCCTTCTGGCTGGCGCTCTTCTTCATCGTTCCGACGGTGACGCTGGTGGCCACCAGCCTCTACGACCCGGCCGGGTCGCTGGAGCTCGGCTACAAGATGACCGGGCACGTGCAGAACTACCCCACCGCGATCGCCGACTACTGGGAGCAGATCTGGCGCTCGCTGAGGTACGCGCTCGTGGCGACCGTCGCGTGCATCGCTCTGGGCTACCCGCTCGCCTACGCGATCGCGTTCAAGGCCGGCCGGTTCAAGACGATCCTGCTGGTGGCCGTGATCGCGCCGTTCTTCACCAGCTTCCTGGTGCGGACCCTCGCCTGGCAGTACCTCCTCGGTGACAACGAGTGGTTCGTGTCCTTCCTGCGGTGGCTGCCGTTCACCGGCGCCGACCTGCGGTTGATCAACACGCCGTTCTCCGTCGTCGCCGGCATCACCTACAACTTCCTGCCGTTCTTCGTGCTGCCGCTCTACGCGTCGCTCGAGAAGATCGACCACCGGCTGCTGGAAGCCGCGAGCGACCTCTACGCGTCGCCGGTGAAGGGCTTCTTGAAGGTGACCCTGCCGCTGTCGATGCCCGGCGTCGTGGCCGGCACCCTGCTCACCTTCATCCCCGCCGCCGGCGACTACATCAACGCCGAGCTGCTCGGCAGCCCGAACACGAGGATGGTCGGCAACGAGATCCAGGACCTCTTCTACGCGGGCGACTACCCGACCGCCTCGGCGCTGTCGGTCGCGCTGATGGTCACGATCGTGGTGCTGGTCGCCGTGTACGTGTGGCGGGCCGGGACGGACGAGCTCGTATGAAGGGCCGTCGATGAGAGCCGCGGGCGACTGGGTGGGCCGGCACCTGATCCTGATGATCGGGATGCTGGTCCTGCTCTACATGCTGACGCCGGTGTTCGTCGTCGTACTGATGTCGTTCAACCAGCCGGCCGGCCGCAACACCTACACCTTCGACGGCTTCACCCTCGACAACTGGACGAACCTCTGCGAGCCCTACCAGCTCTGCTCCTCGGTGCGGCTGTCGTTGGAGATCGGCCTGCTCGCGACGCTGCTCGCCACCCTGCTCGGCACCCTGATGGCGTTCGCGATGGTGCGCCACCGGTTCCGTGGCCGGGCGGCGGCGAACGTCTTCATCTTCCTGCCGATGGCGACGCCGGAGATCGTGATGGGCTCCTCGCTGCTGGCGCTCTTCGTCAACGCCGGGCTCGCCGGCAAGCTGGGGTTCTGGACGATCTTCGTCGCCCACGTGATGTTCTGCCTGTCGTTCGTGGTGGTGACGGTGAAGGCCCGGCTGGCAGGCATGGACCCCCGGCTCGAACAGGCCGCCGCCGACCTCTACGCCAACGAGTGGCAGACGTTCTGGCGGGTGAGCTTCCCGCTCGTCTTCCCCGGCATCCTCGCCGCCGCCCTGCTCAGCTTCTCGCTGTCCTTCGACGACTTCATCATCACCAACCTCAACGCCGGCCAGCAGGTGACCTTCCCGATGTTCGTCTGGGGCGCCAACACCAAGGGCATCCCCATGCAGATCAACGTGATCGGCACCCTCATGTTCGCCATCGCCCTGATCGTCGTCGTCGTCGGCGAGTTCGGCTCCCGCCGCCGCGACCGGACGCGGGTGTAACACGCCGTACGCGGCTCTGGTCGGCCGGTGGCGGCTGCAACACGCTGTTCGCCCAACTGGAAGACCGATGACGGCCGTGGGAGACCGTTGCATCGGGGCCGAAGAGCCGTGCACGTCCTGTTGGTACGACGAACAGCGTGTTGCATCACGGTCCGAAATCCGACCGTGACGCCGCCCGGACCGATCAGATCAGCGTGTAGGCCTTGTCGAGGACCGACCGGAGGATCTGCTCCATCTCGTCGAAGTGCTCCTGGGTGCAGACGAGGGGAGGGGAGAGCTGGATGACGGGGTCGCCGCGGTCGTCGGCGCGGCAGTAGAGGCCTTCCTCGAAGAGGCCCTTGGAGACGAAGCCGTAGAGGATCCGCTCGCACTCCTCGGCAGTGAACGACTCCTTGGTCGCCTTGTCCTTGACCAGCTCGATCCCGTAGAAGAAGCCCTCGCCGCGCACGTCGCCGACGATCGGCAGGTCGAGCAGCCGCTCCAGCGTCGCCCGCAGCGCCGGCGCGCGGTCCTGCACGCCCTGGAGGATCTGCTCCTCCTCGAAGAGCTGCATGTTGCGCAGCCCGACCGCGGTGGAGACCGGGTGGCCGCCGAAGGTGTAGCCGTGGGCGAACATCGCCTTGCCCGACGCGAACGGCTCGAACAGCCGGTCCGACACGATCATCGCGCCGAGCGGGGCGTAGCCGGACGTCAGTCCCTTGGCGCTGGTGATGATGTCGGGCTGGTAGCCGATCGCCTCGGCGCCGAACATCTTCCCGAGCCGCCCGTAGGCGCAGATGACCTCGTCGGAGACCAGCAGTACGTCGTACTCGTCGCAGATCTGGCGCACCCGCTCGAAGTAGCCCGGGGGCGGCGGGAAGCAGCCGCCGGCGTTCTGCACCGGCTCGAGGAAGACCGCCGCCACGCTGTCGGGTCCCTCGTTGAGGATCGCGACCTCGACCTGGTCGGCGGCCCAGCGGCCGAACGCGGCCGCGTCGGTGCCGTCCGCGCCGGCGGTTCCCGCGGGCGCGCGGTAGAGGTTGGTGTTCGGCACCCGGAAGGTGGACGGCACCAGCGGCTCGAACTGCTGCTTGAGGCTCGGCAGGCCGGTGATCGACAGCGCGCCGTGGGTGGTGCCGTGGTAGGCGATGTTGCGGCTGATCACCTTGTGCTTGAGCGGCTTGCCGACCCGCTTGAAGTAGTCCTTCGCGAGCTTCCACGCCGACTCGACGGCCTCGCCGCCGCCCGAGGTGAAGAACACCCGGTTGAGGTCGCCGGGTGCGTACGACGCGATCTTGTCGGCGAGCTCGATCGCCGGCGGGTGCGCGTAGGACCACAGCGGCATGAAGGCGAGGGTCCGCGCCTGCTCCGCAGCGGCGTCGGCGAGCTCGGTGCGCCCGTGTCCGAGCTGGGACACGAAGAGACCGGCCAGACCGTCGAGGTAGCGCTTCCCCTTGTTGTCGTAGAGGTAGACGCCCTCCCCTCGCGCCATGATCGGTACGTCGTGCTCCGGGCCGTCGCCCTCGTAGCGGCCGTGCTGGGAGAAGTGCAGCCAGAGGTGGTCCTTCGCGGCGCGCTGGAGTGCGGAGTCGTCCATGGGCACCATGGTGATCGATCCGGACCCGGGCTGCAAGTGAATCCGTGGCGTATGGCAGTTGAAACGACGAAATCCGCATGCAAGAGCCGCGAATGAGGCGCTGATTTCGTCGCCTGGCGGCTATAGAGTCTGCGCATGGCCGACCAGACCTTCAAGAACGTGATCAACGGTGAGCTCGTCGACGCCGCGAGCGGTGCGACGTACGACGTCGTCGACCCCACCACCGGCGCCGTCTACGCCCGCGCACCCATGTCCGGCGCCGACGACGTCGACCGGGCGTACGCCGCCGCGGCTGCCGCCTTCGAGAGCTGGGGCGACACCACCCCCAAGGAGCGCGCGACCGCCTTGCTCAAGATCGCCGACGCGATCGACGCCCGCGCGGAGGAGATCGCCGCCGTCGAGGTGAAGGACACCGGGAAGCCGACCCAGGCGATGCTCGACGACGAGCTGCCGCCCAGCTCCGACCACTTCCGCTTCTTCGCCGGCGCGGCCCGGGTGCTCGAGGGGCGGTCGGCCGGGGAGTACCTCGAGGAGCACACCAGCTGGATCCGCCGCGAGCCGATCGGCGTCGTCGGCCAGGTGACGCCGTGGAACTACCCGCTGATGATGATGATCTGGAAGATCGCGCCGGCGCTCGCGGCCGGCAACACCGTCGTGCTGAAGCCGAGCGACACCACCCCCGCCAGCTCCACGCTGCTGGCCGAGATCTGCCAGGAGTTCCTGCCGCCCGGCGTGCTCAACGTCGTCACCGGCGACCGTGACACCGGGCGGGCGCTGGTCGCCCACGAGACGCCGCAGATGGTCTCGATCACCGGCTCGGTGCGGGCCGGCATGGAGGTGGCCGGCAGTGCCGCGGCGGATCTCAAGCGGGTCCACCTCGAGCTCGGCGGCAAGGCCCCGGTGATCATCTTCGACGACGCCGACCTGGAGAAGGCGGCGGAGGCGATCGCGGTCGCCGGCTACTACAACGCCGGCCAGGACTGCACTGCTGCCACCCGGGTCCTGGCGGGGCCGGGCATCCACGACGACTTCGTCGCCGCGGTCACCGAGCAGGCCCGCAACACCCGCACCGGGATGCCCGACGAGGACGTGCTCTACGGACCGCTGAACAACGCCGACCAGCTGGCGCGGGTCGCCGGCATGGTCGACCGGCTCCCCGACCACGCCTCGCTCGACACCGGCGGCCACCGGGTCGGCGACGCCGGCTACTTCTACGAGCCGACCGTGGTGTCGGGCCTGCAGCAGGACGACGAGCAGATCCAGACCGAGATCTTCGGCCCGGTCATCACCGTCCAGCGGTTCACCGACGAGGCGGAGGCGCTGCGCTGGGCCAACGGCGTGAAGTACGGCCTGTCCTCCTCGGTGTGGACCTCCGACCACGGCCGGGCGCTGCGGATGAGCCGCAAGCTCGACTTCGGCGTGGTGTGGATCAACACCCACATCCCCTTCGTCTCCGAGATGCCGCACGGCGGGTTCAAGCACTCCGGCTACGGCAAGGACCTGTCCATGTACGGCTTCGAGGACTACACGCGCATCAAGCACGTGATGTCGTACTTCGGCGAGTAACGAGCGCTTCCGGCGTACTCCTGGACTTCGAACGATCCAATCCGCGGATCGCTGTGGAATCCCGCACATCGGCCCACCCCGATGTGCGATCGAGGCTCCCTGAATGTCATGGTGGCTTCCGTCGCGGACGACGGTGTCCACGGTTCAGGCGAAAAGCCACACGGGGAATCGGGCTGCTGAGCGTGAGGTAGCGTGCCCCCACCCAATCGGACGCGAAAGGCTAGACAGATGGTCGATGTGGAGCGGGTTCTCGACGAGGCGGGACTCACCAACACCTATGTTCGGGAGTACGTCGCCCACTGGGCCGGGGTCACCGGGGCCGAGAGGGTCGAGGTCGTTTCCGCGTCCGACGACGCACGTCTGGTCCAGGAGTCGCTCGACGCCGGTGAGCTGCTGCCGGCCGGCGAGGGGCTCTACTACTCGCGCTCCTACTTCAAGGACACCGCCCGCGCCGAGGAGCGCACCATCGTCGCCACCAACGACGAGTCCGACAAGGGCACCTACAACAACTGGCGCCCCGCCGCGGAGATGAAGCCGCTGCTCGTCGACCTGATGACCGGCGCGTCCGCCGGCAAGACGATGTACGTCATCCCCTACCTGATGGCGCCTCCGGGCTCGCCGCTGGAGAACTTCGCCGCGGGCGTGGAGCTCACCGACAACCGCAACGTCGTGCTCCAGATGATCCGCATGTCCCGCGTGGGCGTGGAGTTCATCAACGACCTCGGCGACTCCTTCGTCAAGGCCGTCCACGTCACCGGCGACCTCGAGAACCTCGGCCAGGGCACGCCCGACGACAAGCGCTACTTCGTGACCGTCGCCGACGAGCGCACCATCCTGCACTTCGGTTCGTCGTACGGCGGCAACGCGCTGCTCGGCAAGATCGCACACGGCCTGCGCCAGGGCTCCTACGACGGCTGGAAGAACGGCTTCCTGGTGGAGCAGTTCATGCTGCTCGGCATCACCGACAAGGAGACCGGCAAGAAGTACAACATCTGCGGTGGGTTCCCGAGCGCCTCGGGCAAGACCAACCTCGCGATGACGCTGGCCCCCGACGCCCTCGGCGACCGCTACTACGTCGAGTTCTACGGCGACGACATCGCGTGGCTGTGGGTCGGCGACGACGGCAAGCTCTACGGCATGAACCCGGAGTTCGGCGTCTTCGGCGTCGCGAAGGACACCAACGAGAAGACCAACCCGACCGCGATCGACTCGATCGTCCCCGGCACCGGCGCGATCTTCACCAACGTCGCCTACAACGAGAAGACGCAGCAGGTCTGGTGGGAGGGTCGCGGCGAGAAGCCGACCGACCTCGACGGCTGGCTCGACTGGAAGGGCGACCGGATCGCCGACCGCGCCCCCGAGAACGTCGAGGCTCCCTGGGCGCACCCGAACAGCCGCTTCACGACCACCCTGGCCAACGTCCCCAACGTCGCCAAGGACTTCGAGGACCCGGCCGGTGTCGAGATCCACGGCATCATCTTCGGCGGCCGTACCCGCGACCGCGAGCCGCTGATCCGCGCGATCACCGACGTGGCCGAGGGCGTCTACGACGGCCTCACCCTGGGCGCCGAGGCGACCGCGGCGGCCGACGGGCTCGAGGGCGTGCTCCGCTACGACCCGATGTCGATGCGTCCGTTCATGTCCTACCCCGAGGCCGACTACGCCGCTCACTGGCTCAAGGTGATCGGTGCCGCCAAGGACAAGCCGATCTTCGCCCACGTGAACTGGTTCCAGCGCGGCGACGACGGCCGGTTCCTGTGGCCGGGCTACCGCGAGAACCTGCGCCCGCTGCTGTGGCTGATGCAGCTGAAGAACGGCGAGGTCAAGGGCCGGCAGACCCCGGTCGGCGTGCTGCCCACCCGGGACGAGCTCAACCTCGAGGGGCTCGACGAGCAGGCGCTCGCCGACCTCGACACGATCCTCTCGCTCGACATCGACCGGTGGCAGCAGGAGATCAAGTTCCGCGAGGAGCACCTCGGCCAGTTCGACGGTCTGCCCGAGGAGATCTGGGAGGCCCACCGCCGGGTCGCCGAGGCCCTCGACCAGGCGTAAGCACCACATCGCCGACCCGTCGCCAACTTGGCGACGGGTCGGCGTGTTTTTGCGGGGAGTTCGAGCCGGGTCGGCGGTGTGTACGCTCCGCGGGTGGCTGAATTCGCCGACGACCCGCACTCGCACGCCCGGCCGAACGAGATCGCGGTCGGTCACCTGCACCTCGACGTCACGGTCGACTTCGACGAGCAGCGCCTGACCGGCCGGGCGACCTTCCGCCTCGACCGGACGGCGGCCGACGCCGACGTGGTGGTGCTGGACACCTGGGACCTCGAGATCCGCGCGGTGACCGACGCCGCCGGCGCCGCCCTCGACCACGTGCTGGGGGACCACGACCCGATCCTGGGACGCTCGCTCACCATCGAGACCGGGGGCGCGGACACGGTGGTGGTCGACTACGCGACCGGCGGCGATGCGCGCGCGCTCCAGTGGCTCGAGCCGGCGCAGACGACGGGCGAGCGGTTCCTCTTCACCCAGTCCCAGCCGATCCTGGCGCGATCGTGGATCCCGTGCCAGGACACGCCGGCGGTCCGCCACCCGTACGACGCCACGGTGCGGGTCCCGCCCGGCCTGCTGGCCGTGATGAGCGCCGAGAACCCGACGGAGCGGTCGGCGGACGGGGTCTACTCCTTCGCCATGCCGCAGCCGGTGCCGTCGTACCTCGTCGCGCTCGCGGTCGGCGACCTGGAGTTCCGCCCGCTCGGGCCCCGGTCGGGCGTGTACGCCGAGCCCGCCGTCGTCGACGCCGCGGCGTGGGAGTTCGCCGACACCGAGCCGATGATGGAGGCGGCCGAGCGCTTGTACGGGCCGTACCGGTGGGGCCGCTACGACCTGCTCGTGCTCCCGCCGAGCTTCCCGTACGGCGGGATGGAGAACCCCCGGCTCACGTTCGTGACCCCGACCCTGCTTGCCGGCGACCGGTCGCTGGTGACCGTGGTCGCACACGAGCTCGCGCACTCGTGGTCGGGCAACCTGGTCACGAACGCGACCTGGGACGACATCTGGCTCAACGAGGGCTTCACCGTCTACTTCGAGACCCGGATCGACGAGGAGCTCTACGGCGCCGACTACACGGCGATGCTGCTCCGACTCGGCCGCCAGGCGCTCGAGGCCGAGCTGGCGACCCTGGCGGAGCGTGACACCTGGCTCTCGCTCGACCTGGCGCACCGTGATCCGGAGAGCGGCCCCGACCTGGTGCCCTACGAGAAGGGGTCGCTCTTCCTGCGCATGATCGAGCAGGTCGTCGGCCGGGAGCGGCTCGACGCGTTCCTCGCCGACTACTTCGACCGGTTCGCGTTCCGGTCGATGGACACCGTGACCTTCCTCGCGCTCCTGCGCACCGAGGTGCTGGAGCCGGCGGGGGTCGGGGACGCCGACGTGCAGCTCGAGGCGTGGGTCTACGGCCCGGGCGTGCCGGCCAACGCGCCGGAGTTCCCGTCCGACGCGTTCGACCGGGTCGACCGGCAGGCGGACGCGCTCCTGGCGGGCACCGCAGCCGCCGACCTCGACACGGCCGGCTGGGCTCCGCAGCAGTGGGTGCACCTCCTCCGGGTGCTGCCGACCGACGCGCCGCACGCCGTGCTGGCCGACCTCGACCGGACCTTCGGCTTCAGCGCCCAGCGCAACATCGAGGTGGCGACCGCGTGGCTGGAGCTGGCGATCCGCAGCGAGTACGTCTGGGGCGCGGCCGAGGTCGACGACGCGGTCGCGGGCTTCCTCGACCGGCACGGGCGCTCGCTCTACCTGCGTCGCGTCTACGCGAAGCTGGCTGCGACCCCGCGCGGGCTCGACCGGGCGCGCGAGATCTTCGCCACGGCCGCAGCCGGCTACCACCCGGTGGCGCGGGCCGGGGTTGCCCGGATGCTCGACGCCGCCTGACCTGACGCCGGGGACGCCGTACGCTCCGGCTCATGCGCGCGGTCACCTGTCACGAAGGTCAGCTCGAGGTCGAAGAGGTCCCCGACCTCGCCCCGGAGAGGGGGCAGGTGCTGCTCGACGTCGAACGGTGCGGGATCTGCGGCTCCGACCTGCACGCCCGGCTGCACTGCGACGAGACCGCGGACGACGTGGCCGCGCTGGGGTACGACGGGTTCATGCGCTCGACGCAGCGGGTCGTGATGGGCCACGAGTTCGTCGGCACCGTGGCCGACTACGGCCCGCGCACCAAGAAGGCGTGGCCCGTCGGGACCCGCGTCGTCGCCCTTCCCGTCCTGCGCGCCGGCCGCTCGGTGCACCTGACGGGGCTGAGCGAGCAGGCGTCGGGCGGGTACGCCGAGCAGGTGCTGGTCACGGCATCGATGGCGATGCGGGTGCCCGACGGTCTCGAGGCGGAGCGCGCCGCCCTGACCGAGCCGATGGCCGTCGCGCTGCACGCCGTGCGCCGCGGCCAGGTGGGCGCCAAGGACACCGCGGTCGTGATCGGCTGCGGGCCGATCGGGCTCGCGGTGATCCTGATGCTCAAGGCGACCGGGGTGCGCCACGTCATCGCCAGCGACTTCTCGGCCGGCAGGCGGGCGCTTGCCGAGAAGTGCGGTGCCGACGAGGTCATCGACCCCGCCACCGACTCGCCGTGGAGCTCGTTCGCCGAGTCCAAGCGCTACCTCACCAACCCGATCGCGCTGGCCGAGCTCGGGCTCGACGCGATGGACAAGCTGCGCGCCGTACCCCTGCTGCCGTGGGCACACGTCCTGCGCGCTGCCGAGAAGGCCGGCGCCACCCCGCGTGGTCCGGTCGTGTTCGAGTGCGTCGGCGTGCCCGGGATGATCGAGCACATCGTCTCGGCCGCGCCGCTCCTGTCCCGGGTCGTGGTGGTCGGCGTCTGCATGGGGGCCGACACGTTCCGGCCCTCGATGGCGATCAACAAGGAGCTCGAGCTGCGGTTCGCGTTCGCCTACGACCCGAGCGAGTTCCACCAGACCCTGCAGTGGATCGCGTCCGGCAAGGTCGACGTGTCGCCCCTCATCACCGGGACCGTCGGGCTCGACGGTGTGGCGGACGCGTTTGCGGCGCTCGGCGATCCGGAGCGCCACGCGAAGATCCTGATCGACCCCAGCAAGGTCACCTCCGCCTGACGGGTGGGCCGCGTCACGTTTGCTTGCCGCCGGCAAGCAAACGGCCCTAGGTTCCCCTGGAACACGTTCCTTGCCAGTGGCAAGGACGCCGACGCCGACAGGCCGACATGGGGAGCTCGATGGCCGACAACGGACGCGTCTCGGGACTTGCAGCATTCGCGGTCAAGCGGGCCGTCTGGGTCCTCGTCGCCTGGTTGGTCCTGGCGGCAGCCCTCAACGTCTTCGTGCCGCAGATCGAGGAGGTCGCGGCCAAGGACTCCACGGCCGTCGTGCCGGAGAAGGCGCCGTCGATCATCGCCGTCGAGGAGATGGGCGAGGCGTTCGGCAACGGCGGCGCCAACAGCTTCGTCGTCATCGCGATGGAGCGGGACGGCGGCTTGGAGCCCACCGACAAGCAGTACGCCGCCCGGCTCGCCACCGTCCTCACCAAGGACGACGAGAACGTCACCTTCGTCCAGGACGTCCGGAAGAACCCCGAGCTGCTCGGGGCACTGACCAGCACCGACGGCGAGGCGCGCTACGTCCTGGTCGGGATCACCGGGGTGACCGGCGCGCCCTCGTCCATCCGTCAGGTGACCGCCGTCCGCGACGTCGCCGCCGACCTCGCACCCGACGGGCTCGACGTCGCCGTGACCGGGCCGACCGCGACCATCACCGACCTCGCGACCGAGACCGAGCACAGCGTCGTCCGGATCACGGTCGTCAGCATCGGCCTCATCGCCCTGCTCCTGTGGCTGATCTACCGCTCCTTCGCGGTGATGGCCGTGGTGCTGGGCATCGTCGGGCTGGGCCTCGGGTTGGCGCGAGCGCTGACCGCCCTGTGCGGCGAGCTCGGCCTGTTCACCGTCTCGACGTTCAGCGGCACCTTCCTCACCGCCGTGGTGCTCGGCGCCGGCACCGACTACGCGATCTTCCTCGTCAGCCGCTACCAGGAGCTGCGCCGCGAAGGCATGCCGCCGGAAGAGGCAGCCGCGACAGCGGGTGCTCGGCTGACGGGGGTGATCACCGGCTCCGCGCTCACCGTCGTGCTCGCCTGCGGCTGCATGCTGCTCGCCGACCTCGGCTTCTTCTCGACGACCGGCCCGGCCATCGCCGTCAGCGTCGCGATCAACCTCCTGGTGGCGATCACGCTGACGCCCGCCCTGCTGGCTATGGCCGGCCGGCGCGGCTGGTGCGAGCCTCGCGCCACCAAGGCCGGCGGCCTGTGGCCGCGGCTGGCAGGTCTCGTCGTCGCCCACCCGGCCCGGATGCTCGCGGTCTCCCTGGTGCCGCTGCTGGCGCTCGCGGCCCTGGCACCGCTGATCGCCGTCAGCTACGACACCCGTGACTCCCAGCCGGCCGCGACCGAGAGCAACCGCGGCTACGCGATGCTCGACCGCCACTTCCCGGTCAACGAGATCCTCCCGGACTACGTGCTGATCCAGGCCGACCACGACCTGCGCAACCCGCGCGACCTCGCGCTCCTCGAGCGCGCGGCGAGCGCCGTCGCGCAGGAAGAGGGCGTCGTGCTGGTGCGCAGCATCACCCGGCCCCTGGGCGAGCCGATCACCGACGCGACCGTCGCGCGTCAGGCGGGCATCGTCGGAGTCCGCCTCGACCGGGCCTCCGACCGGATCGGCGACGGCGAGGGCGGCGCGCAGCAGCTGGCCGACGGCGCCGGTGAGCTCGGCGACGGCGCCGACCAGCTCAGCGACGGCACGGGACAGCTCGCCGACGGCGCCGACCGGGCCGTCGATGGTGCCGACCGACTCGTCGCCGGCACGGCGGACCTTGAGCAGGGAGTACGCCGCCTCCTGGCCGGTGCCGACCAGGCCGTCACCGGGACGGGCCAGCTCGCGACCGGCATGCGCCAGCTCGCCCGCGGCCTGTCGACGGGGGCGGACCAGGTCCAGCTCGCGGTCGACGGGCTCGGGCTCGCCTACGACGCGCTCCGCACCAAGAGCCTGACCTGCAACGTGGATCCCGCATGCCGCCAGGCTCGCGAGGGGATCCGACAGATCTGGGTCGCCGAGCGTGACGAGCTGCTGCCCGGGCTGCGGGAGGCTGCCCGCGCGGCGGACCAGCTCGCCGACGGCACGGTGGGTCTGCAGGACGGCCTCCGTCAGCTGCGTGACGGTCTGCGCCAGGCCCGCGAGGGCGCCGACCAGCTCGCCGACGGCCAGCAGGTCTTCGCCGATCGGCTGGGCGGTCTCGCCGACGGCGCCGACCAGCCCGCGGACGGCGCCGACCAGCTCGCCGACGGCGCCTCCCAGCTCGAGGGCGGCACCGAGGAGGTGGCCGCCTCACTGCCCGAGCTGCGGCAGGGACTGACCCGGGCGGCGACGTACCTCCGCCAGACCAGCGCCGTCGCGAACGACCCCAGCATCGGCGGGTTCTACCTGCCGCCGGCCGCGCTCGAGAACCAGCGGTTCGCCGCAGCGATGCGGCTCTTCCTGTCGCCGGACGGGCGGACGGCGCGGTTCGCCGTGCTCGGAGCGACCGACGCGTTCGGCCACGAGGCCTCGGCCCGGACTCACGAGATCGAGGGGACCGTCGAGCAGGCCTTCAACGACACCCGGCTCGCCGACGCCGACGTGAGCATGACGGGCATGGCGGCGACCAACTCCGACCTGGCCGACTACTCCCAGTCGGACATGCGGGCGGTGGCGATCGCGGCGCTCGTCGCCGTGTTCCTCGTGCTGCTGGTGCTGCTGCGCAGCCCGATCGCCGCGGCGATGCTGATGGCGACGGTCGTGCTGTCCTACGCCTCGGCGATCGGACTCTCCGTGCTCGTGTGGCAGGTCCTGCTCGACAGCCAGCTCGACTGGACGGTGATGGCGGTGGCCTTCACGATCCTGGTCGCGGTCGGGGCCGACTACAACCTGCTGCTCACCAAACGGATGCACGAGGAGGCGCCGGACGGGTCGAAGGCGGGCATCGCCCGGGCGACCGCCGCGACCGGCTCGGTGATCACCTCGGCCGGCGTCATCTTCGCCGCGAGTATGTTCGCGCTCATGGCCGGTAGCGTGACGACGATGGCGCACGTGGGCTTCACCATCGGTGCGGGTCTGCTGCTCGACACCTTCGTCGTGCGGTCGCTGCTGGTGCCGGCCGTGGCGACGCTGCTCGGCCCCCGGCTGTGGTGGCCGGCAGATCGGGAGCCGAAGGACCGGGAGCCGAAGGACCGGGTGGCCGGGACCGCAGCAACGTGAGCCGCTCGTCCACCCTCGACCTCCGGGCCCGGTTGCTCCGCGCAGCCGAGGCCGAGATCGCGGCGACCGGGCCGGCTCGGGCCAGCCTGCGGGCGATCGCGCGGCGCTGCGGCGTCTCGCACCAGGCCACCGCCCACCACTTCGCCGACCGGGCGGGGCTCTTCACCGCGCTTGCCGTCGAGGGGCACGACCTGCTCCACGAGAAGACCCGGGAGGCGATCGCCGGGGCACCGGTCGACGGCGGTCAGCAGGTCGCCGCGGCCGGCACGGCGTACGTCGAGTTCTCCCGGCGGCACGCGGCGCTCTTCGACCTGATGTACCGGCCCGACCTGCTGCACAACGACGACGAGCGGCTGGTCGCCGCGCGGCTGGCGCAGCGCGAGCTCATGCTCGCCACCGTCGCCGCCGCCCAGGCGCGCGGCTGGGGCGCCGACGTCCCGACCGCCGAGCTGGCGACCCTCGGCTGGGCCGCCGTGCACGGCTTGGCCGTGCTCGAGCGTGACCTGGTCGTGTCGACGGTCTATCCCGAGGTCGACCTCGACCTGATCCTGCGCCGCGTGGTGCACGTGCTCGACGCGCTGCGCTGACCCCTACGGGGCGACCGGTACGGCGAGCTCGGTCTTGTCCGACCGCCCCCGGAGGACGGCGCTGCCGTTCTTCTCCCAGCGGATCGCCTCGTCGGCGTGTCCGCGCTCGGCCGCGGCGACCACGGTGTCCCACATGGCGACGACGCCGCCGGGGACCTCCTTGGCGAGCTCGGTGAGGCGCGACGCCGAGTTCACCGCGTCGCCGATGACGGTGTACTCGTAGCGCTGGTGGTGCCCGACGTTGCCGGCGACGACCCTGCCGGTGGCGACGCCCACCCCGGCGCTGATCTCCGGCACCTCCTCGGCGAGCCGCGACGCCATCGCGCGGGCCGCGGCCAGGGCCGCGACGGCGTGGTCCTCGTCGTGCGACGGCGCCCCGAAGATCGCCAGCACGGCGTCGCCGATGAACTTGTTGACCAGGCCGCCCCGCCGGTCGACCTCGTCGACGACGACGCCGAAGAAGCGGTTCAGGACGCCGACGACCTCGGCCGGGGTGTGGTCGGCGGCGTACGTCGTCGACCCGATCAGGTCGACGAAGAGGACCGACGCCACCCGGGTCTCACCACCCCACGCCACCTCGCCGGTCTCGGCCGCGGCGGCGGCCGCCGCCACCTCGTGACCCACGTGCCGGCCGAAGAGGTCGCGGAGCTTCTCGCGCTCGCGGAGCCCGACCACCATCTGGTTGAACCCGCTCTGCAGGGCACCGAGCTCGGTGCCGTCGTAGACCACGACGTCGGTGTCGAGGTCGCCCTCCTCGACCGAGCGCAGCGCCTGGCGGACCGACATGATCGGCGCGACGACCGAGCGGGCGTTGAGGTCGGTGAGCACGTAGCCGAAGACCAGCACCGCGCCGCAGGTCACGATGGTGACGATCGCCATCTGCTTGAGCGTCGTCTCGGAGGGGATCGCCAGGGCGAGGATCGCCGCGACGAGGAGGCCGCCGAGCGGCACCGCGGTGCCGATGGCCCAGAAGAGGACCATCCGCGGTCCGACGCCGACGAACCGGGTCTTCTCGTTCACGTCGGTGTCGGCCAGCGCCCGGGCCGCGACCGGCCGCATCGTGAACTCGGTGAGGAGGTAGGAGACGCCGGCGACCACGAGCGCGCCGATGCCGACGGTGAGGCCGGTCGAGACGGCCCGGTCGCGCTGCAGGATGATGGCGAGCACCGTGAACACGCAGCTGCCGGCCAGCCACAGCGACAGCTGCATCATGGTCAGCTGCAGCGGCACGTTGAGCGCCTGACGACGCTCCTTCTCGGTGGGGACCACGCCCGCGCCCTGGGTCGCCCAGCGCAGTGCTCGCAGGCTGGTCGCCGTACCCCAGATGACGCCGATCACCGCCGCGGAGACGACGTAGACCGGCACCGCGATGGCGAGTGCGAGGAACATGTCCGCCTCGAGGTCCCGCGCCGGGACGGCGAAGTTGTTGACCACGAAGACGACGCCGGCGCCGAACATGTTCGTGCTGACCAGGACCAGGGTCAGCAGCAGCTGGATCCGGATCCGTAGGTGGCGCGGGTCCTGCTCGGCCGGACCGAGGATGCGTGCGCCGAAGGGGCTCCGCTTGCGGGCGGGCCTGGAGGGCGACATGCCGTTGAGCCTAGCGGCGTGGCAGGGGTGCTTGGATGCTGTCCGTGAGCCGTTTCAGCGCCGCCGAGATCACCGACGCCTACGCGGCGTTCCACGAGCAGGTCGGCGGCTTCGTCGCCTCGGGCAGCTGGGACGGCTACGCCGACCTGTTCACCCCGGACGCGGTCTACGTCGAGCACGCGATGGGCACCTTTCGCGGTCGCGACGAGATCCGGAACTGGTCGGTGCGCACGATGACGACCTACCCGGGCCGGGTGATGACCGGCTTCCCGATCAGCTGGCAGGTCGTCGACGCCGACGCCGCCCGACTGGTGTGCGAGGTGCGCAACCCGATGCCCGACCCGGGCGACGGCACGATGCTCGAGGAACCCAACATCACGATCATGACGTACGCCGGCGACGGTCTCTTCTCGCGCGAGGAGGACGTCTACAACCCGCTCCGCTTCCACACCATGGCGATGGACTGGGCGCGGATCGCTGCCGCCCACGGCCGGGCCGACGACGACGTGCTCGCCTATCTCCGCAAGTTCGGCGGTTGATCGATAGGACAAGATGGCGCAATGACCGGTGCAGCCAGACGGCTCGTCCTCGAGGTGGTGGGCTGGCTGCTGCTCGTCGTCGGCATCGCGGCGCTGGTCCTCCCGGGGCCTGGTCTGCTGCTCATGTTCGCCGGGCTCGCCGTACTCTCCCAGCAGTACGAGTGGGCCGAGCGGTGGGTCGAGCCGGTGCGGCTGCGGGCACTCCGGGGCGCGGCCGAGAGCGTCGAGACCTGGCCCCGGATCATCGCCTCGACCGTCTTCGCGCTCGGTCTGGCGGCCTGCGGCGTGGTGTGGATCGTGAAGCCCGACGCGCCCTCGTGGTGGCCCTTGTCCGACGACTGGTGGCTCCCGGGCGGGATCTGGACCGGCGTCACCCAGATCGTCTCCGCCGCCCTCGCGGTGGTGCTGATCGTCTACTCCTACCGCCGCTTCTACGGCCGGCCGGACGCCGTCGCCGCGCTGGAGGGCGAGATCGACGAGGCCGACGAGGAGAGGCACCAGCACCGGGCTCAGCGCGACAGCGAGGGCTGATCCGCTGCCCGTTTATCAAGGGATGTCGACGAACGAGCACTTCCCATGGCGAATTCGACATGGGAAGCGACCATTCGTCTGCATCCCTTGATAAACGGGCAACAGCGCAGGCCGCCGGTTCAGTCCGCGGCGAGCCGGCCCGCGAGGCCGGAGGAGCGGCGGGCCTGGCGGCGGACGGCCTCCTTCACCGACTCCTCGGTGCCGACGACGTGGACGCGGTCGACCGCGCGGGTGACCGCGGTGTAGAGCAGCTGCCGGCTCAGCAGCCGGGAGTCGGACTCGGGCAGGATCACGGGGACCTGACCGAACTCGCTGCCCTGGCTGCGGTGGACGGTGAGCGCGTGGGCGACCTCCACCTCGGACAGTCGCGCGAGGGAGACGATGCGACCTTCGGCGCCGTCGTCGAACAGCGCCCGCCGTTCGTCGCCGCCGAGCACGACGCCGCTGTCGCCGTTCCAGAGCTTGAGGCCGTAGTCGTTGCTGGTCTGCATCAGCGGCTGGCCGGGGTAGCGGTAGGGCAGCCAGTCGGTGCCGATCTCGGCCTTGAGCCACTGCTCGATCCGCTCGTTCCACGCCGCGACGCCGAACGGGCCGGCCCGGTGCGCGCACAGGAGCCGGTGCGCGTTGAGGGCGGCCACCACCGGGGCCGGGTCACCCGCCAGCGCCCGGTCGCGGAGGTCGACCACGCTCGGCATCACGACCTCGCGGACCCGGGCGGTGTCGGACGGGTCGATGAGCTCGACGTCGGTGTCGCCCGCAGTGAGCAGCGACCACGCCACGTCGGCGTGCCCGTCACGAACAGCTGCGGCGAGAGCGCCGATCTGACGGCCGAAGCGGTGGGACTTCTCGAGCCGGCTGACCGGCGACGGGGCCCGGCCCTGGAAGCCCGCGACGACGTCGTGCAGCACCGCCCCCGCCTCGACGGACGCCAGCTGGTCGGCGTCGCCGAGCAGGATCAGCCGGGCCTCGGGGCGGATCGCCTCGACGAGCCGCGCCATCATCGAGAGCGAGACCATCGAGGCCTCGTCGACGACCACGACGTCGTAGGGCAGCCGGTTGCCGCGGTGGTGACGGAACCGGGTGCGGTTGTCGGGCCGGAACCCGAGCAACCGGTGCAGGGTGGACGCCGTGAGCCCGGCGACCGCGCCGCGGTCGACCTCGGGGAAGGTCGGCTTGCTGACGGCGTCGGCCAGCGCCTGCGACATCCGGGCGGCCGCCTTGCCGGTGGGTGCGGCCAGGGCGATCCGGAGCGGGGTGGCGGACTGGTCGGCGAGCACGGCGAGCAGGCGCGCGAGCGTGGTGGTCTTGCCGGTGCCGGGTCCGCCGGTGATCACGGACGTCCAGCGCCGGGCAGACGCCTCCGCGGCGGCTCGCTGCTCGGCGTAGGGAGCGGTGAAGTGTCGGTCGAGGGCGATGCCGAGCCGGCGCTCGTCGACGACCGGCTGCGGCCGGGCCAGCCGTTCGTGGAGGTCGGTGACGACAGCGCCCTCCTCGGCCCAGTAGCGGTGCAGGTAGAGCAGGCCATCATCGTGGCGAACGGCCACCCCGGTCAGCGGGCTAGCAGCCACCGCCTCCAACCACGGTCGGGCCTCGGGCCACGGGTGGTCGGGCAGCAGGTCGTGCACCTCGCGCAGGTCGACGCAGACCGAGCCGTTGCGGGCCGCGCGCACGAGGAGTGCGACCGCCAGTTCGACGTCGGCGGACGACTCGCCGCCGAGGAGGCACAGCGTCCGGGCGATCCGGGCATCGCCGGCCGTGAGCAGGCCGGCGCGGTTGAGGTCCGCGAGCGGACCGGTGAGGTCGGCCGCCAGCCGGTGGTCGTGCTCGTCGACCGCCTCGAACACCTCGGTCACTGCCCGGCCTCCTGTCGCTGTCCGTCGAGCAGGTCCGACAGCTCGGTCACCAACGCCGTCGGCGGGCTCCAGGAGAACACGCCGCACGGGGCTCCCTCGACCACCGGGGTCTCGGCGCCGCACATCCCGCGGAGGTAGAGGTACAGCACCCCGCCCAGGTGCTGCTCCGGGTCGTAGTCGGGCAGGCGCCAGCGGAGGAACCGGTGCAGCACGACGGCATAGAGCAGCGCCTGCAACGGGTACGACGAATGGCCCATCGCCGCGGCCAGCCGGTCCGGCGTGTAGTGGGCCGCGGTCAACGGCGCGTCGGTGTCGCCCAGCCAGTTGGTCTTGTAGTCGCAGATCAGGTAGCGGACGGCGCCGTCGGCCCCGGCGACCCGCAGCACCAGGTCGACCGATCCGGTGAGGTAGCCGAGGAGCACCTGGCCACCGAGGCGCGGATCGTCGAGGGCGGCGGCGTAGTCGAGGAGCGGGTCGCCGATCGGCAGGTGCTGGCGGAGCAACCCGGCCACGTCTCCGAGGAGCCGCGGCTGGTCGACGGCGTCGTAGCCGCCGCCGATCGGGAGCTCGAAGTCGAGCTCCCGGAGGCGGTCGGACATCGGAAGCCCGCGCAGCGTCAGGCCGTCGGTCAACGGGCCGAGGGGGGAGTCGCACACGGTGACGAGCGCGTCGGCCAACGCCTCCGGATCGAGGTCGACCGGCCAGTCGACCAGCTGCTCGCGGACGTGTCGGGCCAGCTCGGCCCGCCAGTCGGGCGCTGCCGGGTCGGCGTGCTCGAGGACGGCGTGCACCAGGGAGCCGAA
>NZ_JACEHF010000044.1 GCF_014180685.1 Nocardioides pelophilus | reverse complement strand
CAGGCCGGCGAGGAACTCCTCGACCTCGCCGTCGGCGAGGGTCCGGCCGGCGAGCTCGAAGCCGCCCTCCTCGATGGGCTCCTCGTCGGCCAGGGTCTCGATCGTGCGGGTGCGCAGCTCACCGCGGAACTCGAGCTCGTCGAAGAGGGTGAGCGCGGCCTGCCGGTCCCACGGACGCAGTGCGAGCTCGGACGGCCGCACGCCCAGGTCGAGGTCGGTCACCAGCGCGTTGAGCCGCCGGTTGCGGATCACGTCGCCGAGGTGCTCGCGCAGCGCCTCGCCCTTCTTCCCGGTGATCTCGTCGGCGTGGGCGATCACGTTGTCGAGACCGTCGTAGGTGTTGAGCCACTTGGCGGCGAAGCCCTGGCCGACGCCGGGCACGCCAGGCAGGTTGTCGGAGGTCTCGCCGACGATGGCGGCGAGCTCGGGGTAGCGCTGGGGAGGCACGCCGTACTTGTCGAGCACGGCGTCCGGGGTCATCCGGGCCAGGTCGGACACGCCCCGCATGGGGTAGAGCACCGTCGACCGCTCGGTGACGAGCTGCAGCGAGTCGCGGTCGCCGGTGAGGATCAGGACCTCCATGTCGGCCGTCTCGTCGGCGAGCGCCTGGGTGACCAGGGTCGCGATGATGTCGTCGGCCTCGTAGCCCTCGGCCTTGAGGTAGGGGATCGCGAACGCGTCGAGCACCCGCTCGATCAGCGGCAGCTGGCTGCTGAACTCCCCCGGAGTCTTGTTGCGCTTCGCCTTGTACTCGGAGTACTCCGCCAGCCGGAAGGTCTGCCGGGAGACGTCGAAGGCGACGGCGACGTGGGTCGGCTGCTCGTCGCGGAGCACGTTGACCAGCATCGACGTGAAGCCGTAGACGGCGTTGGTGTGCTGCCCGGTGGCGGTGGAGAAGTTCTCGACCGGGAGCGCGAAGAACGCGCGGTAGGCCAACGAGTGGCCGTCGAGGAGCAACAGGCGCGGACGCACGGCGGGAGACTCGGACACCCGACGACTCTAGCGATCCGCACCGACAGCAGAATGGTGCCCATGACCTCAGACCAGATGGGTGCCCTCAACGAGAAGCTCGGCGTCCGGATCATCGAGTCCTCGGCCGAACGACTGGTCGCGACCATGCCTGTCGAGGGCAACACCCAGCCCTACGGTCTGCTCCACGGCGGCGCCTCCGTCGCACTCGCCGAGACGCTCGGGTCGATGGGGTCCGCGCTCCACGCCGAGCAGTACGGCAGGATCCCCGTCGGCGTCGACATCAACGCCACCCACCACCGGTCCGCCACGTCGGGCATCGTCACCGGCACCGCGACCGCGATCCACCTCGGCCGCACCAGCGCCGCCTACGAGATCGTGATCGTCGACGAGGCAGGCAAGCGGCTGTGCACGTCCCGCATCACGTGCGCGCTGATCGAGCCGCGCTAGCTGTCGCTGTCGGTTCGCTCGGGCGCCACCGGGTACGACGTGCCCGGGAGCGGCAGCTGGACCTGAGCCGCCCGCGCCCTGCGCTGGTTGCGTCGAGCGACGAGCACCCGCGGCGTCGACCGTACTGACCCAGGTGCTGTCGGCGGCGTGATCCGGGACCGCACGATCGAGGTCGGCGCCAGTCGGATGGTCGCGGCCGGCGCGAGAGCCAGCCGCGCCATGAACCGGTTGGCGTCGCGCGCGGTCGCCGGGACGGCAGTCGTGACGTGCAGGACGCCGTTCTCCTCGGCGAAGGAGACCGCCGCCTCCATCAGCATCCGGCCCACGCCGCGCCGGCGGTACTGGTCGAAGACCCGCGGCTGGATCGACTGGACGCACGGGTCGAGGTTGATCGGCGACACCGTGGTCAGGCGGAGGAACACGGCGCCCGCGAGGTGGCCGTCGTACTCGACGACGACGAAGCGCTCCTCCGGGGACTCCGCCGCACCCTTGATCACCAGCTCGAGATCGGCGACCTGCTCGGAGCGGTCGACCCGTCGCAGCACGTCGCTCCACAGCTCGGCGAGCACCGGCGCGTCCTCGCGCCGCGCGATCCTCGGCGTCAGGCTGTACCGGCTCACGAGTCCCCCTCTTCGTCGGGGGACACCCTACGCCCGCTCCACCGCGGAGTGACAGGTGCCGGCCCACCGGCCACACCGAAAGGCACGCTGCGACCGGGGGCGCCGTATTTCCCGAACATTACGGTTCGGGCACATTCGCCTGAGTGTGTTGCGAGGCGCCCCACGGCGGCCGGTTCGGGTCTATCGTGCCCCCAATGCCCGCGGGTCGGGCAACCGATAGATCCGGAGGACTAATGAAGCGCATGACCAATTCGATGCGTCTTGCCGCGATCGCCACGGCGAGCGCGCTGATGCTCGCAGGTTGCGGCGACGACGGCGGCGACGATGACAACGACGCCGGTGACGACACCAGCAGCTCCACCGACACGGCCCCGCTGACGAACTCCGAGTGCGACGGGGGCGCCTCGTCCGCGGACGCGTTCTACACGGGCGGCATCCTGCCGCTGACCGGCTCNCACTGGCCTTCCTCGGCCCGCCGGAGATCGCCGGCGTCGGCCTCGCCGTCTCCGACATCAACGCAGCCGGCGGCGTCAACGGCGTCGACGCCTGCCACAACATCCTCGACTCGGGTGACTCCAACGACCTCTCGGTCTCGCGCCAGAGCGCGCGTGAGCTGGTCGGCAAGGACCCGTCGGTCGTCATCGGTGCCGCGTCGTCGAGCGTCTCGCTCGGCTTCGTCGACACCCTGACGGAGGCGCAGATCACCCAGATCTCGCCGGCGAACACCGCTGCCGAGCTGAGCGGCTACAGCGACTTCTACTTCCGTACCGCCCCCGAGGACAGCGTCCAGGGCAGCGCCCTCGGTTCGCTGATCGCTCAGGACGGCCACCAGAAGATCGCCTTCCTCGTCTTCAACGACGCCTACGGCACCGGCCTGCGCGACTTCGTCCAGGCTGCCTACGAGGGCGCCGGCGGCGAGGTCGTCTACGGCGCCAAGGGCGAGGGCCAGGAGTTCCCGCCCGGACAGACCACGTTCTCGTCCGAGGTGACCTCGGCGCTCGCGGCCAACCCGGACGCCATCGTCATCCTGGCGTTCGACGAGACCGGCGCGATCGTGCCCGAGCTCGCCGCCCAGGGCTGGGACATGTCGAAGGTCTACATGACCGACGGCAACACCTCCGACTGGGGCGACGCGTTCGACCCCGGCACGCTCGAGGGCGCCAAGGGCACCATCCCTGGTGCGGACGCTCCCGGGGACTTCAAGGACCGCGCGAGCTCGTGGTCGGAGGAGTTCGAGGGTGAGGCGCTGACCGACTACTCGTACGCAGCTGAGTCCTACGACGCCACCGTGCTGGCCGCTCTCGCGGCTGCCAAGGGCGGCTCCAACGACTCGGTGACGGTCCAGGAGAACCTGGCCGCCGTCTCGGGTGCGACGGGCGGCACCGAGTGCACGTCGTACGCCGAGTGCCTCGAGCTGATCGAGGCCGGCGACGAGGTCTGGTACAAGGGTCCGTCGGGCATCGGTCCGCTGAACGAGAACAACGACCCGTCCTCGGCGTTCGTCGGGATCTACGAGTACAACAGCGAGAACGCACCGGAGCTCATCGACTCGGTCGAGGGTGTCAGCGGAAGCTGACCACCTGCTCCAACACGCGGTGCCCCGGGCCATCGGCCCGGGGCACCGGTGTTTTTCGGGGGCTTCGGGTGCTGCCGGAGGATTCCGACGGCGGAGCCGTCGACCCGCGATCAGGCAGGCTGCTGGCCCTCGACGTCCGTGGCGAGGGTGCCGAGGTAGAGCTGGATGACCTTCGGGTCGTTCGCGAGCTCCCGGCCGGTGCCCGTGTAGGCGTCCCGGCCCTGGTCGAGCACGTAGCCGCGGTCGCAGATCTGCAGGCAGCGCCGGGCGTTCTGCTCGACCATCACCACGCTGACGCCCGAGATCTTGTTGATCCGCCGCACCCGGATGAAGGTCTCGTCCTGCCGCACCGGGGAGAGACCCGCTGACGGCTCGTCGAGCAGCAGCACGGACGGATCCATCATCAGCGCGCGGGCCATCGCGAGCGACTGGCGCTCACCACCGGACAGGGCGCCGGCCCGCTGGTTGCGGCGGTCGCGCAGCACCGGGAACAGCTCGTAGTTCTTGGCCAGCTGCTCTGCGAGCTTCTTCGGCCGGAGGAAGAGCCCCATCCGCAGGTTCTCCTCCACCGACAACGTCGGGAAGACGTTGTTGTTCTGCGGCACGAAGCCCACACCGAGCTCGACCAGCCGGTTGGCCCGGGTGCCGGTGATGTCCTCGTCGCGGAGCGTCACCGTCCCGGAGTGGACGCGGACCAGGCCGAACATCGCCTTGAGCAGCGTCGACTTGCCGGCGCCGTTCGGTCCGATGATGCCGACGATCTCGCCGGTGTGTGCCACCAGGCTGCACCCGTTGAGGATGTTGACGCCCGGCAGGTAGCCGGCGACGACGTTCTTCGCCTCGAGCACCGGCGTCTCGGTGGGAGCCTGCGTCATGACTTGCCCTCGCTCTCGGCCTCCGCCTCGATGGCGGCGAACTGGTCGTCCTCGAGCAACGAGTCGTCGCCGAGGTCGGTGTCGTGGTGGGCACCGAGGTAGGCGTCGATCACGGCGTCCTGCGCCATCACGCTGCTCGCCGTGCCCTCGGCGACGATCTTGCCCTCGGCCATCACGACGACCCAGTCGGAGATGTGGCGCACGACGTGCATGTCGTGCTCGACGAACAGCACCGTCATGCCGTCGTCGCGCAGGGCCTCGATGTGGCCCAGCAGCGACTGGGTCAAGGCCGGGTTCACGCCGGCCATCGGCTCGTCGAGCATGATCATCGTCGGGTCGGTCATCAGCGAACGTGCCATCTCGAGCAGCTTGCGCTGGCCGCCGGAGAGGCTCCCCGCGAAGTCGTCCTTCTTCTCCAGGAGCTTGAACCGGTCCAGCAGGCCGAGCGCCTTCTCCCGGATCTCACGTTCCTGGCGCGACCAGATCGGCTGCAACCAGCTGGTCAGGATCCGCTCGCCGCTCTGGCCCGGCGCCCCCAGCATCATATTGTCGAGGACCGTCATCCGGTTCAGGGCCTTCGTGAGCTGGAACGTCCGCACCATGCCGGCACGAGCGACCCGCGAGGCCGACGTCCGGTTGATCGCTTGTCCGTTGAAGGTCCAGGCCGCGCCGGACGACGGCTTGTCGAAGCCGGTGATCAGGTTGAAGAAGGTCGTCTTGCCGGCACCGTTGGGACCGATCAGCGCGGTGATGATGCCGCGCTGCACCTCGAGGTGACCCACGTCGACGGCGGTGATGCCGCCGAACTGACGCACCACCTTGTCGACCGTGAGGATCGGGTCCGGCTTGGCGGCTCCCGGGACCTCGTCCACGCCGGACATCAGCGCGACGCGGGCCGACTTGTCGGAGAGGTCGGTCGACCCCACGACTGACTCAGACATTGAACCGCAACTCCCTCTTGTCACCCAGGACGCCTTGTGGTCGGAAGATCACGAGCAGCATCAATGCGACACCGATGACGATCCAGCCGAACTGCCCTGCCTGCTGCGTGTTGAGGTAGGAGTCGGGCACCGTGTTGTCGGCGATGCCGGTCACCAGGATCCGCACCACGAAGAACAGGATGGAACCCAGCACCGGGCCGAACACCGTCGCCGCACCACCGAGCAGCAGCGCCGTCCAGCAGTAGAAGGTCAGGGTGCGCCCGATCGAGTCGGGGACCACCGAGGACGGGAGCACGTAGAGCATCCCGGCGATGGCACCGAAGAGCCCGCCCAGCACCAGCGCCTGCATCTTCACCGCGAAGACGTTCTTGCCGAGGCTGCGGATCGCGTCCTCGTCCTCGCGCACGCCGCGGAGCAGTCGACCCCACGGACTGCGCACCAGGAGCCAGACGACCACGACGCAGAGCGCGACGACCGACCAGGCGACCGCCCGCATCCACCAGCTGTTGGCGCCGGTCAGGATGTAGTCGAGGGAGCCGACGTCGAGGTTGCCCGAGCCGAAGAACGACAGGTCGGTGACCGGGCCGCGGAAGTCCTGACCCTCGATGCCCTGCGGGCCTCCGGTGTGCTCGTTGAACGCGGTTGCCCGACCGACGTACCGGACGATCTCGGCCGCCGAGATGGTCACGATCGCGAGGTAGTCGCCGCGCAGCTTCAGCGTCGGTACGCCGAGGACCACCGCGAAGAGGCCCGAGGCGGCCAAGCCGATGAGGATCGCGAACACCAGCGGCACACCCTCGACGATCGAGATCGCGAAGCCGTAGGCCCCGAGGAGCATGAAGCCGGCCTGCCCCATGTTGAGCAACCCGGTGTAGCCGAAGTGGATGTTGAGCCCGATCACCGCGACCGCGACCGCTGCGGTCTGCGGGTCGAGGGCCTGGTCGAGCATGCTGTTGCCGAGCTCGGTCGTCCAGCCCATCTCGACGCCGAAGAACGCCAGCACCATGATGAGCAGGATCGCGGCCGCGATCGCCCAGGCGACGTACCCGGCGATCTCGCGGGCCCGGTCGCTGAGCATCGGACCACCGACCTCGCCGCCCGCCGCCGCGGTCACGGCAGCGGCGGTCTCGCTGAGGTCGGCGGCCACGCCGAGGGCGGCGACCTCCTCTTCCTGAGCGGTCGCGGTCTCGGACTTCTTCTTGTCGAACACGTCGTCCTCCTAGCCGATCCGCTCGGGTCGCCCGAGCAGTCCCTGCGGTCGGACCAGCAGCAACAGGATCAGAATCACCAGTGCGGTGGCGTACTTGAAGTCGCTCGGCATCCCGAACACCGGGGAGACCTCGACGACGTAGCCGATGATCATCGACCCGAGGAGGGCGCCGAACGCGGTGCCGAGTCCGCCGAGCGTGACGGCGGCGAAGAGCAGGAGCAGGATCTGCAGACCGGAGTCCCACTTCACGCCGTTGGTGACGAGCGCGTAGAGCACGCCGGCGAGGCCGGCGAACGCTGCGGCGACCGTCCAGACGAGTCGGATCACCCGGTCGACGTCGATGCCCGACGCGGCAGCCAGCGCCGGGTTGTCAGCGACCGCCCGGGTCGCCTGGCCGATCCGGGTCTTCAGCAGGACGACGCCGACGCCGATCAGCAGCACGATCGAGATCGCCATCGAGATGATGGACTGCCAGGTGATGCCGACCGACCCGATCTCGACGCCGTCAGGAATGCCGACGACGACGCGGACGGTCTCGGTGTCGATCAGCTGGAAGACGTACTGGAGTGCGAGCGACAGACCGATGGTCACGATCATCAGCTGGGTGAGCCCCAGCCCTCTCCGCCGCAGGGGTTGCCAGAGCCCCCGGTCCTGGACCCAGCCGAAGGCTCCGCAGATCACGGTCACCAGGGCCACCGCCGGCCAGAGGGGAATGCCCACGTTCTGGACCAACAGGTAACCGGTGAAACCGCCCATCGTCAGCAGCTCTGCGTGGGCGAAGTTCGACAGGCCGGTCGTCCCGTAGATCAGCGAGAGACCGATCGAGGCCAGCGCCAGCAGCAGGCCGAGCCGGATCCCGTTGACCGAGCTCTGCAGGAAGTACTCGAAGTCGCTGGTCTCGGCCTTGTAGTCCTCCGAGCGCACGCCGAGGATGACCGGCTGGCCGCTGGCGAGGCCACCGATCATGCCGTTGACGACCACCGAGTTGCCGGGGCCTTTCAACAGCTTGCTCTTCGACGGCAGTGCCTCGACGCCGTCCGGCAGCGAGTCCTCGACGATCTCGACCTGGAACCGGCCGGGCTCGGTGAAGGAGAAGCTCCAGCGGCCGGACTCGTCGGTCGTGGCCGTGGTCGGCTCCTGCCCGACGATCGGCTCGCCCTTGTCGTCGACCGGCGTGATCAGCACGTCGACGCCCTCGAGCTGCTCCTCGCCGGTGTCCAGGGTGCCGGTCAGGCAGCCGTTGTCGGCACTGGCTCGGCACGGCTCGGCCGCCTGCGCGGCAGCGGGACCAACGCCCGCGAAGAGCACGCCGAGTAACGCGGCAGCGATGAGCAGCCATCGCACGGCGGGCGTACGCCTCGCCGATCGTCGACCTTGGAACCTCACCAATTCCTCCTCCCGCCGTCGACCATGGCGGCGACGTCGCCCGGAGTCTAGGCACAGTCTGGCCCCGATGGGGGAACGGAAGCGACCTAATCCTGGATCTACACCGAACGGTGATCAGTAGTTACCGGGGCGTAACGGGAGAAGAGGCGTCTCCGTCAGGAACCGGCGTTGCCCGGCAGTCCGTGGGTGACCACTCCGTCGGCGACCTGACGCATCGACATCCGCAGATCCATCGCGGTCTTCTGGATCCACCGGAACGCCTCGGGCTCGGTCAGCGAGAGCTGCTCCTGAAGGATCCCCTTCGCCCGGTCGATCGCCTTGCGGGTCTCCAACCGCTCCTTGAGGTCGGTGACCTCTTCCTCGAGCTGGGTGATCTCGGCGAACCGGCTGACGGCCATCTCGATGGCCGGCACCAGGTCGGACTGGGTGAACGGCTTGACCAGGTAGGACATCGCTCCGGCGACCCGTGCCCGCTCGACGAGGTCGCGTTGCGAGAACGCGGTCAGCATCACGACCGGGGCGATCCGCTTGCCGGCGATCGCCTCCGCCGCAGCGATGCCGTCGAGCACCGGCATCTTCACGTCGAGGATCACCAGGTCGGGCTTCAGCTCCTCGGCGAGCTCGACCGCCTTGGCGCCGTCACCGGCCTGCCCGACGACGTCGTAGCCCTCCTCGACCAGCATCTCGGCCAGGTCCATCCGGATCAGGGTCTCGTCCTCCGCGATGACGACGGTGCGGGGAGCAGGCGCTTCGGTCACAGGCAAAGGCTATCGGCACAGGTGCTTGGTGTGATGCGAGAGGGCCCCAGCCTCTCGGCTAAGGTTTCTCGCTGAGCCGGGTTGGCGGAATGGCATACGCGACGAGCTCAAACCTCGTTGCCCGAAAGGGCTTGTGGGTTCGAATCCCACACTCGGCACTCGATGATCCACTGCTGTCGGAGGCCCCGACCAGACTGGCGACATGGCCCACGTACGCCCGCTCGCAACTGTCGAGTCCGCCCTGCGCGACTCGGACGCCGGGATGCGCGACGCCGACAACGCGGCCAAGCACGGCGTCTCCCTCAAGACGATCCGCCGCTGGCGTCGGCTGTACCAGCGCCGCGGATTACCGCGCGGCCAGCAGCACACCTCTGTCCAGTGCCCGATCTGTGATCACGTCGAGCTCGACACCGCTGCCTACGCCGAGCTTCTCGGCTGGTACCTGGGCGACGGCCACATCAGCCAGGGAAGGCGCGGCGTCTTCAGTCTGCACGTGATCAACGACGAGAAGTACAGCGACGACAACCGCCGTCTCCGGGTGCTGATGTCGTCCGTCAAGCCAGGCGGCCGGCCGCACACCCGCAACGCTCCCGGCGCCGTGATCACCACCGTGTCGTGGCGCCACTGGCCCTGCCTGTTCCCCCAGCACGGCCCGGGCCGCAAGCACGAGCGCCCGATCGTGCTCGAGGAGTGGCAACGGCAGATCGTCGAAGCCCACCCGGGGCCGTTCCTCCGTGGCCTGTTCCACTCCGACGGATGCCGGGTGCTCAACTCGACCACCCGCACGGTCGCAGGCGAGGTGCGGCGCTACCACTACCCCCGCTGGCAATTCTCCAACGCCTCCGCGGACATCCGAGAGCTCTGCTGCTGGGCGTTGGACCTGGTCGGCATCGCCTGGCGGCAGTCCAACCCACGCGTCGTCAGCGTCTCCCGACGGGAGGCGGTCGCCGCTCTCGATGCGCTGATCGGCCCCAAGTCCTGAAACGACGCTCGATCGATCGCCTACTCTGCCGAGATGGCGATGCGCACCGAGCCGACCGACAAGTGGATCCGCGGGTACGTCGGCACGACGCTGCTGGTGGACAGCAAGGACGCGCTGCTGTTCTGGGAGCAGCTGCGACCGGTGCCGGCTTACGCGTTCCCGCGCGCCGACGTCCGGACCGACCTGCTGCAGCCGTCGGCGACCCCGCGCAGCGGCCGGTCGCACTATCCCCCGCACGGCCCCGTGTCCGCGTGGTACGACGTCGTGACCGAGGGCCGCGTCATCGAGCACGCAGCGTGGGTGCGGGACGACCCCAAGATCAGCGACCGGATCGTGCTCAGCTGGGAGCCGGGCGTGATCGACCGGTGGCTGGAGGAGGACGAGGAGGTCATCGTGCATCCGCGCGATCCGCACGCGCGGGTCGAGGCGCTGGCGAGCTCCCGCCACGTCCGGGTCTCGCTGGGCGGCACCGTCCTCGCCGACAGCCACTCCCCCGTGCTCCTGTTCGAGACCGGGCTGCCGACCCGCTACTACCTGCCGCGCGAGGACGTGCGGCTCGACGTGCTCACCCCGACGACGAACCGCAGCGCCTGCCCCTACAAGGGGTTCGCCGAGGAGTACTGGAGCCTGCCGGGCGTCGAGGAGGGCGACAACGTCGCCTGGTCGTACGCCGCGCCGTTCCGAGCCGTCGAGCGGATCGCCGGGCGGATCGCGTTCTACAACGAGGTCGTCGACATCACCGTCGACGGCGCCGAGCAGATCCGGCCGCGGTCGCCTTTCAGCACGGCCGCCAACCGACCGACGTCCTGAGGCTCAGCCGCGGCGATAGGCGGGGGCGACCTCGTTGATGGCGTCGCCCATCCGGTGGATCCGCAGCGCGTTCGTCGAGCCGGGGATGCCCGGCGGGCTGCCGGCGACGATCACGACCAGGTCGCCCTCCTTGACCCGGCCGATCCGCAGCAGCTCCTCGTCGACCTGGCGCACCATCTCGTCGGTGTGCTCGACGGTGACCGTCTGGAACGCCTCCACCCCCCAGGTGAGCGCGAGCTGCGAACGGGCGCGAGCCTCCGGCGTGAAGGCGAGCACCGGGATCCCGCTGCGCAATCGGGCCAGCCGCCGGGCGGAGTCGCCGGACTGGGTGAACGCCACGACGTACCTCGCATCGATGCGCTGCGCGACCTCCTCGGCGGCCTTCGTGACGATGCCGGCGCGGGTGTGCGGGTCCCAGTCGATCCGACCGAACCGGCTGAACGTCTCGTCCTCGAGCGCGTGCTCCTCGGTGGCGGAGATGATCCGCGCCATCGTCTCGACGGTGTGGATCGGGTGCTCCCCCACGCTGGTCTCGCCGGACAGCATCACGGCGTCCGCCCCGTCGAGGACCGCGTTGGCGACGTCGCTCGCCTCGGCCCGCGTGGGCGCCGGGTTGGCCACCATCGACTCAAGCATCTGGGTCGCGACGATGACCGGCTTCGCGTTGCGGCGGGCGGCGACGATGACCTTCTTCTGGAGGAACGGCACCTCCTCGAGCGGGCACTCGACGCCGAGGTCACCACGGGCGACCATGAAGCCGTCGAACGCCTGCACGACCTCCTCGAGGTTGTCGATCGCCTGCGGCTTCTCGATCTTCGCGATGACCGGGAGCACGACCCCTTCCTCGCGCATGATCGTGCGCACGTCCTCGGCGTCGCTCGCGTTGCGCACGAAGCTGAGGGCGATGAAGTCGACGCCGAGCCGCAGCGCGAACCGCAGGTCGGCCGCGTCCTTGTCGGAGAGCGCGGGGACCGAGACCGCGACGCCGGGCAGGTTGATGCCCTTGTTGTTGCTGACCTGTCCACCGACCAGGACCTCGGTCTCGACGTCGGTGTCGGTCACCGACACCACCCGGAGCCGGACCTTGCCGTCGTCGATCAGGATCGGGTCGCCCGGGCCGACGTCGCCGGGGAGTCCCTTGTACGTCGTACCGCAGATCTCGGCGTTGCCCTGGACGTCACGCGTGGTGATGGTCCACCGCTGGCTGCGCCGCAGCACCACCGGACCGTCGGCGAACCGCTCCAGCCGGATCTTGGGTCCCTGCAGGTCCGCGAAGATGCCGACGCCGCGGCCACTCGCATCGGACGCCTCCCGCACGAGGCGGTAGACCTCGGCATGGTCGGCGTGGCTGCCGTGGCTCATGTTGAGCCTGGCGACATCCATCCCGGCGTAGACGAGCTCCCGGATCCGCCGCTCGGAAGCAGTGGCTGGCCCCAGGGTGCACACGATCTTGGCTCTTCGCACGGGTGCACCCTATCGAGTCAATTGGAACGTTCAGACCACGAGTGGGCGAGCAGTCGGCGGGATCGGCGACGGGAGCGTCGTCGACCCGGTGAGGTACTCGTCGACGGCCGCTGCGGCAGCCCGGCCCTCGGCGATCGCCCACACGATGAGGGACTGGCCGCGGCCCGCGTCACCGGCGACGAAGACGCCCGGTTCCGAGGACATGTACGACGCGTCCCGCACGATGTTGCTCCGGTTGTCGAGCTCGACGCCGAGCTGCTCGACCAGGCCCGAGCCCTCGGGACCCAGGAAGCCCATCGCGAACAGCACCAGGTCGGCCGGGATCTCGCGCTCGGTGCCCTCGATCTCGACCAGCTGGCCGCCCTCGAACTTCACGTCGACCAGGCGCAGCGCCCGGACGTTGCCGTCGTCGTCGCCGAGGAACTCCTTGGTGGAGACCGAGTAGACCCGGTCGCCCGCCTCCTCGTGCGCCGAGGAGACCCGGAAGATCATCGGGTACGTCGGCCAGGGCTGGCCCGCGGGCCGCTCCTCCGGCGGCTCGGGCAGGATCTCGAGCTGGGTGATCGAAGCCGCACCTTGACGGGTGGACGTTCCGAGGCAGTCCGCGCCGGTGTCGCCGCCACCGATGATGACGACGTGCTTGCCGTCGGCGCGGATCTGGTCGTCGACGGTCTCGCCGAGCGCGACCCGGTTGGCCTGCGGCAGGAACTCCATGGCCTGGTGGATGCCCTTGAGCTCACGGCCGGGCACCGGCAGGTCGCGCGGCACGGTCGCGCCCATCGCCAGCACGACGGCGTCGTACCGGTCGCGGAGCGCGCTGCCGGTCAGCGGACCCGTTCCGACCTCGACACCGGAGCGGAAGACGGTGCCCTCGCGCTTCATCTGCTCGAGGCGCCGGTCGAGGTGCTGCTTCTCCATCTTGAACTCGGGGATGCCGTAGCGGAGCAGCCCGCCCGGCTTGTCGTCGCGCTCGTAGACGGCGACCGTGTGACCCGCGCGGGTCAGCTGCTGCGCCGCCGCGAGCCCGGCCGGGCCGGACCCGACGACCGCCACCGTCTTGCCCGACAGCCACTCCGGCGGTTGCGGCGAGACGAATCCCGATTCCCAGGCCTTGTCGATGATCGAGACCTCGACGTTCTTGATCGTGACCGCGGGCTGGTTGATGCCGAGCACGCAGGCCGTCTCGCACGGCGCAGGGCACAGGCGACCGGTGAACTCCGGGAAGTTGTTGGTCGCGTGCAGCCGCTCGATGGCGCCCTGCCAGTCGTTGCGCCAGACCAGGTCGTTCCACTCCGGGATGATGTTGCCCAGCGGGCAGCCCTGGTGGCAGAACGGGATGCCGCAGTCCATGCAGCGGCCGGCCTGCTCGACGATGATCGGCAGCAGCGCACGGCCCGCCCCACCGGGGTAGACCTCCTGCCAGTCGTGGATCCGCTCCTCGACCGGCCGCCGCTCCGCGACCTCTCGAGTCGTCTTCAAGAATCCCTTGGGGTCAGCCATGCTGCGCTGCCTCCTTCATGGCCTGACGACCGCTGCAGGAAAGGACATGGTCGCATCGGCCGTCAGCCATGCTCTGCTCAACCATGAAGGGCCTCCATCATCGCGTTGGCCACGCCGTCCTCGTCGAGCCCGTCGGCCTCGGCCTTCGCCGCCGCCTCGAGCACGATCCGGTAGTCGCGCGGCATGACCTCGGTGAACCGGGTGAGCGCGGTCGGCCAGTCGGCCAGCAGCGCCTCGGCGACCTTCGAACCGGTCTCCTCGAAGTGCCGCTGCACCATGCCGTGCAGCTCGTCCTCGTGCGCCTCGGCCACCGGACCCAGCTCGACCAGCTCCCGGTTGACCCGGATGTCCTTGAGGTCGAGGACCCACGCGATGCCGCCCGACATGCCGGCAGCGAAGTTGCGGCCGACCTTGCCGAGGACGGCGACGCGGCCGCCGGTCATGTACTCGCAGCCGTGGTCACCGACTCCCTCGGTGACGACGACGGCGCCCGAGTTGCGCACGCAGCAGCGCTCACCGACCCCGCCACGGATGAGGATCTCGCCCGAGGTGGCGCCGTACGCGATCGTGTTGCCGGCGATGATGTGCTCGTCGGCCTTGAACGGCGCAGAGCGGTCGGGCCGGATCACGATCCGACCGCCCGACAGGCCCTTGCCGACGTAGTCGTTGGCGTCGCCCTCGAGCCGCAGCGTGATGCCCTGCGGGACGAAGGCGCCGAAGGACTGACCGGCCGACCCGGTGAAGGTGAGGTCGATCGTGCCGTCGGGCAGCCCGGCGCCGCCGTACTTCTTGGTCACCTCGTGGCCGAGGATCGTCCCGACGGTGCGGTTGACGTTGCGGATCGCGAGCTGGGCGCGCACCGGCTCACCGTCGTCGAGCGCGGGCTTCGCGAGCGGAAGCAGCGTGGTGACGTCGAGCGAACGCTCCAGTCCGTGGTCCTGGGTGCCGGTGTTGCGCACGTCCTGGTCGGGGAAGTGCGTGTCGGCGACCTGCACGTTGTGGAGGATCGGCGCCAGGTCGAGGCCGCCGGCCTTCCAGTGGTGCTCCGCGTTCACCGTGTCGAGCACCTGGACCTGGCCGATCGCCTCGTCGAGCGTGCGGAAGCCGAGCGACGCGAGCAGCTCGCGGACCTCCTCGGCGATGAACTCGAAGAAGTTGACGACGTGCTCGGCCTTGCCTGCGTAGCGCGAGCGCAGCACCGGGTTCTGGGTGGCGACGCCCACCGGGCAGGTGTCGAGATGGCAGACCCGCATCAGGATGCAGCCCGACACCACCAGCGGCGCGGTCGCGAAGCCGTACTCCTCGGCGCCGAGGAGCGCGGCGACGATGACGTCACGACCGGTCTTCAGCTGTCCGTCGGTCTGCACGACGATCCGGTCGCGCAGGCCGTTGAGCAGCAGGGTCTGCTGGGTCTCGGCGAGACCGAGCTCCCACGGACCCCCGGCGTGCTTCAGCGACGTCAGCGGGGACGCGCCCGTGCCGCCGTCGTGACCCGAGATGAGGACGACGTCCGCGTGCGCCTTCGACACACCCGCGGCAACAGTGCCGACACCGACCTCGGACACCAGCTTCACGTGGATGCGGGCGCTCGGGTTGGCGTTCTTGAGGTCGTGGATCAGCTGCGCCAGGTCCTCGATCGAGTAGATGTCGTGGTGCGGTGGCGGGCTGATCAGGCCGACCCCCGGCGTGGAGTGCCGGGTCTTGGCCACCCACGGATAGACCTTGTTGCCGGGCAGCTGGCCGCCCTCGCCGGGCTTCGCGCCCTGCGCCATCTTGATCTGGATGTCGTCGGAGTTGGTGAGGTACTCCGCGGTGACGCCGAAGCGTCCCGAGGCGACCTGCTTGATCGAGCTGCGACGCTCGGGGTCGTACAGGCGCTCGGCGTCCTCGCCGCCCTCGCCGGTGTTGGACTTCGCGCCCAACCGGTTCATGGCGATGGCGAGGGTCTCGTGGGCCTCGCGACTGATCGAGCCGTACGACATGGCGCCGGTCGAGAACCGCTTCACGATCGCGGACACCGGCTCGACCTCGTCGATCGAGATCGGCGCCCGGCCGAACTCGGACGGGTCCTTGAACTTGAACAACCCGCGGAGGGTCATCAGCTTCTCGGACTGGTCGTCGACCGCCTCGGTGTACTGCTTGAAGATGTCGTAACGCCCGGTGCGAGTGGCGTGCTGGAGGCGGAACACCGTCTCCGGGTTGAAGAGGTGCGGCTCGCCCTCGCGGCGCCACTGGTACTCGCCACCGATCTCGAGCTCGCGGTGGGCGGGCGCGATGCCGCCGCGGGGGTACGCCGTGGCGTGCCGCCGCGCGACCTCCTCCGCGATCGTGTCGAGCTCGGCGCCGCCGAGCTTCGACGTGGTGCCGGTGAAGTACTTGTCGACGACGGTCTGGGACAGACCGATGCACTCGAAGATCTGGGCGCCGGTGTAGGACGCGACCGTCGAGACGCCGATCTTGCTCATCACCTTGACGACGCCCTTGCCGAGCGCCTTGATCAGGTTCGCGACGGCCTGCTCGGGGTCGGCCTTGACGAAGTAGCCCTCGCGCGCGAGGTCCTCGACCGACTCCATGGCGAGGTACGGGTTGACCGCGGCGGCGCCGTACCCGACGAGGAGCGCGACGTGGTGCACCTCGCGGACGTCTCCGGCCTCGATCAGCAGGCCGACCTGGGTGCGGGTCTTCTCACGCACCAGGTGGTGGTGGACCGCGCCGGTCAGCAGCAGCGACGGGATCGGCGCCAGGTCGGCGGTCGAGTGCCGGTCGGACAGCACGATGATCCGCGCTCCGTCGGCGATCGCCTCGCTGACCTCCTGGCAGATCTCGTCGAGGCGCTGAGCCATCGCCGCTCCCCCGCCCTCGACGGGGTAGAGGCCGCGCGACACGTGGGTGATGAACCCCGGCATGTCACCGTCGCGGTTGATGTGGCGGATCTTCGCGAGGTCGTCGTTGGAGATGACCGGGAACGGCAGCACGACCTGGCGGCACGACGCGGGCGTCGGCTCGAGCAGGTTCGCCTCGGGACCGATGGTGCCGTTCAGGCTGGTCACCAGCTCCTCGCGGATGGCGTCCAGCGGCGGGTTGGTGACCTGGGCGAACAGCTGGCTGAAGTAGTCGAACAACAGCCGGGGCTTGTCGCTGAGCGCGGCGATAGGCGTGTCCGTGCCCATCGAGCCGAGCGCCTCGCCACCGGTGTTCGCCATCGGCGTGAGGAGGACGCGCAGCTCCTCCTCGGTGTAGCCGAACACCTGCTGGCGCCGGGTGACCGACGCGTGGGTGTGCACGATGTGCTCACGGTCGGGGATGTCGTCGAGGTGGATCAGACCCGCGTGCAGCCACTCGCCGTACGGGTGCTCGGCGGCCAGCTCGGCCTTGATCTCCTCGTCCTCGATGATCCGGTGCTCGTCGGTGTCGACGAGGAACATCTTGCCGGGCTGCAGACGGCCCTTGCGGACCACCGAGGCCGGGTCGAGGTCGAGTACGCCGACCTCGGAGGCCAGGACGACGAGGCCGTCGTCGGTCACCCAGAAGCGGGACGGGCGCAGGCCGTTGCGGTCGAGCACGGCGCCGATCTGGGAGCCGTCGGTGAACACGACGCACGCCGGGCCGTCCCAGGGCTCCATCAGCGCGGAGTGGAAGCGGTAGAAGTCGCGGCGCAGCGAGTCCATCTCGGTGTGGTTCTCCCACGCCTCGGGGATCATCATCAGCACCGAGTGCGGGAGGCTGCGGCCACCCATGTGCAGCAGCTCGAGCACCTCGTCGAACGAGGCCGAGTCGGAGGCACCCGGCGTGCAGATCGGGTAGAGCCGCTCGAGGTCGCCGGGGATCACGTCGCTGTCGAGCAGCGCCTCGCGGGCCCGCATCCAGTTGCGGTTGCCCATGACCGTGTTGATCTCGCCGTTGTGGGCGATGAAGCGGAACGGGTGCGAGAGCGGCCAGCTCGGGAAGGTGTTGGTCGAGAACCGCGAGTGGACCACGGCGAGGGCGGAGGCGATCCGCTCGTCGACGAGGTCGGGGAAGAACATGTCGAGCTGGTCGGTGGTGAGCATGCCCTTGTAGATCAGGGTGCGCGAGGACAGCGACGGGAAGTACACGTCGGTCTCGTGCTCCGCGCGCTTGCGCAGGCAGAACGCCCGGCGCTCGAGCGCCATGCCGGTCAGCCGCTGGCCGGCGCCGTGGACGACGATCTGGCTGAACGTCGGCATCACGCTCGCCGCCATGGTGCCCAGGATCGACGGGTTGACCGGCACGTCGCGCCAGCCGGCGACCGCGAGGCCCTCCTCGGCGGCGATCTCCTCGATGCGCTGCCGGGTCTTGGCGACGTGCTCCTCGTCGCCGGGCAGGAACGCGGTCCCGACGGCGTAGCAGCAGCGCTCGGGCAGCTCGAACCCCGCCTCGCGGGCGACCTCGCGGAGGAACGCGTCCGGTACCTGCATCAGGATGCCGGCGCCGTCACCGGAGTTGACCTCGGCGCCGGCGGCGCCGCGGTGGTCGAGGTTGCGCAACGCAGTGAGGGCCTTCGCCACGATGTCGTGGCTGGCCTCGCCGGTCATCGTCGCGACGAAGGCGACGCCGCAGGCGTCGTGCTCGTTGCGCGGGTCGTAAAGACCCTCGGGCGGCGGGAACGCGTGCGAGTAGGGCACCAGAGTTCTCCCGTCGGCTTCGTCTGAGGACCGGTTCCTGCCGAGACAGGGTCCACAGAAGGTGGGGCGCAAGGGACGTCACTGGCCCACGCGGCGGAGGCTTCAGGTTACCACCGCGTGACAGTACGGCGTCACGCGTCAGTCCTCGGTGGACACCTTCCCGGCCGCGGGCGCGTCCTCGGCGGAATCGTCCTGCGCATCGGCGTCCTCGGCGGGTTCGGTCCCGTCCTCGGGCCCGGCCGTGTCCTCGGTCGTGTCCTCGGTCGTGTTCTCGGGCTCGGACGCGGCAGCGGCGTCGTCGCGGAACACGGACTCCTCACGACCGGGATGACGCCTGGTCGACACGACGACGTAGATGGCGGCTGCGACGAAGAGCACGATCGACGTCCAGACGTTGAACCGGAGCCCCAGCACGTCGTTGTACTGGACGTCGTCGATCCGGAGGTACTCGATCCAGCCCCGGCCGGCGGTGTAGGCCATCACGTAGACCGCCATCACCCGGCCGTAGCCGAGCCGGAAGCGCCGCTCGAGCCAGATCACCAGCACGAAGGCGGCGAGGTTCCACAGGCACTCGTAGAGGAACGTCGGGTGGAACGTCGTACCGGCCTCGAACGTGCGGTCGGCGGGCCAGTGGGCGCGGTCGATCTCGAGCCCCCACGGCAGGTCGGTGGGGCGGCCGTAGAGCTCCTGGTTGAACCAGTTGCCCCACCGGCCGATGGCCTGCGCGACGAGCACGCCCGGAGCGAGCGCGTCGGCCATCGGCAGGAACTTGATGCCCTTGGCCCGGCAGCCGAGGTAGGCGCCCACTGCGCCGAGGGCGACACCGCCCCAGATCCCGAGGCCGCCGCGCCAGACGTAGAGAGCGGTGACCGGGTTCTCACCGTCACCGAAGTAGCGGCCCCAGTCGGTGGCCACGTGGTAGGCCCGGGCGCCGACGATGCCGAACGGCACCGCCCAGATCGCGATGTCCTGGACGTCGCCGGCGTTGCCGCCGCGCGCGACCCAGCGGCGCTCACCGATCCAGATCGCGGCGACGATGCCGGCGATGATGCACAGCGCGTAGCCGCGGATCGGCACGGGACCGAGGTCCCAGACGCCGTCGGACGGGCTGGGGATCGTGAAGAGCAGATCAGGGAGCACAGTTCAGTCCTCGGACAGCAGGAGGTGGATATCGGTTGCGTACTCGGCCGCTGACGTCTCCTGGTTCCAGACGACCACGGCCTCGTCGTTCTCGTCGATGCCGAGCACGAACGTCGAGTGCCCGCCGAGATCGTAGCCACCGCTGGGGAGACGCTTCCCGTCGTTCACGTAGAGGTGCAGCGGATCGCCCGCCGCGACGATGTCGTCGAGGTCGCCGGTGAGGCCGACGAAGTCCTCGCCGTAGCCGTCGAGGTAGTCGCGCAGGGCCGCCGCGTCGTCGCGCTCGGGGTCGGTGGTGACGAACACCATTCCGACCTGCTCGCGGTCGTCGTCGTCGAGCCGGTTCAGTCCGGCGGCGATGTTGTTCATCACCAGCGGGCAGAGGTCCGGGCAGTGCGTGTAGCCGAAGAAGACCAGCGTCAGCGGTTCGTCGGTGTCCTCGGCGAGGGAGTACGGCGACCCGTCGGTGTCGGTCAGCTCCACCGTCGGTGCGGCATAGGACTGGTCCAGGCGGGCGCCCGTGAACTCCTCGGGACCGCCACAGGCGGAGACCAGGAGGACCAGGACGGCGACGACGCCGAGCACGACACCACGCACGATCAGGAACGAACTCCCCGGGCGAGGTCCTCGGTCAGCTTCACCAGGGCGCGACGCCCGGCGTCGAGGTCGTCGGGATGGTCGAGCAGTGCCCGCACGAAGGCCGAGCCGACGATGACCCCGTCGGCGTAGGAGGCCACCTCGGCCGCCTGCACTCCGTTGCTCACGCCGAGGCCGACGCCGACCGGCAACCCGGGGGCCGTGGCCGCCACGGCGCGCTTGGTGCGCTCCACGAGCGGCCCCGCGAGGTCGCTGGTCGCGTCCCGGGCGCCGGTGACACCCATCACCGCGGTGGCGTAGACGAAGCCGCGGCAGGCGGCCGTGGTCATCGCGATCCGCTCGTCGGTCGAGGAGGGCGCGACGAGGAACACCTTGTCGAGGTCGCGGGCATCGGCGGCCGCGATCCACTCGGGGGCGAAGTCGGGTGTCAGGTCCGGCGTGATCAGACCGGCCCCGCCCGCGTCGTACAGGTGCTGCGCGAAGCGCTCGACGCCGTACCGCTCCACGGGGTTCCAGTAGGTCATGACCAGGGTCGGTACGCCGGTCGCCGCGACCGCCTCGACCGTGCGCAGCACGTCGGTCGTGCGGACCCCCGCCTCGAGGGCCTGCTGCGCGGCGGCCTGGATGGTCGGACCGTCCATCACCGGGTCGCTGTAGGGCAGGCCGATCTCGATGACGTCGCAACCGGACTCGACCATCGTGCGGAGCGCGGCGATGCCGCCGTCGACCGTCGGGAACCCGGCCGGCAGGTAGCCCACCAGGGCGGCTCGACCGTCGGCGCGGGCCTTCTCGAACGCGACGCTGACGCTGGTGCTCACGCGGTCTCCTTCGGCGTGCCGAGACCGAAGTACTCCAGCGCCGTGCCCATGTCCTTGTCGCCGCGGCCGGACAGGTTGATCAGGATGGTCTCTCCCTGCCGCTCCTGCGCGACCTTGAGCGCGCCGGAGACGGCGTGCGCCGACTCGATCGCCGGGATGATCCCCTCGGTGCGCGCCAGGAGCGACATCGCCTCCATCGCCTCGGCGTCGGTGACCGGGAGGTACGACGCCCTTCCGCTCGCCGCGAGCGCGGCGTGCTGCGGTCCGACCCCCGGGTAGTCGAGGCCGGCCGAGATCGAGTGCGACTCGATCGTCTGGCCGTCGTCGTCCTGCAGCACGTAGGTGCGCGAGCCGTGCAGCACGCCGACGCTGCCGGCGAAGATCGTCGCCGCGTGGCGACCCGTCTCGACGCCGTCGCCCCCGGCCTCGAAGCCGTAGATCGCGACGTCCGGGTCGTCGAGGAACGCGGCGAACAGGCCGATCGCGTTGGAGCCGCCTCCGACGCAGGCCGCGACCGCGTCGGGCAGCGATCCGGTGAGGTCGAGGCACTGGCGGCGCGCCTCGTCGCCGATGCCGCGCACGAAGCTCAGCACCAGGCTGGGGAACGGGTGCGGGCCGGCAGCCGTGCCGAAGAGGTAGGCGGTGTGGTCGACGCTGGCGACCCAGTCGCGCAGCGCCTCGTTGATCGCGTCCTTGAGCGTGCGGGACCCGCTGCGGACCGGGATGACCTCGGCGCCCAGCAGCTGCATGCGGGCGACGTTGAGGGCCTGGCGCTCGGTGTCGACCTCGCCCATGTAGACCGTGCAGTCGAGCCCGAGGTAGGCGGCGGCGGTCGCCGAGGCGACGCCGTGCTGACCCGCGCCGGTCTCCGCGATCACGCGGGTCTTGCCCATCCGCTTGGTCAGCAGCGCCTGGCCGAGCACGTTGCGGATCTTGTGGGCGCCGGTGTGGTTGAGGTCCTCGCGCTTGAGCAGGATCCGGGCGCCGGCGTGGTCGGAGAGCCGGTGGGCCTCGTAGAGCATGCTCGGCACGCCGGCGTAGTTCTGCAGCAGTCCCTCGAACTCCTGGAGGAACGCCGGGTCCAGCATCGCCTTCTGCCACGCCGCGTCGAGCTCGTCGAGCGCCGCGATCAGGGCCTCCGGCATGAACCGGCCGCCGAAGCTGCCGGCGCCGCCGTACCAACCGTGCAGGTCGGCGTCGTACTGGCTGTTGGGAGTGGGGGTCACGCCTCGACTCCTGTCATCGCGGCGACCGCCTCGCGCGGCGCGCCATCTTTCACCAGCGCCTCGCCGACGAGGACGACCCGCGCACCCTCGGCGAGGTAGCGCTTCACGTCGGTGGGGCCGCTGATCCCCGACTCGGCGACGAGCACCCGGTCGGCCGGGACGAGGGGGGCCAGCCGTCCGAACGCATCGGGGTCCACGGCCAGGGTCTTGAGGTTGCGGGCGTTGACGCCGATCAGCTCGGCGCCGAGCGCCACCGCACGCTCGGTCTCGGCCTCGTCGTGCACCTCGACGAGCACGGTCAGCCCGAGGTCGCGGGCGGTGTCGTGGAGACGGCGCAGCTCGTCGTCAGACAGCGCGGCGACGATCAGCAGGGCCAGGTCGGCGCCGGCCGCGCGGGCCTCCAGCAGCTGGTAGTCGGTGACGATGAAGTCCTTGCGGAGCAGGGGTACGTCGACGGCGGCCCGCACCGCACGGAGGTCGTCGAGACTCCCCCCGAACCGGCGCTGCTCGGTGAGCACGCTGATCGCGGCCGCACCGCCGGCGGCGTACTCACGCGCGAGCGACGCGGGGTCCGGGATGTCGGCGAGGTCGCCCTTGCTGGGGCTGCGTCGCTTCACCTCGGCGATCACGCTGGAGCCGGGGCGCCGGAAGTGCGGCATCGGGTCGCGAGGGGCGGGCGCCTCGGCCAACAGGGCCTTCAGCTCGGCCGCAGGGGTCGCCGCCATCCGCGCGGCGAGGTCCTCCCGGACGCCGGCAACGATGTCGTCGAGCACCGACATTGCGCCTCCGTGACTTGCAGTTTTCCCGACCTCAATGCGTTCGATCGGCGGGTTCACAGTCTCCCACGCTGCCGATATGGTCACGACACTGCCCGGGATCCGGCCGGGCCTCTGAAAGGACCGCACGACATGGGTGAGCACCCGAAGGGCCAGACCATCCTTATCCTCGGCATCCTCAGCCTGGTGTGCTGCGGGTTCTGGACAGGGGTCCCGGCGATCATCATGGGCAACAAGGCCATGGCCGAGATCGCCGCCGGGCAGTACGCCGAGACCAGCGGGGTCAAGATCGGCCGCCTCCTCGGCATCATCGGCACCGTTCTCTCCGCGCTCGGCGCCGTCTTCTACATCCTGTTCTTCGTGCTGCTGGCTTCGAGCTGACCCGTCGATCTCCGACACCGGGTGCGACTAGAGTCGCTGCCCTCGCCCGGGAGCTGCCCGGGCCCGCGCCGAAAGGGCACTAAGTGAGCTACGAACCACCCAACTACGGCAGCCCGCCGCCGCCCCCGCCCGGTGGTGGCGGTGGCTACGGCGCTCCCCCGCCCCCCGGGGGCGGTTACGGCGCGCCCCAGCCCGGCTTCGGTGGGGCGGCTCAGCCGTCGCAGTCGGTCATGGCGCTGATCAGCCTCATCGCCGGCATCATCGGCATCCTGTCGTGCTGCTGCTTCATCCCCTCGGCTGCCGCACTGATCCTCGGCATCCTGGGCAAGAAGGAGATCGCCGAGTCCGGCGGGCTCAAGACCGGCGGCGGCATGGCCCAGGCGGGCTTCATCCTCGGCATCGCCGGTCTGGCGCTCGGGGTCCTCTACTGGATCTTCAGCATCATCTGGAACGTCAGCGTCTACAACTACTGACGCCGACAACCTGCGGTGGGGTCATGGCGCGAGCCATGACCCCACTGTCATGTTCCGGAGCACGGTGAAGACAACCAGCAGGACGGCCAGCACGACCGCCCACCGGGTCAGGTTCTGGTCGGCCGGCGCCCACGAGCGGCCGGTCCACCGACCGATGCTCCACCGGGCGAAGACGTAGGCGATCAGCGGCAGCGACGCCACGAACATCAGGTTGCTCGACGCGGCGTCGATCAGGCGCAGGTTGCTGAGGCTGTTGACCGCGCGCAGGCCGCCGCAGCCGGGGCAGTTGACGCCGAGCAGCGCCTGCGTCGGGCACTCGCCCCACGCGCCCTGCTCGTGGGGGTCGCGGACGTGCAGGGCCACGGTCGCGGCCGCCAAGGTGCCGACGACCAGCACCGGCGGGAGCATCCGGCGCCAGCGCGAGCCGGGAAGTGACCGCGCGACCACAGCGACCCGGTCTCCCGGGCGCATCGGTTGGGTCGTGGTCACGGCAGGTCCCTGGTCAGTGGCTGGACTCGTGGAGTCCGGCCTTGTCCATCGCGACGAAGACCACGGCGCCGGCGGCGACGATCACGACGCCGACCCAGAACAGCACCATGTTGACCGGGCTGAGCATCAGGCCGATGCCTCCCACCACGAAGCCGGCCAGCGCCACGATGACGGCGGTCCAGGCCGCGGGGGTGTTGCCGTGGTTGTCAGACATGCAGGCGCTCCTCGGTTCGGGTTCGTGGTCTCGAGGCTCGCTTCGCTCGCACCTCAACCACCGCACATGTTAGTGGCAAGTCCGCTCATCGGTCCGTCGGGTCCTCGCCCTCGTCCATGGACTTCCAGAGATCGAGGCTGGTGCGCTCCTCCGCCGGGGTGTCGTCGGCCGGGGCCTTGTCGCGGGACGAGGGCGCGTCGTACCGGTTGCCCATCTCGGGCCACGCGGGCGCCAGCCAGACAGCCGACACGGCGGCGGCGACGGAGACGACCGACGCCAGGAGGCCCACCCAGAACCACGGCGTGGCGTCGAGCGGGAGCCGCTCGGCGAGCACGGGGACGCCGAGCTGGTCGGCGATCTCGGCGGCGGCGTCGTCGTCCTGGACGAAACCCCCGACGACCAGCACCGCGAACACGCCGCCGGCGCTCAGCGCTGCCACGGCCGCCATCACCTGGCGGAACCGGCCCCGC
>NZ_JACEHF010000043.1 GCF_014180685.1 Nocardioides pelophilus | reverse complement strand
CTGCGGGACGGTCGCCGAGTACGCCGAGTAGCTGCTGCTGCCGATGGCGTTGGTGGCCCGCACCCGGCACCGGTAGGCCTTGCCCGGCGACAGCGTGGTGAACGTGATCGGCGACGACGTACCGTCGGCGGACCGGGTGGTGCCGCCGTCGGACGACAGGCACTGGGCCCGGTACGACGTGATCGCGCTGCCACCGTTGTTCGCCGGCGGGTTGAACGCGACCCGCGCGCTCTTGCCGGACAGCGAGGTCACGGTCACGTTGGTCGGCGCACCCGGCGCCGTTGTGGCCGCCGGGGTGGTGAAGTTGGCGGTCTTGCCCGACCAGCTGCCGCTGCCCACGTTGTTGGTGGCCCGCACGTCGCACGCATAGGTCTGGCTCGGGCTCAGACCGGTGACGGTGATCGGGCTGGCGCTGCCGGTCACGGTCTGGGTGACGCCACCGGTCGGGCTCTCGCACCGGGCGGTGTAGCCGGTGACGGCCGCGCCGCCGTTGTTGGCGGGCGGGTTGAAGGACACCTTGGCCGAGGTCGGCGAGGTCGCGGTGGCGGTGACGTTGGTCGGGGCGCCGGGAGCCGTCACCGGCGCCGGGCCCGTGTAGAACGGCACGGTCAGGTTGAGGGTCGGGCCCGCGTTGCCGTCGGCGATGCCGAGCTCGGTGGTCAGCTGCGCGCCGAAGACCTGCGAGGTGGCGCGCACCGGCACCAGGAACTCCCACGCCGAGCCGTTGTTGCCGTTGACCGAGGGCAGCGGCCAGCCGCCGCCCCAGCCGCTCACCGAGTTCGAGTAGTAGCCGTTGGCGGAGATGTTCGACCACTGCGGGCACTCGCCCGCGTGGGTCACCTGGCGCTGGGCCTGGCCCGGCGGCGTGTAGTAGCACTTGATGGCCTGGGTCTTGTCGAACTCCACGCCGCCCGGCAGCACGAACCGGGGGTAGATGATCGGCGTGCTGCAGTGCGACCCGACCCGCATGGCGTAGGTGTCGAGGTAGGTCGTCTCGCCGACCACCGGGGTGATCGGGTTCGACTGCTGGTCGCCCCAGTAGGAGACGAACGCCCCGATGCCGTACTCCTGGTAGGGGTTGCCCCAGATGATCGACGGGCAGTTGGTGATCGTCGTGTACTTCGTCGAGCCGGAGTTCCACTTCGCGGCCGCCTGGGCGGGGGCCGGCGCGAGGGTGAGGATCGCGGCCACCATGGCGGCGACGACCAGGACCGGGCTCAGGCGGCGCGCGCGGCGGCGCATCGGTGACGGGTGGCGGCGCTTCTCGGGCATCGTGGAACTCCAGGGAGGGATCGACTGTGGTGCACAGCCAATCCCCTCCCGGGCCCGAGGTACGCCGTTGCGGGCCGTTAATCGTTCCTGGGAACGATGCCGTTCATCCCTGAGAACGACCCGGCGGCGCTCACGTCGGCAGCTTGAAGCTCGTGCTGAAGGCCGAGAGCGGGCTGTTGCCGACCGCGTTCGTCGCGCGGACCTGGCACCGGTACGTCTTGCCCGGCGTCAGGCCGGCGACGACGAGCGGCGAGCTGGTGCCGGTCTTCGCCCGGGTGATCCCGCCGTTCGACGACACGCACCGTGCGAGGTACGACGTGATCGCGCTACCGCCGTTCCACACCGGCGGCGAGAACGACACCCGGGCGGAGGTGGAGGAGAGCGGGATCGCCGCCACGTTGCGGGGTGCGTCCGGCACACCCGGGGGCAGCGTGACGGTGCTGGTGAGCGCCGAGTAGGCACTGACGCCGACGCTGTTGATCGCTCGCACCTGGCACCGGTACTTCTTGCCCTTGGTGAGGCTCGTGACCGTGATCGGCGAACCGGAACCGCTCTTGGTCCGGGCGATCCCGCCGTTGGTGGACTCGCAGCGCGCGACGTACGACGTGATCGCGCTGCCGCCGTTCCACGCGGGGGGCGAGAAGTTGACGGTCGCCGACGTCGAGGAGGCCGCGGTGACCGTCACCACGGTCGGTGCGTCGGGCCGGGTGGCGGGTAGCGAGAACGTGCTCGTGAACGGCGAGAACGCTCCGCTTCCGACGCTGTTGGTCGCCCGGACCTGGCACTGGTAGTCCCGGCCGCCGCCGAGGTTCTGGACCTTGATCGGCGAGCTCGCCCCGGTCTGCGACCGAGTGATCCCCCCGTTGGTCGACACGCAACGTGCGGTGTAGGACGTGATCGCGCTCCCACCGTTGAACGCCGGCGGGGAGAACGACACGTCGGCCGTGGTCGACGAGGCGGCGGTCGCGGAGACACCGGTCGGCTGCCCCGGCAGCGTCGCCGGCATCGTGAAGGAGTCCGACACGACCGACCAGTCGCCGGGACCGACGCTGTTGATCGCCCGCACCTGGCAGGTGTAGGTGGCGCCGGGCGTCAGTCCGGTCACCGTGATCGGGCTCGAGACACCACTCGCCGTCCGGGTCACGCCACCGTCGCCCGAGGAGCACTCGACCGCGTAGTCGGTGATCGCCGTCCAACCGGTGTTCGCCGGCGGGCTGAACGAGACCTGCGCACTCGTCGGCGAGGAGGCCGTCGCGCTGATGTCGGTCGGCGCTCCGGGAGGACCGAAGAGCGTGAAGCTGGAAGTCGCGGACCACTCCCCGAACCCGACGTCGTTCATCGCGCGCACCTGGCACTCGTAGGTGGCGCCGGTCGTCAGGCCGTCCACGTCGATCGGGCTCGACGCTCCCGCGACCGAGACTGGCATGTCGTTGCCCGACGCGCACTCGGCCTCGTAGCCGGTGATCGTCGACCCACCGTCACTCGCCGGCGGGTCGAACGAGACCTGCAGGCTCGTCGGCGACGACTGCACCGCGGTCACGTTGGTCGGCATCCCGGGCACCGCGGTGAGCACGATGGGGGGCGTCAGGTCCGAGGCCGGACCGGTACCTACGGCATTGGTCGCCGACACCTGGCACCGATAGGTGGACCCGCTGGACAGCAAGCCCACGGTCAGCGGGCTCTCGCTCCCGATCGTCCGACCAGAAGCGCCGCCGTTGGTCGAGTTGCACACCGCCGTGTAGCTGGTGATCTGCGCACCACCGTCGCTCGCCGGCGGGCTGAAGGTGACCTCCGCACTGGTCGGCGAGGCCTTCGTCGCGTTCACGCTCGTCGGCGGCCCGGGAACCGTGGTGAGGACGAAGGGGGCCGACGGAGGCGAGAAGGTACCGTCACCGACGCTGTTCGTGGCCCGCACCTGGCACTGATAGGTGAACCCGCTGGACAGGCCGCTCACGGTCAGCGGGCTCCCGCCCCCGGTCACCGCACCAGAGGCACCACCGTTGGTCGAGTTGCACTGCGCCGTGTAGCTGGTGATCTGCGCACCGCCGTTGCTCGTCGGTGGGCTGAAGGCGACCCGCGCACTCGTCGTCGAGAACTTCGACGCGGTCACGTCAGTCGGCGTCCCGGGAGTCGTGGTGAGGACGAAGCTGAACGACGGCTCCGAGAACGGGCCCGAGCCGACGCTGTTGGTGGCGCGCACTCGGCACTGATAGGTGAACCCGCTGGACAACAAGCCCACGATCAGCGGGCTCCCGCCGCCGGTCCCCGTCCCAGGGTTGCCGCCGTTGGTCGACGTGCACTCCGCCATGTAGCTGGTGATCGGCTCGCCGCCGTTGCTCGCCGGCGGATTGAAGGTGACCTGCGCGCTCGTCGCCGATGCCTTCGTCGCGTTCACGTTGACCGGCGCCCCGGGGAGCGTCGTGAGGACGAAGGTCGGCGACGGCGCCGACAACGGGCCAGGGCCGACACTGTTGGTCGCGTGCACCCGGCACTGATAGGTGGCGCCGGCGGACAGCGAGCCCACGGTCAGTGGGCTCCCGCTGCCGGACCCCGTCCCAGGGTTGCCGCCGTTGGTCGACGTGCACTGCGCGGTGTAGCTGGTGATCGGCGCGCCACCGTCGCTCGCCGGCGGGCTGAACGACACCTGCGCACTCGTCGCCGAAGCCTTCGTCCCGATGACGTTGGTCGGCGGGCCCGGAACCGTCGCGGCGTGCGCCGGCGCCGGACTCAGTGACACGACGACGAGGGCGGTGACCGCGGCCAGCGGAAGGCTGACGAGGCGGTGCGGGATGGACCGAGACCAACGCAGGGAGAAGCGAGTTCGGATCATGATCATCTCCGGGGAGTACGGCGAGATGCAGCCATTGCACACCTCGCGCCCCGGCACCGCAGGAGAACGCTCAGATCTCCATCTCGAGGATGACGAGACTCATCCCGGAGACGTACCCGCCGTCGCCTCAGAGGCGCCGCCGCCGCTGGTTGAGGTGCCGCCGCCGCTGGTTGAGGTGCGAGGCCGCCCGCGGCCGAGCCTCGAAACCAAGGCGGCCCAAGCCGCCTCAGCGGGATGCTGCCGCCCGCGCCGCGTCGAGCTCGGCCTTGGTGAGCACGGCGCGGACCTCGAGGCCCACGTCGTCGAGCGGGTTGACGCCCTCCGGGCTCCGGTCGATCGCGCAGACCACCGTGTCGACGATCGCGCCGCCGGCGCGCAGCGCGTCGGTGGCGTCGCGGACGGCACCACCGGTCGTGATCACGTCCTCGATGAGGGTGATCCGCCTGCCGTCGTACGCCGGACCCTCGGCGAGCTTGCAGGTGCCGTAGGTCTTCGCCTCCTTGCGGACGAAGAGGGTGGGCATGCCGATCAGCTGGCTGATCGCCGTGGCGATCGGGATGCCGCCCATCTCGAGCCCGCCGAGCAGGTCGCCGTCGGCCGGCAGCAGTTGGGCCATCTCGCGCGCCACCCGGGCGAGCAGCTGGGGATCGGCCTCGAAGAGGTACTTGTCGAAGTACTCGTTGCTGATCTGGCCGGAGCGGAGCGTGAACTCCCCGCTGAGACGGCAGCAGGCGTCGATGTCGGCCGCGAGGTCCGGGTCGGTCGTGGTCACGGGGTGAACACTAGTGCCGTCACGTGGAATCCTTCGCGGTGAGCAGAGGGGGTGACATGGCAGACGATCGGTTCCGCGCCGGGGTCCAGCCGGGTGACGGCGTGGTCGCGCGGTACGGCGCGGTCGCTCTGGTGGTCGCCCCCGGAGGCGACGCGTTCACCGACGCCCTGGTGCGCCTGGTCTCCCGCGCGTACGACGACCCGCGCGGCCTGGTGTGGCAGCTGACCGGCCTGGTGGCAGCCCACCAGCCGGGCGTGCCCGCGTTCGCGGTCGCCATCGGGGGCCCGCAGTCGCGCCGGGTGCTCGTGCACGGCTCGGCCCGGGTGGTCGTCGACGGCCAGCAGGTCACCGGCACCGAGGTGTGGACCTGGACCGAGCGGGTCTTCGGTGCGCACGGGAGCCTGACCCTGACGGTGGCGCCGGGCGACGTGCCCGCGGCGCCGCGCACCGACCTGCGCGACGGGGTGCTGGGCGGTTGCGGCCTGGTGCTCGAGCCGGAGCCGGCCTTCCCCGCCGCTGCCGCGCCCGCCCCGAGCAGGCCGGCGACCCCCGCGCCGGCGCCCGTCGTGGAGCCGCTGGCCGCGCCCCCTGCGTCGCCGCTCCGCTCCGCCGGGCAGTCGGTGTNCCGCTGGCCGCGCCCCCTGCGTCGCCGCTCCGCTCCGCCGGGCAGTCGGTGTTCACGCCGCTCCCCACGCCGTCGCCGACGCCCACCCCCACCCCGGCTCCTCGCGCCCCGATCGTGACGCCACGGCCGCCGACCGCGGCCGAGGTGAGCACCGCGCTCCGGGCCGTTCCCAACGAGACCGTGCACATCGCCGAGGCGATCGCGTCGCTCCAGTCCGACGACGGCAGCCGGGTGCCGCTCGACCGCGACTACGTCTTCGGTCGCAACCCGCACCAGGACCCGGCCGTGGTCCGCGGCACGTCCTCACCGGTCAAGGTCGACGACGGCGCGCAGCTCATCTCGCGGGTCCACACCTACGTCTCGGTGGCCGGTGGGGCGGTGACGGTGCGCGACGCCGGTTCTGCCAACGGGACGTTCATCGCCGCGCCCGGCGACGCGCAGTGGACGCGGATCGGGCCCGACCCGGTGCCGCTGCCGGTCGGCCACAGCCTGCGGCTCGGACTGCGGGTCTACACGCACCTCCCCGCCGAGGGGTAGGTCAGCCGGCCGCCTTCACGGCCATCCAGTCACCCGCGCGGAGCCGGGCCAGGGCCGCGGCGTCCAGTCGGAGCCCGCGCTTGACCGCGGTGGTGGCGGCGGCGAGGAACTCCGGGAGCGCTCCGAGCACCAGCACGCCGACCACGACACCGTCCTCGACCAGGAGCTTCCGGTACGACGGGCCCGCCGGCAGGTCCTCGGTGAACACCTCGTCCCGCGGCCCCGGCTCCACCCGGCCGATCGCGGTCAGGTCCAGGTCGACGCCCTTGAGGATCATCGCCGGCAGGTCCACGGCGAGGACCTCGTCCCGGCCCAGCAGGTTCGCGGCCGCGACCTCGGCCTGCTTGGCGGCGACCGGCCACAGCCCCAGCACCTTGCCGTCGTGCTGGGCCGCGTCGCCGACCGCGTACACCCCCGGCACGTTCGTGCGCATCCGGTCGTCGACGACGATCCCGCGATCCACCGCGATGCCGGCGGCAGCGGCGAGGTCGGTGTTCGGAGTGATGCCGATCGCCGCGAGGAAGATCCCGGCGGGGAGCACCGAGCCGTCGTCGAGCCGCACCTGCTGGAGCGCGCGCCCGCCCTCCAGCGCGGCGGCGGAGACGCCGTACCGGACCGCCACACCGGCCCGGGTGAGGTGCTGGTGGACGAGCTGGCTGGCGCGCCGATCGATGTTGCGGGCGAGCAGCCGGTCGCTGCGTTCGAGGACGGTGACCGTCAGGCCGAGCTGACCCAGGGCGTGCGCGGCCTCGAGCCCGAGCAGCCCTCCCCCCGCCACGACCGCGGACCTCACCCCGTGCTGCTGGGCGTAGGCCCGGATCCGGGCGCCGTCCTCGGCGGTACGGAGCACGAAGGTGCCGGCGCCGCCGAACCCCCGCAGCGGCGGGGTCGTCGCCCGCGAGCCGGTGGCGAGCACCAACCGGTCGAAGAAGAGCTGCTGGCCGGTGCCGAGGGTGACGAGCCGGCGCCCCAGGTCGAGCCGGGTGGCCAGGGTGTTCTGCCAGGTCGTGATCTGGTTGTCGTCGTACCACTGCTCGTCGAGGAGCGACAGGCCGGCCATCGCCGAGCGGCCGTAGACCACGCGGGAGATGCCCATCCGGTTGTAGAGCAGGTGCGGCTCCGCGCCGACCAGGTGGATCTCGCAGTCCGGGTGGCCGCGCCGCACGAAGTCGGCGGCCGTCACGCCGGCGACGCCGGTGCCGACGATGACCACGCTGGTGATCGTGCGGTCGTAGTCGACGGGCGGTGCGGTGGCTTCCGGCGAGCCCTTCTCGGGGACGAGGCTGATCGTGACCTCACCCTCGGAGACCCGCGCGCAGCAGGCCATTCGCGTGTTGGGGGCCAGCCCGAGGCGGCGCAGGGTGCCGAGCTCCTCCTCCTCGGCGGCGCTCAGCAGGTCGGCACCCTCGAGGACGGCGACCGGGTCGGCCCCGCACACCCCCATCCGACAGCCAGCCTCGATCGCCAGCCCGCAGTCCTCCGCGAGCTCGAGCACGCTCTGGCCGGCGGTCGCCGGCACGGTCGGGCCGCCAGCGGCGAACCGCACCTCGGCCGCCGGCGTGGTCGTCACGGCCGCGGTCGGCCGCTCGGCGCTCGGGACCGTCGGCATCCCGAGGTCGGTCACCTCCTCGGCGGCGGTCTCGGCGAGGTAGCGACGTTCCACCCACCAGGTCCGGACCACCCAGAACAGGTTGAGGGGCAGCACCACGGAGACGACCGGCCAGCGCAGCCAGGTGAGGTCGCCGGTCCCGAGCAGGGCCGAGAGCGCGTCGCCCGAGCGGGGCGTTCCGTACCAGTAGAAGAGGTTGAGGGCGACCGCCCCCCAGAGCGCGGTGACCACGCCGGCGGACAGCCCGAGGAAGGTCTCCAGCGCGAAGAACAGACCGATGCTGGCCGCCACGAAGACCGCGAGCCGGGCATAGGTGTCGGCCGTGCCGAGGTCGGGCTGGTCGAGCAGCAGGAAGAACCCGAGGACGAACCCGGGCAGCGCGCTCGCGAACAGGCGGCGCGGCTGGTGCCACGTGGGGTCGGGGTCGTGGAGGTCGGCCTGCTGGGCGAGCTGGGGCTGGAAGTCGTAGCAGTTGCGCGTGCACGCGAGGCACGGCCGGCAGTGGCTGTTGGGCGAGAGCACGAACGGCGTCTGGCCGTAGAGCCGCTGCAATGGCAACAGGGGGCAGATGCTGCTGCACCAGCCGCTCTTGCCCTTGAAGAGCACGCCGCCGGCGAACGCGGCCGTGATCACGGCCAGCAGGAGTACGGCGGTCGCCGTACCACTGTCGTTGAAGAGGGCCAGCCGGGCGCCGGCGATCCCGAAGAACAACGTCATGGCGAGCAGGTAGCCGCGCTCGCGCACCCACCGCGGGGCGGTCCGGGCCAGCGAGAAGCCGAGGACCCGCGCGGACTGGTTGGCCGACGAGAGCGGGCAGATGTTGCGCCAGACACCGGGTGCGAGGAAGAAGAGCGCCGGGAGCAGTGGGACGACGATCCCGAAGAACAGGCGCAGGCCGGTGTCGGGCCAGACGACGAGGACCCCCGCCAGCGACAGGTAGGCCGTCACGCTGACGACCCGGGCCGCCCGCCACACGCCGGGCGGGATCCGATGGGGCAGCTCGGTGTAGGTGCGGAACACCGGCTCGGTCTCCGGTCCACCGAGCACGCGCCGGGCGAGCGACCGGGCGGCTCCCGGTGACCGCGGCGGAGCGACCAGTGGTGGCGGCGCCGGCACCGCGCCGATCGAGTCACGGGAACGCAGCCGCGGACCGGCAGGCACCGGCGCTGCGGCCTGCGGCAGCCGGACGACCAGGTCGGTGCGACCGATCCGGAGCACGTCGCCGTCGGCGAGGCTTGCCCGGCCCTCGACCGGCAGGCCGTTCAGCAGGGTGCCGTTGCGGCTGCCCAGGTCGACGGCCGACAACCCGAGCGGGCTCGGAAGCAGCTTGAGGTGCCGCCGCGAGACACCTTCGTCGGCGACGGACACACCGGACCCGTCGCGGCCGATCTCCAACGCGTGGTCGACGACGACCACGCGCGGCGGCCTGCCCACCTCGCGGATCTCGATGTGCGGGTCGGTCAACGCAAGACTCCCGATCGGTGTCGGAGCGCCCGGTGCGCCGGTGAACGGATTCTAGGGATTGTGCGCCAGCAGCGCTTCGTTCGTTCGGATACGTTGCGCTTTGATGGGGCGGTGACCCAACGCAGCGCCCGCCGCCTCGACGGCATCGGGACCACGATCTTCACCGAGATGTCCGCGCTCGCGGCGCGCACCGGAGCCGTCAACCTCGGCCAGGGCTTCCCCGACCGCGACGGTCCGCCGGAGGTGATCGCGCGCGCGGTCACGGCGCTCCAGTCCGGCGCCAACCAGTACGCCCCCGGTCCCGGCATCCCGGCCCTGCGCCAGGCGATCGCCCGCCACCAGCAGCGGCACTACGGGATCGAGCTCGACCCGGGTCGCCAGGTCGTGGTCACGACCGGTTGCACGGAGGGCATCGCGGCCGCCCTGCTCGGCCTGGTCGATCCCGGCGACGAGGTGGTCGTGCTCGAGCCGTACTACGACTCCTACACCGCGATGATCACCTTCGCCGGAGGAGTACGACGCCCCGTCACGCTGCGGGCCCCCGACTTCCGCCTCGACCCGGACGCGCTGCGAGCAGCGGTGAGCCCGCGCACCAAGCTGATCCTGCTCAACAGCCCGCACAACCCGACCGGGACCGTGCTGACGCGCGCCGAGCTCGAGTCGGTCGCTGCGGTCGCCGTCGAGCACGACCTGGTCGTGGTGACCGACGAGGTCTACGAGCACCTGGTGTTCGACGACCACCAGCACGTGCCGCTCGCGACCCTGCCGGGCATGGCGGAACGGACGCTGACCCTGTCCAGTGCCGGCAAGTCCTACTCGTTCACCGGCTGGAAGGTCGGCTGGGCGACCGGGCCCGCCCCGCTCGTGGGCGCGCTGCTCGCCGCCAAGCAGTGGCTGACCTTCACCTCCGGCGCGCCGCTGCAGCCGGCGGTCGCCACGGCGCTCGACGAGCACGCCGACTACCCCGCCGACCTGGCGCGGAGCCTGCAGGAGCGGCGCGACCGGCTGGTCGCCGGTCTCGGGGAGGCCGGGCTGACGCCGTACGTCCCGCAGGGGACGTACTTCGCCACCACGGACATCTCGCACCTCGGGTGGGCGAGCAGCCGCGACTTCTGCTGGGCGCTGCCCGAGCGGGCGGGCGTGGTGGCCGTGCCGCTGGAGGTCTTCTACGACGACCCGGACGCGCCGGGTGCCGGGCGGCAGCTGGTGCGCTGGGCGTTCTGCAAGGAGGTCGAGGTCATCGACGAGGCGCTCCACCGCTTGGCGGGCGCCGACCTCAGCGCTTGAACCAGGCCTGGACGTCGGCGCGGAGGAGCAGCCAGAGCGTCACCAGGGCCGCCCCGAGCAGCACGACCGTCAGCGGGTTGAAGAAGGTCACGGCGAGCAGGACCAGCGCCGCGGCACCGGTCGACGCGAGGAGCGCGATCCGGGCCCACTGCAGCCGCCGGAGCACGAGCACGGCGAGCACCACCGCGACGACGCTCCAGACCACGGCGATCGCGGTCATGACGTAGGTGCCGGTCGCCAGCTCGGCCTGCGACATCCCCTGCAGGTCGAGATCCGGCTGCTGCCGCTCGAGCTCGTCGAAGAACTCCTCGCGCGCGACGGCCATGATCAGCGAGAACAGCAGCAGGACGCCGGACACGAGGGCGCTGGAGACCCCCACGATCACGGAGGCCGCGATCAACGCACCGGGCCGCTTCGCGGCCGGGTGGTACGGCGACGCGACCGGCTCCGCCGTCGCCAGCGGCGCGCCGTAGGGGTTGGCGTAGGGGCCCGGACCCTTGTCCGGACGCGGCTCCGAGGACGGCGCGGGAGCCGCGGCTGACGCGGGAGGCGCGGCGGGCGCGGAGGGCGGAGCAGGCGTGTCGATCCCCTCGCGCGGTTGCACCGCGAACGGATCGGGCCGGCGGGACTGCTGGCCCGCGGTCGCCGGCAGCCACGGCCGGCCGGCGAACCAGTCGCGTGTCGGGCGCAGCCACAGCATGACCACGCCGGCCACGACCAACGGAGCGAAGAACCCGGCGGTCGCGAACCCGCCGATCAGCACCAGCGGCGCGAGGAACGACAGCACCAGCCGGGCGCTGGTCGAGCGGCGCAGCGCCTGCACCCCGAGGATCGCCGACGCCGTCGCCGCCGCGGCTGCGACCATGCAGAGCACCCGGATCGTGGTCTTGAGCGACTCGAGGCTCAGCCCGGTGCCGGAGAGGGGCGGCTCGGAGAGCACCCGCTGGAGCTCCTCCTGCACCTCGAGCGTGTGCAGCGACGCGATGCGCTGCCACGCGGTGAGCACGAGGACCACCGAGCCGGCGATGATCAGCCAGGCCGCGAAGGTGGCCTGTCCTGGTCGGGGTGCCTTTTCGGTCATGCCTCCATTGGACCAGACGCCCTCGAACGCCGAGTCGGCGCCACTGGACACCCCGACGACGCCGAGTCGGCGCAAGTGCACTTGCGCCGACTCGGCAAGGGGGTCAGGCCACCCGGAGCTCGAGCCCGGCGTCGGCACCCGCGTCGGCCCGGTCGACGACGACCTTGCCGCCGTCGGTCACGGTGCCGGCGAGGATCGCCTTGGCGAGCCGGTCGCCGATCGCCGTCTGGATCAGCCGGCGGAGCGGGCGGGCGCCGTACGCCGGGTCGTAGCCCGTGTCGGCCAGCCAGTCCTTGGCGGCGTCGGTGACGTCGATCGTGATCCGGCGCACGGCGAGCCGCTGCTCGAGCAGCTCCAGCTGGAGGTCGACGATCCGGCCCAGGTCGCCCTTCGACAGCGCGTCGAAGGTGACGATGTCGTCGAGCCGGTTGAGGAACTCGGGCTTGAAGCCCTGCCGCACCAGCGCGAGCACCTGCTCCCTCGCCTTCTCGGGCTCGAGCGTCGGGTCGACCAGGTAGTGCGAGCCGATGTTCGAGGTGAGGATCAGGATCGTGTTGCGGAAGTCGACGGTGCGTCCCTGGCCGTCGGTCAGCCGGCCGTCGTCGAGCACCTGCAGCAGCACGTCGAAGACCTCCGGGTGCGCCTTCTCCACCTCGTCGAGGAGTACGACGGAGTACGGCCGGCGCCGCACCGCCTCGGTGAGCTGGCCGCCCTCCTCGTAGCCGACGTACCCCGGAGGTGCGCCGACCAGGCGCGCGACGGCGTGCTTCTCGGCGTACTCGCTCATGTCGATGCGGACCATCGCCCGCTCGTCGTCGAAGAGGAAGTCGGCCAGCGACTTCGCCAGCTCGGTCTTGCCGACACCGGTCGGACCGAGGAAGAGGAACGAGCCGGTCGGGCGGTTCGGGTCGGAGATCCCGGCGCGCGCCCGTCGTACGGCGTCGCTGACGGCACGGACTGCGTTGGTCTGGCCGATCAGGCGGGCGCCGATGACCGACTCCATCTCGAGCAGCTTGGCCGTCTCGCCCTGCAGCATCCGGCCGGTCGGGATGCCGGTCCAGGCCTCGACCACCTCGGCGACCTGCTCGGCACCGACCTCCTCGCCGACGAGCTTGTCCTCGGGCTCCTCGACGGCGTCGGCCGCGGCCGCGGCCTCGATCTGCCGCTCCAGCTCGGGGATCCGGCCGTAGAGGATCTCGCTTGCCGCTTCGTACTGCTGCTCGCGCTGCAGCTTGTCGGCCTCGACGCGCAGCTGGTCGAGCTGGCGGCGCAGCTCGCCCTCGCCCTCGAGCGAGCTCTTCTCCCGCTCCCAGCGCGCCTCGAGCCCGCGCAGCGCCTCCTCCTTGTCGGCGAGGTCGGCGCGGAGGGCGGCGAGCCGCTCGACCGAGGCGTCGTCGCTCTCCTTGGCGAGCGCGAACTCCTCCATCTTCATCCGGTCGACCTGGCGACGGAGCTGGTCGATCTCCTCCGGGGAGGACTCGATCTCCATCCGCAGCCGGGACGCGGCCTCGTCGACCAGGTCGATCGCCTTGTCCGGCAGCTGCCGGCCGGTGATGTAGCGGTCGCTCAGGGTCGCGGCTGCCACCAGCGCGGCGTCGGTGATCCGGACCCCGTGGTGGGCTTCGTACTTCTCCTGGATCCCCCGCAGGATCTGGATCGTGTCCTCGACCGACGGCTCGCCGACGAAGACCTGCTGGAACCTGCGCTCCAGGGCCGGGTCCTTCTCGATCCGCTGGCGGTACTCGTCGAGCGTGGTCGCGCCGATCATGTGCAGCTCACCGCGGGCGAGCATCGGCTTCAGCATGTTGCCGGCGTCCATGGCCGAGTCGCCGCCGGCGCCCGCGCCGACGACGGTGTGCAGCTCGTCGATGAACGTGATGACCTGGCCGCCAGCGTCCTTGATCTCCTCGAGCACGGCCTTCAGCCGCTCCTCGAACTCACCGCGGTACTTCGCGCCCGCGACCATCGCGGCCAGGTCGAGGCTGAGCACCCGGCGACCCTTGAGGCTGTCGGGGACGTCGCCCTGCACGACCCGTTGGGCGAGGCCTTCGACGACGGCGGTCTTGCCGACGCCGGGCTCGCCGATGAGGACCGGGTTGTTCTTCGTACGGCGCGACAGGACCTGCACCACGCGCCGGATCTCCGCGTCGCGCCCGATCACGGGGTCGAGGCGGCCCTCCTCGGCCGCGGCGGTCAGGTCGACGGAGTACTTCTCCAGTGCCTCGTACGTCGACTCCGCCTCCTGCGAGGTGACCCGCCGGTTGCCCCGCACCGCGGTGAGCACGTCGCGCAGTCCCGCCTCGGTCAGGCCGGCCTCGGTCAGCACGTCCTTCGCGCTGCTCTCGACGGTGGCGAGCGCGATCAGCAGGTGCTCGGTCGCGACGTACTCGTCCTTCATCGACGTCGCGAGGTCGAGCGCCATCGCCAGCACCCGGGTCAGCGCCGCCGAGCCGGCGGGCTGCTTGACCGTCGCACCGGTCGCCGACGGGAGCGCATCGCGCTGCGCCGCCGCCGCCCGGACCAGCGGCGCCGGGTCGGCCCCCGCCTTGGCGATCATCGACGCGGCCGTGCCGCCCTCCTGCAGCAGCAGCGCGACGAGCAGGTGGATCGGCTCGATGCTGCTGTTGCCGGCGGTGGTCGCGGCGAGCTGGGCAGCCTCGATCGCCTCGCGGCTGCGGGTGGTGAACTTGTCGGCCCCGAACTGGCTCATGGGTGGCGCTCCTGCGGACGTCGTGTGATGACTGATCGTGACCGGTCCGGTCCCAGGTTCACCAGGGTCCGAGGTCATCCTTTCCAACGCCCGCAAACTTGAGTCCATTCCACTCAACTTCGAATTCTCGCCGTTGGCCAAGGAGGTCGCCCAGCGACGCCTCGCCGGTGGTCGAGGAGGTCGCGCAGCGACCGTCACGAGACCCCCTGCCCACGTTGGTCGAGGAGGTCGCGCAGCGACCGTCACGAGACCCCTGCCCACCGGTGGTCGAGGAGGTCGCGCAGCGACTGTCACGAGACCCCGCTCGCGACCGCCGCTCGCCGTCGCCGCTGGTTGAGGTGCGAGCGAAGCGAGCCTCGAAACCAAGGCAACCTCTCTGTGAAAACCACCCAACGAATGTTCCATTCCGAATCGAACAGGTGTACGATAGAAGCATCTCGGAAAGGAACACCGTGGTCGCCCAACTCCACCCCCAACCCCAACCCCACCCGATCCTGGGCGCGGTCGCGGACGCCCGGAGCGCGTTGACCGACGTGCGCGACGTGCAACCGGTGTACATGACCCCGGCCGAGAAGACCACCGCGCTCCAGGAGATCACCGCCCTGGAGGCCACCCTCACCGACCTGAAACTGCGCGTCCTCGCTGTGTCCGGCGACGTCGCCGACGCCGCCGGCGCCCGCGACATCGGCTCCTGGGCCGCCCACCTCACCCACGCCGACCCCACTACCGCCCGCGCCCACGACCGACGATACGAAGCCGACCGCCTTCCCAACGGCGACCTCCGCTTCCACCGACGCCCCTAAACCAACGTCACCACACGCGGCAACCCATATTGCCGAGCGGAGGGCGCGGCCATCACACACGACGTACCTGAAGTTCCGGCCCCATCTGGACCCGCATCGGGGCCGAAACCTCAGGTACGACGTTCAGCGATACCCCCCGCTGCTGCCGAGAAGCGGGCGCGGGCGGTGGGACGTCATACGTCCGCGGACCTATCGCCGCTCGGGCGTATGACGTCCCGCGCAACGTCATACGTCCCGGCAGTCATAGGGGCCGTGGCGTATGACGTCCCGACGATGTGCCCGCAATTGCCGCATCATCCGGGCCGCTGGACAGCCACTGCACGGAAGGCGAAGCCGTCTTGCTCGGCGGACTCCCACGCCAGCTCGACGATCTCGCCGACGACCAGCGTCTTGTAGCCGGCAATCTCGACGCGGCCGTCGCGGCGCAGCACTGGTGTCTCTATGTGCGAGTAGTGCGTCCAGCAGCCTCCAGGGGTGTCGGCGCTGCACTCCCCAACCGAGGTCTTCGTGCCACTCGCGCACGGTTGCAGCCACCATGCGACGAACCCTAGGGCGGCCGCGCCACGGTGTCGCACGGCCGTTGCCGCGCGCGGCGTACGCCGTCGGACCGGCTACGTGGGCTGCCAGTCGGGCGGGTACCGATGGGAGAACTCCGCGGCCCGCTGCCACTCGCCGTGGTAGGCGAAGGTCTCGTCGTCGGGCACCTCGTCCGACAGGTCCCACCATTCCTTGAAGACGCCCGCCTCGGGATGCTCCGCACGGACCAGGAGGCCCGTCCGCTCGTCCACCGTGAGCACACACCGAGCGCCCTCCGCTTCGGGTGCGACGAACTGCCAGGCCGCTCGGCCGTCGTGCTCGACTCGATGGAGGGTCGCCTCGACCGTCTCGGGTTCGCGCAGCAGCCAGGACCGCCAGTAGGTGTGCGGGTCGGGCTTGGTCAGCGCCGACAGCTCGAAGTCGTCGATGTCGGAGTTCCGCGGTACGGCGACGATGCCGTCCGCCGGCGGCCAGCTCATCCAGTAGGTCCGCTCGCCGGCGATCAGTGCGAGCACTCCGGGTGGCTCCTCGATCCGGGCGAGACGACCGCGACGCCACGCCTTCCACGTGCGCTGCCGCTGCTCGGAGTCGAGCCACCGATACATCCCGGTGACGGCGGCGGGCTGATCTCCACGCGCCAACAGCTCGATGAGCTCCGCGACCGTCGGGCCGACCGGATCAGGCATCCCCCGCCGTCACCTTCTCGGACGCCTCGGCGCGGCCCAGCAGCAGCGCCTGCTCGCTCTCGTTGCGGGTGAGCGACGCCGCCTCGCGGAACGACGCGGCCGCTTCCGCGTGGCGCCCGGCGCGGGCGAGCAGGTCGCCGCGCACGCTGGGCAGCAGGTGCGACCCGGGGAGGGCGCCGTCGGGGAGGGCGTCGAGCACGGCGAGACCGGCGTCCGGGCCGGACGCGCGGCCGTGCGCGACGGCGCGGTTGACCTCCACGATCGGGCCGGGCGCGGCCTCGGCGAGTACGTCGTACAGCTGGGCGATGGTGTGCCAGTCGGTCTCCTCGGACGTGGCGGCGCGGGCGTGCCGCGACGCGATCGCGGCCTGCAGGTAGTACCGGCCGACCGGACGCCCGCGTGCGGCCAGCCGTTCGGCGCGTTCCAGTGCACCCAGCCCACGGCGGACCAGCAGCTCGTCCCACCGACTCCGGTCCTGGTCGTCGAGCAGCACCGGCCGACCCTCGGCGTCGACGCGCGCGGCGCCGCGCGAGGCCTGCAGCTCCAGCAGCGCCTGCAGTCCGTGCACCTCCGGCTCGTCCGGGACCAGCTCGGCCAGCATCCGCGCCAGCCGGATCGCCTCGTTGGTCAGCTCGGGGCGCATCCAGTCGTCGCCGGAGGTCGCCGTGTAGCCCTCGTTGAAGATCAGGTAGATCACGGCCATCACGTCGTCGAGCCGCGCGGTGCGCTCGTCGCCGACGGGCAGCTCGAACTCCGCGCGCGCCTCGGCGAGGGTCTTCTTCGCGCGGGAGATCCGCTGTCCCATCGCGGTCTCGGCAGCCAGGAACCCGCGGGCGATCTCGGCGGTCGTCAGCCCGCCGACCAGACGCAGCGTGAGTGCCGCCCGCGACTCCGGGGTCAGCTGCGGGTGGCAGGACAGGAAGATCAGCCGGAGGACGTCGTCCTCGATGAAGTCCACCTGCGAGGTGAGGTCGGGCACGCCGTCCTCCTCACTCAGGCCATGACCGAGCTCCTCGGCCTTGAGCCGGTAGAGCCGGCGGAGGTTGTCGGCGCGCCGGAACAGGTCGACAGCGCGCCGCTTGGCGGTGGTCATCAGCCAGGCGCCCGGGTTGTCGGGTACGCCGTGGGTGGGCCACTTCTCGAGCGCGCTCACGAGCGCGTCCTGCGCCAGGTCCTCGGCGACGTCGAGGTCCCGGGTCATCCGGGTCAGTGCGCCGATCAGCCGCGCGGACTCCTCACGCCAGGTGGCGGTGATGGTCTCCGCGGTCGCCTGCGCCGCTGATCGGGCCGGGGGTTGGGCCATGCGGCCAGCCTAGGGCCGGCCGCACGGCCTCATCCGGCCACGACGGGCTCAGGCGTCGGGCGCCTCCGGCGCCTGGTCCGAGATCTGCCGGAGGGTGGCGACCATCTCGCACTCGGGCCAGTACTTGGCGTGCAGCTCGGCGAACTCCTGCTGCCCGGCGATCGCTTCCTCCAGGGTGTCGTACTGCAGGAGCGCCCATCCGCCGACGACCTCCTTGGCCTCGGCGTACGGGCCGTCGACGCGGGTCGTCTCGCCCTTGCGGACCACGAAATTCACCGCGTCCTCGGTGCCGAAGAGTCCCCCGCCGTCGAGGAACGCCCCCGATGCGGCCTGCTCGCCGATGTACTTGTCCATCGCGTCGAACAGCGCCTGCGGCGGCGCGCCCCCGCCTTCTTCCATCCTCACGAAACCCATGAAACGCGGCATTGCCTGCTCCTCAACCGTTGGTGTCCACCGCTCCTCGGTGGCCGAGTCACCCGTACGTCGAACAGCATCCTGCGCCTTCGACATCGCCGCGCAAAGAATTTCCGCCGCGAACGAGCCCGGCCCATCGGGGCAGCCGGCGTCAGTCGGAGTCGATCTCCGGCGGCGCGTGGTGCTCGGGAAGGTCGTGGCTGGTGGCGATCCGCTCGTCCACCAGCGCCTGGCGGCAGAACTCCTCGCCGAACGGCGTCAGGTGCACGCTGCGGCGCACGACCTTGGCGAACTTCACCGAGTGCATCGCGGCGAGCACCTCCGGCTGCGCCTCCAGCACCTGGTACTCGAGGTGGTCGTGCAGCGGCTCGCGGGAGAACCACACCAGGCCCAGCCGGAACAGGTTGTTGAGGTACGACGGCACCTGGTCGAGGTACCGCAGCCCTGCTCGGGCGCCGATCATGTTGAGGCCCGGGGCGACCAGCTGGCTGCTGACCATGCCGATCGGGCCGCCGGTGCGGATGTCGACGCTCGGCTGGGGGCCGTTCTTGAGGAGCATCACCAGGATCCGTGCCTCGTCGGGGGCCAGGTCGTCGAGGATCCGGTCGAAGGCGGGGTGCCGGTTGTCGGTGGCCCACACGTCGCGGGACTTCTCCAACAGCTCCTGGCCGCGTTCGCGGAGGCTGGTGGAGCGGACGGCCACCACCTCCCCGCCGATCACGCGGCCGTTGTCGCTTCCGGGCGACCGGGTCGCGGGCGCTCCGCCGAGCTGCTCGCCGGCCTTGAGCAGGGCGGTGCCGACCGGCACGCCGTCGGCGACCTGGCGGGCGATCTCGCCGACCGTCCCGACCACGGACCCGACCTCACGGATGAGGGCGACCGCCTCGTCGCGGCTGGTCGCCGCACGGCCGACGCGACGCCAGTTCCGGGCGGTGGTGCGCAGGCCCCAGCCCGTGGTGTTGATCGCGGCCGTGGCCGCGACCCGCGCAAGGCCCGGCAGGGACTCGACGACGACCCCGTTGCCGGCGACAGCCGGCAGCCGGGGGAGTCCGTCCTTGTCGAGTTCTTCGGTCATCGTCACTCAGCACAGCCTTCCGGTGATCACGGCGGGAACCCGGGGATCCAACCCCAGTTGAACAGACCGAGGTGGATGACGCCGCCCGCTGCTCCCATGATCGCGCCGTGGGCGTAGAGCATCCACTCGTCCTCCTTGATCGCGGCGCGCATCATCTCCACGAAGTCCCTCGGCGGCAGCTCCTTGGTGCGCTGCGCGATCAGCACCCGGATCTTCTCCGACTGCTTCTTGCTGAAGACCGGGTCGCGGAACGGCTTGATGGTGCGGCCCACCGCCTCCAGCGCGAACGACTCGCGGATGCTGTCGAATTTCTGGGCGCCGACCACGACGCGTGCCGCGCCCCGCAACGGGCCGGCCGCCTTGTCGATCGCCGGCCGCATCGCGGTCGCGATCATCTGCCGGGTGCGGTCGCCACGCGGGCCGTCCATGAGGAAGTCGCCGATCCGCTCCAGCGTGATCACGTCGTCGGCGATGATCCGGGCGTAGACCTCCGCGCACGCGTCCTGGCGCCGGAGGAAGAGGCCCTGGACCTTGATGCCGAGGATCCGGCGCGGCTCCGGCGGCTCGAAGATCAGCCACATGCCGAGCGCGTTGGTCGTCCACCCGACGACGACGCCGAGGAGCGGCAGCAGCCACCCGATGTGCCAGGTCTGGTCGATGACCGCGACCGGGATGCCGAGCAGGAAGCCGAAGATGAACCCGAAGGCCACCATCAGGTTCAGCTCGCGCTGACCGACGTCGCGGAAGACCCGGACCACGAGCTCGGGGTTCTTGCGGAAGTGGTCGATGACCATGATCTTCGGGTCGAGCAGCTGGTTGATGTGGACGCCGATCTCGTCGGTGATCGTCGTGACGACCGCCGGCAGCTGCGCCTGCACCCGCGCGGTCACGCCCGCCTTCAGCGGCGCCGGCAGGTCGCGCCAGAGCTTGGGGTGCTCGCGGGTCATGATCTCGTCGACCATCTCCGGGAGGTCCGGCTCGAAGACCGCGACGATGTGGGCGGCGATCTCCTCAGGCTCGAGCTGGGCGTAGAACTCCGCGGGCGTCCCGAGCTTCGCGATCACCTTGTCGACGGCGATGCTGCCCATCTTGGCCGCACGGGCGGGGACGATGCCCTGCCAGCCGACGCGGCCGAACGGGATGCCCGGCACCTCCTGCAGCTTGCGCGGGATGACCGTCGCCACCTCGCGCAGCCCGGGGACCTTGAAGCCGTAGAACTTGACCGGGCTGAACAGCATCCAGAGACCGGACCAGTTGATCAGCCAGCCGATGATGCCGGTGAAGAAGGGGATCGAGATGAACGCGAACCAGCTGACACCGTGCGTGCCGGTGAGGTCACCGCTGGCCCAGTCCTCGAACCACTGCAGTACCGCGTCCACGCATGCACCCCTGTCCTCCGAACGAGCCGCCCCATGTGGCCCGGACGTTCACCGAGTGCCCTGAGGGTAGTGCCTGGTAAAGCGCCCGGCACCCCCATCCGCGCTACGGACTGTCGCACATAACGTCAGGGGTCTGGTGACGGTCGCAGAGCGACCTCCTTGACCACCCGCGAAAGCCGCCAGACAGCCGTCGGCGGCACGCTCGGGCAATCAGTGGTGGCGGCGCCAGACGACGATGGACTGGGGCGGGGTCGGGGGGCGCACCGCCGGGAGCCTGCTGCTGGAGGCGGGGCGGGAGCCGAGGGCCTGCCGAAGGGCCTCGTGAGCGGCCTCGAGCTCGGCGAGCAGCTCGTCGCGTTGGGCGCGCAGGGTGGCGACCGCGGACTCGAGCTCCAGGATCCGGCGTACCCCCTCGATGCCGATGCCGGAGCTGGTGAGCTCGGCGATGACCCGCAGCAGCTCGATGTCGCGGTAGGAGTAGCGACGTCCGCCGCCCGCGGTGCGGCCGGGGGTGATCAGGCCCATCCGCTCGTAGGTGCGCAGCGTCTGCGGGTGCAGCCCGCTGAGCTCGGCCGCGACGCTGATCACGAAGACGGCCGCGTCTGGAGGCGGAGGTTCGCCGAACGAGCGGTCGGGCATCGGGATCACCCCTCCGCCCGGTCGAACAGCCCGGCTCGCAGCTTCGAGTCGGCGGTCGCGGCGGCGTACGCCTCCAGCGCCTCGCGGGCGTCGTGGGACAGATGTGCCGGCACCTGGACCTCGACCGTGGCGAGCAGGTCGCCGCGGGTGCCGTCGGCCCTGGGCGCACCCTTGCCGCGCACCCGGAAGGTGCGGCCGTTGGGCGTGCCGGCCGGGATCTTGAGCGTCACCGGCGCGCCGCCGAGGGTGGGGATCTTCACCTCGGCACCCAGCGCCGCCTCGGTGAAGGAGATGGGTACGTCGATCGTCAGGTGCTCGCCCTTGCGGCCGAACACCCGGTGCGCGCCGACCTTCACGGTGACGTAGAGGTCGCCGGCCGGTCCGCCGCGCTCACCGGGAGCACCCTTGCCCCGGAGCCGGATCCGCTGGCCGTCCTTCACCCCGGCGGGCACCTTCGCCTGGATCGTGCGCGCCGAGCGGCCGCGGCCGGTGCCGTGACACGTCGGGCAGCCCTCGTCGTAGACGAGCTGGCGGCCGCCGCACGCCGGGCAGGTCTCGTTCATCGAGAACGCGCCCCCGACCGACGCCACCACGAAGCCGGTGCCGTCGCAGGTCGGGCACCGGTGCGGGCTCGTGCCGGGCTTGCCGCCGGTGCCGGAACACGTCGCGCAGGCCGCGTCGGCGGTGATCCGCAGCGAGACCGTCACGCCCTCGAACGCCTCGGCGAAGCCGATGGTCGCCGTGGTCTCGAGGTCGGCGCCCCGCGCCGCCCGCGGCTGCTGCCGGCGGCCACCGCCGCCGAAGCCGAGGAAGTCGCCGAACAGGTCGCCGAAGCCCCCGCCACCGCCGGCGCGGTCGCGCAGCAGGTCGTCGAGGTTCACCCCACCGGAGAACCCGGTGCCGCCCGCCGGGTAGCCCGACGCGAAGAGCTCGCGGGCACGGTCGTACTTCTTGCGCTTCTCCGGGTCGCCGATGACGTCGTAGGCCTCGGCCACCCGCTTGAACTTCTCGTGCTTGGCCGTGTCGTCGGGGTGCGAGTCGGGGTGGTTGGCGCGCGCGAGCTTGCGGTAGGCCTTCTTGATCTCGTCGCCGGTCGCCGTCTTCGCGACACCCAGCTCCTTGTAGAAGTCCTTGGTCGCCCAGTCCGAACGGATACCGCTGTCGCTGCCGGTCTCACTCATCTCGCACCTCCCTCGATGTCTTGCGGAGCCAGGGGCTCACTCAACAGGATCGACGACCAGCACCTGCGCGGCGCGCACGACCCGGTCACCGATCTTGTAGCCCGCCTTCGCCACCACCTTGCAGGTCGTCACCTCGACCTCCGGGTCGGTGCCGATGTGCGACAGCGCCTCGTGGATCGTCGGGTCGAACGGGTCGCCGACCTCCCCGAACTTCACCAGGCCCAGCCCGGCGACGATCCGCTCGAGCTGCTCGGCCACGGCCTTGAAGCCGCCCTCGAGCGGCTCGTGCTCGCGGGCGCGGTCGATCGTGTCGAGCACGTCGACGATCGGCGAGACGGCGACGTACGTCGCGTTCTCGCGCACCAGCTCGCGGTCGCGCTCGACCCGGCGCTTGTAGTTGACGTACTCGGCCTGGAGCCGCTGCAGGTCGAGCGTCCGCTCCTCCAGCGCCATCTTCGTCACCGCGAGCTCGTCGGCCTCCGCGGAGACCTCGGCCTCGGTCGGTTCCTGAGGAGCCGAGGGACGAGGCGTCTCGAAGGGCTTGGACGCCATCTCGGCGGCCGCGTCGCCGGGGCCGGCGGGCCCGGGGGTCTCGGGACGGTCGTGACCGACCTCCTCGACCTCCGGGCCTACCGGCTCCTCAGGCGCGTCGCCGTGCTGGGTCACTTGGCCTCGTCCTCGGAGCCCGACTCGTCGTCGACGATCTCGGCCTCGACGACGTCGTCGTCACCCTCGCCGGTCGCGCCCGTGCTGCCACCGGCCGCGGCGGCGTCCGCCTCGGCGGCGGCGTACATCGCGGCGCCCATCTTCTGGCTGGACTCACCGAGCTTGTTGATCGCGGCGGTGAGCTCGTCGGTGGAGGACTCGGCGTTGTCGAGGGCCTTCTTCAGCGCCTCGAGGTCGGCGGTGACCTCCGTGGTGACGTCGTCGGGGATCTTCTCGCCGTTGTCGGCGAGGAACTTCTCCGTCGTGTAGACGAGCTGGTCGCCCTGGTTGCGGACCTCGACGGCGGCGCGACGCTGGGCGTCCTCCTCGGCGTACTGCTCGGCGTCGCGGACCATCCGGTCGATCTCCTCCTTCGACAGCGCGCTGCCGCCGGAGATCGTCATCGACTGCTCGCGGCCCGAGGCCTGGTCCTTCGCCGACACGTGGACGATGCCGTTGGCGTCGATGTCGAAGGTGACCTCGATCTTCGGCACGCCGCGCGGGGCCGGCGGGAGGCCGGTCAGCTCGAAGTTGCCGAGCGGCTGGTTCTGCGCCCACATCTGGCGCTCGCCCTGCGCGACCTTGATCTCGACCGACGGCTGGTTGTCGTCGGCGGTTGTGAAGATCTCGCTCCGCTTGGTCGGGATCGTCGTGTTGCGCTCGATCAGCGTGGTCATCACGCCGCCCTTGGTCTCGATGCCGAGGCTGAGCGGGGTGACGTCGAGCAGCAGCACGTCCTTGACCTCACCGGCCAGGACGCCGGCCTGCAGCGCGGCGCCGACGGCGACGACCTCGTCCGGGTTGACGCCCTTGTTGGGCTCCTTGCCGCCGAGCAGCTCCTTGACGACGTCGGTGACGGCGGGCATCCGGGTGGAGCCGCCGACGAGGACGACGTGGTCGATCTTCGACACCGGCACGCCGGCGTCCTTGAGGACCGACTGGAACGGCTTCTTGGTGCGGTCGAGCAGGTCGGCGGTCAGCTTCTGGAACTCGGCGCGGGTGAGCCGCTCCTCGAAGTGCAGCGGGCCGTTCTCGCCGTGGGTGATGTAGGGCAGGTGGATCGTCGTCTCGCTGGAGGAGGAGAGCTCGATCTTCGCCTTCTCGGCGGCCTCCTGGAGGCGCTGCGCGGCGATCTTGTCGGCCGCGAGGTCGACGCCGTTGTTGTCCTTGAACTTCTTGACCATCCACTCGACGACCCGGCTGTCCCAGTCGTCACCACCGAGGTGGTTGTCGCCGCTGGTGGCCTTGACCTCGACGACACCCTCGCCGATCTCCAGCAGGGACACGTCGAACGTGCCACCACCGAGGTCGAACACGAGGATGGTCTGGTCGTCGCCCTTGTCGAGGCCGTAGGCCAGCGCGGCCGCGGTGGGCTCGTTGACGATCCGCTGGACCTTGAGGCCCGCGATCTCGCCGGCCTCCTTGGTGGCCTGGCGCTGCGCGTCGGAGAAGTACGCCGGCACGGTGATGACCGCGTCGGTGACGGTCTCGCCGAGGTAGGCCTCTGCGTCGCGCTTGAGCTTCTGGAGGATGAAGGCGCTGATCTGCTGCGGGGTGAAGGTCTTGTCGTCGATCTCGGCGGTCCACGACTCACCCATGTGGCGCTTGACCGACCGGATGGTGCGGTCGACGTTGGTGACGGCCTGCCGCTTGGCGACCTCACCGACGAGGACCTCGCCGTTCTTGGCGAACGCGACCACCGACGGGGTCGTGCGCGCGCCTTCCGCGTTCGCGATCACGGTGGGCTCGCCGCCCTCCAGGACCGCGACGACGCTGTTGGTCGTCCCGAGGTCGATGCCGACAACACGTGCCATGGTGATGCTCCTCCGTTTGTTGCTCTGGACCGGACGCCCAGCAAGTAAGTTGAGTCGAGTTGGCTCAAGTCTGACACAGGGTGCAACGGGCCGGCCAGCGGGGTTGTTCCCGCCCCGCCGAAATCGGCCGTGGCAGGCTCACGGAATGGCAGGTGACCTCCCTCTCGGGCGGCGGACGCTGGTCGGCGGCGCGGCAGCGGTGGCCGTCGGCACGCTCGCCGGGTGCCGCCGGGTGCGGCC
>NZ_JACEHF010000042.1 GCF_014180685.1 Nocardioides pelophilus | reverse complement strand
GCCGGCCGCCGGGTCGCGGCGCGCGAGTCGTCCTCGCCGGAGCCGCAGACGGAGCCGGCGTACGTCGAGCGCCGCGCGTCCCTCCCCGACCTGCCGCCGATCACCGTCGAGCTCCCGGCCCTGACGTTCACCGACACCACCACCGGCTCGCTCCGGCCCGCGGTCCCCGGCAAGCGTCGCGCCGCCAAGGCAGCGCGCAAGCCGATGCTGCGCGGCCTCCCGTCGCTCCCGGTCCTGGTCGGCGTCGCGGCGCTGGCCGTGTCCGCCGGCGGCGCGCTCACCACCGGCGGCACCCAGCTGGTCGGCAGCGACCTGTCGCCGCGGATGTCGGCGCCCAACGCGGCGACCGGTGTCACCGGCGCCGGCGTCTACGACGTCCTCGGCCGCTCCCCCGTCCTGAGCCGCGACTCCGACCGCGACGCGCTCGACGACGCCAGCGAGGCCACCCTCGTGCAGGAGGTCGAGCTCCAGGCCGAGCAGCGCAACGAGGCGCTCGGCGAGATGGCTGAGCAGGCCGAGAAGGAAGCCCAGAACATCAACGCCAACCGCTGGTCGCTGCCGATCGCGGCCGGCGCCTACCGGCTGTCCGCCGAGTTCGGCCAGGCGGGCTCCTACTGGTCCAGCGGCTACCACACCGGCCTCGACTTCGCCGCGCCCAGCGGGACCCCGATCATGTCCGTCGCCAACGGCGTCGTCACGTCGGTCGGCTACGAGGGCGCCTACGGCAACCAGACCATCGTCACGCTCGAGGACGGCACCGAGATCTGGTACAACCACCAGACGTCGTACGCCGTGTCCGAGGGCGACAACGTGGTCGCCGGCGAGGTCATCGGCTACGTCGGCTCGACGGGCAACTCGACCGGCCCCCACCTCCACCTCGAGGTCCACCCCGGCGGCGGCGACGCGGTCGATCCCTTCGCAGCATTGGTCGTCAACGGAGTGAACCCGTGACGGGCGGTGCCGGCGACGGCGCCCGCGGCGGAGCGTAGCGAACGAAGTGAGCGGAGCCGCGGGCGTCGTCGGCGGTGCCCGTCACGGGTTGCGCACCAACCCAGTCACAGCTTCTCGACCGGCGCGTAGCGGAGCAGCAGCCGCTTGACGCCGTCGGAGCCGAAGTCGATCGAGGCGACCGACTTCTCGCCCTGACCCTCGACCGACACGACCGTGCCGAGGCCGAAGCTGTCGTGGGTGACCCGGTCGCCCGGGTCGAGCACCGGGATCGCCCGGGCGGGCTTCGCCTTCGCGGCGGCGTCGGCACGGGCGGCGGCGGAGGTGAAGTTGCGGCGGCCGGCGGCGGTGGGGGCGCCGAGCCTGCTGCCCGGGGAGTACGCCGCGGCGTCGTACCCCTGGGGCGAGGCGAAGGTCGGGCGCGCCCACCGGGTCTGGTCGGCCTCGGTGCGGCGCCAGTCGACCAGGTCGACCGGCAGCTCGCCGAGGAAGCGGGAGGGCGGGTTGTGCGCCGGCGCCCCCCAGGCGGACCGGACCGTGGCCCGGGTGACGTAGAGCCGCTGGCGGGCGCGGGTGATGCCGACGTAGGCCAGCCGCCGCTCCTCCTCCAGCTCCGGCCGGTCGCCGAGCGAGCGCGAGTGGGGGAAGACGCCGTCCTCGAGCCCGGTGAGGAAGACGACCGGGAACTCCAGTCCCTTGGCGGTGTGGAGGGTCATCAGGGTCACCACACCCTGGTCCGGCGGCGCATCGGGATCGGCGGCGTCACCCTCGGGCGCATCGGGGATCTGGTCGGTGTCGGCGACCAGCGCGACCCGCTCGAGGAAGTCGGACAGCCCTGGCTCGACCAGCCCGGCGTCGACGTCGGCGGGGTCGGCGCTCGGCGCAGCGACCGGGTCCTCGGCGAACTCGCGGGCGACGGCGACGAGCTCGCCCAGGTTCTCGACCCGGGTCTCGTCCTGCGGGTCGTCGGAGGCCTCGAGCGAGGCGAGGTAGCCGGAGCGGTCGAGCACGGACTCGAGGATCACGTCGGGCCGCTCGCCGCCCTCGACCATCGACTGCAGCTCGGTCACCAGCGCGACGAAGCCCTCGATGTTGGCCTGGCTGCGGGTGGCCAGCCCCGGCGCCTCGTCGGCGCGCTGGAGGGCCTCCCAGAAGGTGATCTGCTCCCGGTTGGCGAGCTCGTTGACGCACTCGACGGCACGGTCGCCGATGCCGCGCTTGGGGGTGTTGAGGATCCGGCGCAGGGAGACCTGGTCGTCGGGGTTGACCAGCATCCGCAGGTAGGCGAGCGCGTCGCGCACCTCGCGCCGCTCGTAGAACCGGACCCCGCCGACCACCTTGTAGGGCAGGCCGGTGCGGATGAAGATCTCCTCGAACACGCGCGACTGCGCGTTGGTGCGGTAGAACACCGCCACGTCGCCCGCCCGGATGGTCCCCGGGCCGGCGTCGGTCAGCTTGTCGATCTCGTCGGAGACGAACCGCGCCTCGTCGTGCTGGTCGTCGGCGACGTAGCCGACGATCCGCTCGCCGTCACCCGCGTCGGACCACAGCCGCTTCTCCTTGCGGCCCTGGTTGTGGCCGATGACCGCGTTGGCCGCGGTGAGGATGGTCTGGGTGGAGCGGTAGTTCTGCTCCAGCAGGATCGTCCGCGCGTCGGGGAAGTCCTCCTCGAAGTCGAGGATGTTGCGGATGTTGGCCCCGCGGAACGCGTAGATCGACTGGTCGGCGTCACCGACCACCATCAGCTCGGCGGGCGGCACCCGGTCCTCGGCGCCGGCGTCGTACGCCTCGACCGGGTCCTCGAGGCTCTGGCCGCAGAGCTGGTGGATGAGGGCGTACTGCGCGTGGTTGGTGTCCTGGTACTCGTCGACGAGGACGTGCCGGAACCGGCGGCGGTAGGTCTCGCGGATCTCGGGGTGGGCCTGGAAGAGCCGGACCGTCTCCATGATCAGGTCGTCGAAGTCGAGGGCGTTGGCCTCGCGCAGCCGCCGCTGGTAGAGGGCGTACGCCGCCGCGTAGGTCTCGTCGATGCTGTTGCGGGCGTCGGCCTTGACCTCGTCGGGCTCGCGCAGCTCGTTCTTGTGGTTGCTGATCCAGTGCAGCACCGGTCCGGGCTGGTAGCGCCGGGGGTCGAGGTCGAGGTCGTTGCAGACCAGGGTGATCAGCCGCTTCTGGTCCTGGGCGTCGTAGATCGAGAAGTTCGACTTCAGCCGCTCGTAGCCGAGGTGCTCGGCCTCCTTGCGGAGGATCCGGACGCAGGCGGAGTGGAAGGTGCTGACCCACATGATCTTGGCGCGGTTGCCGACCAGGTCGGCCACCCGCTCCTTCATCTCCGCGGCGGCCTTGTTGGTGAACGTGATCGCCAGGATCGAGCCCGGATGGGCCTTGCGCTCGGAGATCAGCCACGCGATCCGCCGGGTCAGCACCCGGGTCTTGCCCGAACCCGCTCCCGCCACCACGAGCAGCGGCGGACCGGCGTGCTTGACAGCCTCCCGCTGCGGCGGGTTGAGGCCCTCCAACAGCTCGTCGGCGGTCGGCCCGCGCCGCGTCGTACGCGCCTCTGCGGCGGGGGTCATGCCCTCGAGGCCGGGCAGCGGTTCTGGTGAGCTCATGCTGGTGCCAGCCTACGGCGCCCGGCCGACGACGCCGGGCGGGGGACGGCCCGTCCCGCGAACGGCGCGCGGGCTGTAACACGCTGTTCGCGGATCTGGCGGGGCCACCGCGGCTGCAACACGCTGTTCGCGGATCTGGCGGGGCCACCGCGGCTGTAACACGCTGTTCACGGATCTGGGAGACCGTTCACGTCCGTGGGAGACCGTTGCGTCGGGGCCGAAGGGACGTCGGCGTCCTGCAAGTTCGGCGGACGGCGTGTTACATCACCACGCCACCGAGCCGGCGGGGGTGGCCCACGAATCGCACACAGGCCCGCGGCCGGCACGCGTCCTCCACAGGGGGCGGCGCCAGAAGGCCGCAGGGGCGGGCACGCGACCATCCTGGCGGGATGAACACACGAGCGATCGCGCAGATGAGCGCACACCACGGCTTGATCACGCGCCGCCAGGCGGTCGAGGCCGGCATGTCACCCGACCAGATCGACCGGCTGGTACGACGTGGGAAGTGGACCGTCGTGCGGAAGGGCGTGTACGCCGAGACGGCGTACGTCGAGAGCCTCGGCTCGGTTCGCGACCAGCGACTGCTGCGCGACCGCGCGGCGAGCATGCGCATCGCTTCCCCTCACATCCTCAGCCACCACTCCAGCGCCTATCCGCTCGACCTCGACGTGCTGCACGAGCGACCGGACGCGCGCACTCACGTGACGCGCCCGGGCATCGTCGGCTCTCACCAGCGGCACGGGGTCGTCCACCATCGGGCGCCGTACGACGCCGAGCAGGTCGCCGAGCGCGACGGCCTGCGGGTCTTCGGGCCGGCTCGGACGGCGTGCGACATCAGCAGGGACCAGGGCTACCTGGCCGGCAGGGTAGCCGCGGAGTCCGCGATGCGCTCAGGCACGAGCAAGGCCGAGCTCGACAGCATCGCTGCGGGAATGAAGGGCTGGCCTCATGCGACGGTGGTGAGGGACGTCAACGCGTCGGCATCGTCGAAGACCGACAGCGTCGGCGAGACGCTGTCGGCGGAGCTCGTCATCAGTCTCGGGTTCGGCGTCCCGTCGCTCCAGTTCGGGCTGACGGCTGACGGCAGGACCGCGTGGTGCGACCTGCGCCTGGGGCGGCACCTCTTCGAGTTCGACGGGAGGGTGAAGTACCAGCGGGTCGACGAGGGCGGCTTCGCGTCGACGTCTCCGGACGAGGTCGTCTGGTTCGAGAAGCGGCGCCAGGACTGGATCTGCGGCTTCAAGACCGGCATGTCGCGCCTGGACTGGGACGAGGCGTTCACCATCGTCACCGGCGGTCCCGCGCTCGAGCGCGTCCAGGCCAGGCTGACCCGCGAGTACCTGGACACCTGTCAGCGGTTCGGGACCGACATCAGCGACCTCGCGGCGTACCTCCCTCGCGGCGAGCGGCCGCGCCCCCGGCCCCGCCCCCGATCGCTCCCGCGCTACGCAGCCTGAGTACGTCGGGCGCGGACTCGGAGCGCGTTCGCCGCAGTACGGCGCGCGTGATGTAACACGCTGTCCGCCGAACTTGCAGGACGTCGACGTCCCTTCGGCCCCGATGCAACGGTCTCCCACCGACGTCAACGGTCTCCCAGATCCTCGAACAGCGTGTTACAGCCGCGGTGGCCCCGCCAGATCCGCGAACAGCGTGTTACAGCCGCGGTGGCCCCGCGACGCAAGGCGAGCGCCGGCCAGCTCCTCGGCCGGTCGCCACCGGTCAGCTGTGGACCGGCGACCAGAGCACGGCGATGCAGACCTCGACGATCGCGAGCAGCAGCAGACCGGCCCAGAGACCCTTGGGGATCGAGGCCTTGCGGGTGTTGGCCATCACCAGGACGAGCAGCACCAGCCCGATGCCGAACTTCACGCCGACCTTGGCCTGGTTGACGTCGGCGTCATCGGCCTCCAGCACCCCGACGAGGGCGAGGCCGGCGAGGAACGCCGTGCCGACGCCGTCGCGCATCGCGGAGTTGATCTTCTTCTCCGACTCACCCGCCTGGGCCAGCAGGCCCCCGATCAGGGCGGCGAAGCCGAGGATGTGGAGGATCAGCAGGATCAGGCGCAGCGTGTCCATGGCGAGCAGCCTAGGTGTTCTGCCCGAGCGCCCGGGTCAGCGGCCCGGTGGGTCAGAGCAGCCGCCGGTCGTTGGCCCACTTGGTCAGCTCGTGGCGCGAGGAGAGCTGGAGCTTGCGAAGCACGGCCGACATGTGGGTCTCGACGGTCTTGATCGAGATGAAGAGCTCCTTGGCGACCTCCTTGTAGGAGTAGCCGCGGGCGATCAGCCGCATCACCTCCCGCTCCCGGTCGGTGAGCCGGTCGAGGTCCTCGTCGATGTCGGCGATGTCGATCGAGCCGGCGAACGCGTCGAGCACGAAGCCCGCCAGCCGCGGCGAGAACACCGCGTCGCCGTCGGCGACCCGCTGGATGGCGTCGACCAGCTCGGGGCCGGTGATGGTCTTGGTGACGTAGCCGCGGGCACCGCCGCGGATGGTGCCGATCACGTCCTCGGCGGCATCGCTCACCGACAACGCGAGGAAGCGCGGCTGGTCGCCGAGCGCCATCGTCGCCAGCTTGCGCATCACCTCGACGCCGCCGCCACCGGGCAGGTGGACGTCGAGCAGCACCACGTCGGGGCCGGCCGAGGCGATCGCGGCGACCGCGGTGTCGACGTCTTCGGCCTCACCGACGACCTCCACGACGTCGGCCCCGCTCGCGGCGAGCTCGGCGGTCACGCCCCGTCGGAACATGGCATGGTCGTCGACGACCACCACTCTGACGCTCATCTCGTCACTCCCCCTCGCGTTCACGTCCGAGGTGCAGCCGCACCTCGGTGCCGCCACCCGGCGACGACCGCACCTCGGCGGTGCCGCCGTGGCGCTGCATCCGGTCGATGATGCTGCGCCTGACTCCGAGCCGGTCCTCGGGGGTGGCCTCCGGGTCGAAGCCCGCGCCGCGGTCGCGCACGAACACGTCGACCGCAGCCGGCGTGATCTCGGCATAGACGTCGATCCGCGGCACGCCCGCGTGCTTGGCCGCGTTGGTGGTCGCCTCGCGCGCTGCCGAGACGACCGGCCGCATGGCCTCGTCGAGGTCGCAGTCGCCGACGGCGACCACGTCGACCGTGAGCCCGTAGGCGTCCTCGATCTCGCCGGCCATCGCGCGCAGCGCGCTCGCCACGGTGCTGCCGTGGATGGACTCCGTCGAGAACAGCCAGGACCGCAGGTCGCGCTCCTGCGCGCGGGCGAGCCGCGCGGCGTCGGCCGGGTTCTTCTGGATCAGCGCCAGCGTCTGGAGGACGGAGTCGTGCAGGTGGGCCGCCACGTCGGCACGCTCCTGGGTGCGCACCCGTTCCTCGCGCTCGTCGCTGAGCTCGGCCGCGAGCCGATAGATCCACGGACCGACGACGATCGCGAGCCCACCGAGCCCGAGCAGCACCGCGAGCGTCACGTCGCGGGCGAGCGAGAACGAACCGCCCCGGATCGAGAACAGCACCAGGGCGACCACGATCAGGCCGACGCCGGCGGCGAGCCGCGCGTACGACGCCCAGCTGCCGTCGCCGAGCACGATCCGGACCGGGTCGATCCGACCGGTCGCGTCGACCCACCGCTCGCGCTGGGCCTCGTCCGCCTGCCGCCACAGCAGACCGACGCCGACGATCGCGATGCCGAGCGGCCAGACCCAGCCACCCGCACCGAGCACGCCCTGGAGCACGAAGACCGCGCCGATCCCGAGCGCACCGAGCACGATGACCGGGCCGACGTCCGAGAGCCGGCGCACCGGGCCGGGGCGACGTCCGCCACGTGTGGCGCTCTGGAGACCGGGCGCCAGCGCCGCACTCGGCGGTCCGACGGGGAGCATCGCCCACAGCACGGCGTACGCCGCGATCCCGACGCCGCCGAGCACGGCGGCGACGACGAACCCGGCCCGCACCATCAGCACGGTCAGGCCGAGGTGCTCGGCGAGCCCCGCGGCGACGCCGCCGAGCACGGGCTCGCGCAGGTCGCGATAGGCGCGGCGTACGTCGAGGGGAGCCTGTCCCCCCTGCGCGCCGGCAGTGCCCGTGGTCGTCGTCATGATGCATCCATCGTCACACAGCGCGGACGTCCGCAGCAGCGGGAACAACCCTGACCGGACCCCGAGAAGCACGACCCCGCGATGGGGCAAGATCAGGGCACTCCCCGATGGTGCGCGACCGCGCGAAGGCACAGTCTGGATCACATGACGACCACCCCTCCCGAGGCACCGGACGGCTCGACCGAGCCCACGGCCACCCCGGGCCCGCCCAGCCCTCCCGGCACACCTGAGCACTCCGGCCCCCGCGTGACCCGCGAGGAGGCCAAGGACCTCGGCCGGATCCGCCGCAGCCTCACCGACCGCAAGATCGCCGGGGTCGCCGGCGGCGTCGCCCGGCACTTCGACATCGACCCGCTGCTGGTGCGCATCGCGTTCGTGCTGCTCGCGATCTTCGGCGGCGGCGGGATCCTCGCGTACGTCGCGGGCTGGCTGCTCATCCCCGAAGAGGGCAGCGACGAGGGCGTGATCCGGACCGACCACCGCACCCGCACCGTGCTGCTCGCCGTGGCCGGTGGCATCGCCGCGCTCTCGCTGCTCGGCGACACGTTCGGCGGCTGGAGCTTCCCATGGCCGCTGGCGATCATCGGGCTCGTCATCGCTGCCTTCGCGGCGGCGAGCCGGCCGAAGCCCCACCCGGGCCCGCTGCCCAGCAGCGGGTGGATCCCGCCGGGGACGCCGGGCTCCGTGCCGGGAGCTCAGGTCGGCTACGGACCGGCGTACACCGGCTACCGGCCGCCGGCCCCGCCGCGGCCCGCCGATCCCCGCCGACGCGGCCCGATCCTCTTCTGGTTCACGATGGCCCTGGCCGCGGTCGGCATCGGCCTGGTGGCCACGATCGACCTGGCCGGCTGGGACGCCCCGGCGTCCGCCTACCCGGCCGCGGTGCTCGCCGCGTGCGGCGTGATGCTCCTCGTCGGCGCGTTCTACGGGCGGCCCGGCGGACTGGTCTTCGTCGGTCTCGTCGCCGCGCTGGCCACGCTGGTCACGTCGCTCACCCCGGACTTCTCAGCGGGCCAGATCGTGGCCCGGCCCGCCACCGCGAGCTCGCTCGAGGACGACTACAGCGTCGGTGCCGGCGAGATCATCATCGACCTCACCGACCTCGACCAGGACGAGCTCGACGAGCTCGACGGCCGCACCATCCACGCCGAGGCCCGGTTCGGGCACATCCTGATCGAGGTCCCGGAGGACGGCCTGGACCTGCGGGTCAACAGTGACGTCACCGGCGGTGGGGAGAGCGTCCTCTTCGACCACCGCCAGGACGGGTCGGACGATCGGTCCTTCGACGGTGGACCGGGCGCCCCCGACCTGACCCTCGACCTCGAGGTGCTGTTCGGCCAGATCGAAGTCAAGACCGTGGAGGTTGCATCATGACCGAGCAGGAGACCCCGCTCGAGGAGAGCACCACCGCCCCCAGCGGCTGGCACCCGGTCAACATCGGCCACCTGGTGATGGGCACGGCCTTCGTCGGTCTGGTGACCATCTGGGCGCTGATCACCTCCGACGCCGTCGATCTCGAGGACGCCCACTGGCTGCTGCCGTTCCCGTGGCTGGTCGCCGGACTGGTGGGACTCGTCGTGACGGTGCTCCGCAACGCCGGCCGGCGACCCGGCAAGATGTCCGGGTGGACCTGATCTCGCTACCCGGGCTCGCCTCTCTCCCGGCCCTCGAACACCCCGGGCTGGTGGCGCCGCGGGTGGCCGCCGCCCTCGCTGCCTGGCCGGCGCCCGCCGGCGTGGCCGTGGTCGAGATCGATCCGGACCTCGCCGACACCGCAGCCATGAGCGCGGCGTACGACCTCCCGCTGAGCGCGGGCGTCAACTGCGTGCTGGTCGCCGGCAAGCGCGAGGGTGACGAGCGGATCGCCGCCTGCCTGGTGCGGGCGGACACCCGTGCCGACGTGAACCACACGGTCAAACGGCTGCTCGACGTGCGCAAGCCGTCGTTCATGCCGATGGAGCGGGCGGTGGCCGAGTCCGAGATGGAGTACGGCGGCATCACGCCCGTCGGGCTCCCCGGCTCGTGGCGGCTGCTGCTCGACACGAGGGTGCTCGACGTGGAGGTGGCGGTGATCGGCTCCGGCGTACGCCGCTCCAAGCTGCTGCTGCCCGGCTCACTCCTCGCCGAGCTGCCGGGTGCCGAAGTGATCGACGGACTGGCAGGCTGAGGCGATGATCCGCAGCGGGCTGACCGTGGCATGTGCCCTGCTGCTGCTCGCCGGGTGCTCCGGCTCGGGCGGCGATCCCGACCCGGAGCCCAGCGCCGGGACCAGCAGCGACACCAGCGAGTCCGCGAGCGGGACCACGGACACATCGCCGACAGGGGATCCGGGCCCGGTCGTGAAGTGTCCCGACGCCACCTTGCTGGACCCCGACCCCGCCCTGCCGGACGAGGTGCCGGAGGGCGCCACGTCGGTCCGGCTCTGCGACGGCGGCGACGACAAGGTGACGCCGCCGGTGGACGCGTTGACGACCGAGGCGGGGGCGGTCGTGACGGCGGTCAACGACCAGCCGCTGGTGACGCGCAACTGCGTCGACCGGCGGATCCCGGAGTACCAGCTGGCCTTCGGGTATCCCGACGGCTCCCGGTTCGTCGTCGCCGGACGGTTCACCGCGTGCGGTGAGCTTCTCGTCGGCAGCGCCCGCAGGGCCAAGGCCGGGCCGGCGCTCCGGACGTTCGTCCAGCTCCTGCTCGACCAGCGCGCCACCGCGACGCCGCCTGACCTCGCCCCCGACCCGGCTGATCTCGACTGCGCGCAGCCGCGCGAGCTGCGGACGTGGCCGCTCGCCGACCCGACCGGGCTGACGGTCGCGGCGCTCTGCGTCGGCGACCCCCAGCAACCGGGCCGCGCCCGCCTGGTGCCGATCCCGCCCGACGACCTGGAGACGCTGACCGCCAGCATGCGCGCGGACACGGTCGAGACCGCCGGCCTGTTCTGCGAGATATCCCGGCTCCGCTACTGGATCGTGGGCGCGAACGCGTGGGGTGACCCGGTCACGATGGACTACGGCTGCGTCGGGCTCACCCTCTCGGGAGAGCTGGACTGGACACCCCGCGGGGAGGCGCGAGAAGTCCTGAAGGACCTCGTCGCGCGAGCGAGCTGACAACCTTCCGGTGTCCCTCACCGCTTTGACAGGGTGAGAGGAGAGCCGATGGAGCGAACGGTGGTGGGCGTGGCCGACGAGCGGGGCGCGGAGCAAGTCGGTGCCGACGGCGCCGACGGCGCCGACGGCTTCGACGCGTTCGTCGCTGCCCGCGGCGACGCACTGTGGCGGTCGGCCTGGTTGCTGACCGGCGACCACCAGCTCGCCGAGGACCTGGTGCAGACCGCGCTGGCCAAGAGCTGGCGGGCCTGGGACCGGGTGGGCGTCGACGGCTTCGAGGCCTACGTGCGCCGGGTGCTGTTCACGACCTACATCTCGTGGTGGCGGCGCAAGTGGCGCGGGGAGCGCCCGACCGAGGTCCTGCCGGAGAAGGCGACGACGGCCGTCGACACCGACGCCCGCAACGACCTGGTCGCCGCGCTCGCCACCCTGCCGCGCGGGCAGAAGGCGGTCGTGGTGCTGCGCTACTTCGAGGACCTCACCGAGCAGCAGACGGCGGACGTGCTCGGCATCAGCCTCGGCACCGTCAAGAGCCAGTGCTCACGGGGGCTCACGGCGCTGCGTTCCTCTCCCCACCTGCGACGAGAGGACAACGACAATGACTGACCAGACTGACCAGACTGACCAGACTGACGAGCCTGACGAGCGGTGGCTGCGCGAGGGACTGGCGTCCGCCGTCCCCGAGCCGCCCACCAACCCCGACCGAGCCCGGTCCGCCGAGCGCCTGGCCCGCCGGCGGCGCCGTACGACGATGCTGGCTGTCGCCGGCACCGCCGCTGCCGTGGTGGCGGGCGCCGTGCTCGCCACGACGCTGACCGGCGACGGCGGCGACGGCCGGGCTCCGGACGACCAGCTCGTCGCCGATCCCGCGCCACCGGTCGCATGCCCCCCGGCGGAGGCGAAGGACGGCGTGGTCCAGGGCTCCGAGATCGACCAGCCCGACCCGGACGCGCCGGACTCAGTGCCCGAGGGCGCGACGTCGGCCCGACTCTGCCAGGGACCGGGCACCACGTTCCGGGCTCCCGACGACGCGCTGACCACGGGTGTCGACGACCTGGTCGCCGCGATCAACGCACTCGAGCCGACGGGTGAGCCCGAGGTGTGCACGATGGACCTCGGGCCGGGCTTCCGGATCGCCTTCGGCTACGACGACGGCTCGGCCTTCGTCGTGAGCGGCCAGCTCTACGGCTGCCACACGCTGGTGGTCGGCAGCGGCTACCGCTCGGACCCCGAGGCCGCGCAGGCCGCGTTCCTCACCGCGCTCGAGGGCCAGCAGCCGGGGCAGGAGTCGACCGAGACCACGACCGACGCGGAAGGTCTCGCGTGTCCCGACGACGGCTCCTACAGCTACAGCGAACCAGCCGGAGGTCCCTCGCTGGACGAGGTCCTCGGCGATCTGGAGACGGCGATCCTTTGTGTCCCCGACGGCACGGGCGCCCAGGTCTCCGCGGCCATCGAGCCCGCCGACCTCGCGCTCCTCGTCGAGGACATGGCGACCCACCAGAGCAACTCCGTCCTGCGGTGCGCGCTGCCCCCGCCGTACCCGACGATCGTCGCCGAGGACTCCGTCGGGACCCGGGTCGTCCTGTTCTCCGAGTGCGGCACCGGCTTCTGGCGTCTCCCGAACGGCATGGCCTGGATGCCCGGCAAGGACGCCGTCGCGATCCTCGACCGGCTCGTCAGTGAGGCCGACTGACCGTGTCCGCTGCCCGCGGCGACGATGCCGTCGGCGGCTTCCGGCGTACTCCCTCAGCGGTCGGAGCGCTCCCTCGGTGTCGTGACTGGTCCCAACACCGCGCAAGCGCGTCGAACACCCGGCAAGCGTCACGAACACCGAGTTACAGCGGTCACAGCACGCCGGGAGCGGCGCCCGGCACGATGACGATCGCTGCCCGACCTCGTCGACCGGCTGGTCAGTGAGGTTCGCCGAGCCCGGTGATCCGCAGGCCGGAGTGGGCCTTGTACTTCCGGTTGATCGAGATCAGCACGGCGGTGAACGGCTCGAGCTGCCGCGCGAGCCGCAGCTTGCCGCCGTCGATGCCGACCCGGCCGGTGACGGAGGCGGCGAGCGCCATCGCGACCTCCTTGGCCTCGACCACGTCGCCGACGACGATCACGTCCTCGTCGAGGAAGTCGACGTCGTCCCAGAGGCCGACGGCCGAGACGTTGTGGAAGGCGCCGACGACGGTCGCGTCAGGGGCGAGCTCCTGGGCCGACTCGGCGGCCGAGCCCAGGCCGCCGTTGATGACCTGCCCGTGGGCGCCGCGCTTGTCGAAGGCCAGCGGGTTCACGCAGGAGATCACGGTCTTCCCGGCTAGCGCCCCACCCGATGCCAGGGAGGCGACCAGCTCGTCGTGGCCGTCGTACGGCACCGCCAGGAGTACGACGTCGCACTGCGCGACGGCGTCGGCGTTGCTCGCGCCGGTGACCTCGCCCGCGCCTGCCGCGCCGGCGAGCTTCTCGCGGACCTCGGCCGCGATGCCCTCGGCCTTCTCCGCAGCCCGCGACCCGAGCACGACCGTGTGGCCGCCCTTGGCGAACCGGTAGCCCAGGCCCTTGCCCTGCGGTCCGGTGCCACCGATCACGGCCACGCGGTACTTCACTTCTGACATCTCAGCTCCTCGACCAGGTCACACACTCTCGACACCGTGACAGTAATACTGTCACAGTTGGCCCTATCCACCAGCCCCTCGAAAGGGACGCAATGAAGCTCTCCACCGGTTTGATGTACGCCGGCAATCCGCGTGAGGCCGCCGACCAGGTGACTGCTCTCGAGCAGGCCGGTCTCGACACCATCTGGGTCGCTGAAGCCTACGGCTTCGACTCCCCCACGCTGATGGGCTACCTCGCCGCGAAGACCGAGACCATCGAGATCGGCTCCGCGATCCTGAACATCTACTCGCGCACCCCCGGCGCCCTGCTCCAGACGGCTGCCGGCCTCGACAACGTCAGCGGCGGTCGCGCGATCCTCGGCCTCGGCGCCTCCGGACCCCAGGTGATCGAGGGCTTCCACGGCGTCCCCTACGCCAGCCAGCTCGGCCGTACCCGCGAGATCGTCGACCTGATCCGCCGCGGCATGCGTCGCGAGAAGCTCACCAGTGACGGCATCTTCAAGCTCCCCCTGACCAAGGAGAACGGCGCGGTCACCGGCCTCGGCAAGCCGCTCAAGCTGCTCACCCACCCGGAGCGCGACAGCGTCCCGATCTACATCGCCGCGCTCGGCCAGAAGTCCGTCCAGGGCACGGCGGAGTACGCCGACGGCTGGCTGCCGTTCCTCTACTACCCCGAGAAGGCCAAGGACGTCTGGGGCGAGGCCGTGGCCAACGGCACCGCCAAGCGCCCCGACAGCCTGGCGCCGCTCGAGGTCGTCGCGGGCGGCATGGTCGCGATCGGCGAGGGCCCCGAGACCAAGGCGCTGCTCGACTTCGCCCGCCCGCTGATCGCCCTGTACGTCGGCGGCATGGGCGCGCGCGGCAAGAACTTCTACAACGACCTCTTCTGCGACTACGGGTTCGAGAAGGAGGCGAAGGAGATCCAGGACCTCTACCTCGACGGCAAGAAGCGTGAGGCCGAGGCGCTGGTCCCGATGGAGTTCCTCGAGGCGATGAACCTGGTCGGCCCGGAGTCCTACGTCAAGGAGCGGATCGCCGCCTACAAGGAGTCGGGCGTCACGAACCTCCAGATCACCCCGGCCAGCGACGACGCTCCCGGCCTGGTGCGCAAGGTGAAGGAGCTCGTCAACGCCTGACCAGCTCGTCACGGCGTGTCACGAACCGGCCCGGCCGCGTGTCTTCATGGCACGCGGCCGGGCCGGTCTCGTCGTACCCCCGATGAATCCCTGACCAATCCGGGGTCGGACCCGGAGAAACCCTGATGCCGATGTCCGTGGTCCCTGAAAGGCTGTTCCCCATGCACCGTCAGATAGCCGGAAAGCTCACCGGCCCCGTCACCAAGTGGCTCGTCGCCGTCGCCGTGATCGTGCTGGCCGGCGCGATGATGCCCCTCAACGCCAAGCTGGTCGACGTCCAGAACAACGAGGCATCCTCCTGGCTGCCCGGCGACGCCGAGTCGACCAAGGTCCTCGACGAGCTCTCCGAGACCGTCGACCCCAACGACATCCCCGCCCTCCTGGTCTACACCCGCGAGGGGGGTCTGACCGACGACGACCTCGCGGCGATGGACGAGCACGCCGCCGAGATCGCCGAGACCGAGGGCGTGACCGACGCGGGGGTGCTGTCCCCCAACGCCGCGGTCGCGCAGGGGCTGCCCCAGAAGCTCATCTCCGACGACCGGGAAGCCGCCTACCTCTACTACATCTGGAACTTCGGCGACGAAGGCTGGAACGCCGTTCCCGACGCGGCCGACGAGGTCCGCGACATCGGCCAGATCGACGGCGTGACCGTCTACCTCGCCGGGTTCGGTGGTCAGGCGTCCGATGCGGCCGAGTCGTTCGAGGGCATCGACACCAACCTGATCTTCGCCACCCTCGGTGTCGTCATCATCATCTTGCTGTTCACCTACCGCAGCCCGATCCTGTGGATCCTGCCCGTGCTGTGCGCTGCCTTCGCCAACTTCATCGCGACCGGCATCGTCTACCTCCTCGCGAAGTACGCCGACCTCACGGTCAACGGTCAGAGCCAGGCGATCCTCAGCATCCTGGTGATCGGCGCCGGCACCGACTACGCGCTCCTGCTCGTGGCGCGCTACCGCGAAGAGCTGCGGCGCCACGAGGACCGGCACGAGGCGATGGCCTTCGCCCTCCACCGGGCGGCTCCCGCGATCCTGGCCAGCGCGGCGACCGTCTGCGTCGGCATGCTCTGCCTCGTCGTCGCCGACCTCAACTCGACGGCCGGCCTCGGGCCGGTGCTCGCCGTCGGCATCGCCGTCACCTTCTTCGTGATGGTCACCCTGCTGCCGTCCCTGCTCGTCATCTGCGGCCGGTGGGTCTTCTGGCCCAAGCGCCCGACGTTCGGCTCCTACGAGCCCACGACCGGCGGCCTCTGGGCGAGGGTCGGCAAGGCGATCACCCCGCGTCCGCGCGCGGTGTGGGTGGTCACGACCGGACTGCTGCTGGTGGCCTGCCTGGGCCTGTTCCGGCTCGACACCGCCGGCCTCTCGACCGAGGACACCTACACGAAGGAGTTCGACTCGATCAAGGGCCAGAAGGTGCTGATCGAGCACGGCCTCTCCGACACCTCCAACACCGCCCAGGTGGTGTTCGACGAGCAGGCGGAGGACGACGTGGTCGCGGCCGTCAGCGAGGTCGACGGGCTCGAGCAGCCGGGCCCCGTGACGCCGCTGGGCGGTGGCCGGGCCTACTTCGAGGCCACGATCACGGAGGACATCTCCTCGACGGAGGCGTTCGACATCGTCGAGGACACCCGCGACGCGGTCGGCGACGTCGACGGTGCCGATGCACTCGTCGGCGGCGGGTCCGCGTTCTACCTCGACACCAAGATCGCGGCCGACCGGGACAACGTCGTGATCATCCCGCTCGTGCTGCTGGTGGTGTTCTTGATCCTGCTGGCGCTGCTGAGGGCGGTGGTCGCACCGCTGCTGCTCATCGCCACCGTGGTGCTGTCGTTCGGCGCCGCGATGGGCATCTCGGCACTGCTGTTCGAGTACGTCTTCGGCTTCGCCGGCGCGGATCCCGGGTTCCCGTTGTTCGCCTTCGTCTTCCTCGTGGCGCTGGGCATCGACTACAACATCTTCCTGATGACCCGGGTCCGCGAGGAGACCGCAGACAAGGGCACCCGTCAGGGTTCGCTCATCGCGCTCTCCTCGACCGGTGGTGTGATCACCTCGGCGGGCCTGGTGCTCGCCGCGACCTTCCTCGTCCTCGGGTCGCTGCCGCTGGTGTTCCTCGCGGAGCTCGGCGTGGCGGTCGCCCTCGGGGTGCTGCTCGACACGATGGTCGTCCGCTCGGTGCTGGTCACGGCGCTCAACCTCGACCTCGGCGCCAAGATCTGGTGGCCGAGCAAGCTCGACAGCGACGACCACCCGCTGCCCGACCCGGGAGCGGAGCCCGAGCGGGAGAAGGTGCCCGCGCTCTGACCGGCAGTTGCTTCTCGCGCTGACGGCTGTCACACAGCGGCCCGGCGGGGTGTCTCCATGGCACCTCGCCGGGCCGCTTCGTCGTATCCCGATGAATCCCCGGGCTTCTCGGGGTCGGATCCGGCGAAACCCTGATGCCGATGTCCGTGGTCCCTGAAAGGCTGTTCTCCATGCACCGTCAGATCGCCGGCAAGCTCACCGGCCCCTTCACGAAATGGATCGTCCTCGTCGTCGTCCTCATCGCAGCTGTCGGGCTCGGCTCGTTCGCCGGCAAGCTGCTCGACGTCCAGGACAACGAGATCTCCTCCTGGCTGCCCGAGAGCGCCGAGTCGACCCAGGCCATCGAGAGGCTCGACGCGTTCCAGGACCCCAACGACATGGGCACGACCGTCGTCTACTACAACGAGGACGGCCTGACCGACGCACAGCTGGCCGCCATCGAGGAGCACGCCGCTGAGATCGAGGAGATCGAGGGCGTCACGGAGGTGGTGACCCCGGCCCGCGCCCAGGCGGCCGGCATCCCCATCCCCTACGTCTCCGAGGACGGTCAGGTCGCCAAGCTCGACTTCACCATCAACCGCGGCGACGAGGTCTGGTACGACATGCCCGACGTCGCGGAGGACATCCGCGACCTGACCCGGACCGACGGGGTCGAGGTCTACGTCGCGGGCGCCGGCGGCCAGACGGCCGACCAGGCGGCGGCGTTCGAGGGCTTCGAAGGGCGTCTGCTCCTGATCACGCTGCTCGCGGTAATCCTCATCCTGCTCGTCAGCTACCGCAGCCCGGTCCTGTGGATCCTGCCGATCTTCACCGCCGTCGTGGGGCTCGGCATGTCGATGGGGCTCCTGTACTTCCTGGCGAAGCACGCCGGCCTCACGATCAACGGCCAGACGCAGTTCATCATGATGGTCCTGGTGATCGGGGCGGGCACCGACTATGCGCTCCTGCTCGTGGCCCGCTATCGAGAAGAGCTGCGCCGTCACGAGGATCGGCACGAGGCGATGGCCTTCGCGCTGCACCGCGCGGCACCCGCCATCCTCGCCAGCGCAGCCACCGTCGTGGTCGGCCTCCTGTGCCTGATGTTCGCCGAGCTGAACTCCACCGCCGGCCTCGGACCCGCCAACGCCGTCGCGATCGCCGTGACGTTCGTCGTGATGGTGACGCTGCTGCCCGCGCTGCTGGTCATCTGCGGCCGCTGGGTCTTCTGGCCCTTCGTGCCGCACTTCGGCACCGATGAGCCCACGGCGTCGGGCTTCTGGGCGCGGATCGGCAGCTCCATCGACAAGCGGCCGCGCGTCGTGTGGGTCGGCACCGCCCTGGTGCTCGGCGCCCTCTGCCTCGGGTTCTTCCGGCTCGACACGTCGGGCGTCCCGTCCGACGAGATCTACGCCGGCGACGAGGTCGACTCGGTCATCGGCCAGGAGCTCCTCAACGATCACGACCTGGTCGACGCGAGCACACCCGTGCAGGTCGTGGCCCCGGCCGCGGACGCCGAAGCGGTCGCGGAGGCGATGACCGGCATCGAGGGCCTCGACGACCCGATGCCGCCGCTGGTCGAGGGCGACACGGCGCTGATCCAGGCGTCTCTCCAGGCGGACTCGATCGCCGAGGAGTCCAAGGACGCCGTGATCGAGGTGCGCGAGCGCGTGCACGCTGTCTCCGACGAGGCACAGGTGACCGGGTGGACCGCACTGACGATGGACATCGAGACGGCGTCCGAACGTGACAACAAGGTGATCATCCCGATCGTCCTCATCGCCGTCCTGCTGATCCTGGTCGCCCTGCTGCGTGCCCTGCTGGCGCCGGTGCTGCTGATCGGCACGGTGATCCTGTCCTTCGGCGCCGCGCTCGGCATCTCCGGGCTGGTGTTCGACCTCATCTACGGACTCGACCACGTCGATCCCGGGTTCCCGCTGTTCGCGTTCGTGTTCCTCGTGGCGCTGGGCATCGACTACAACATCTTCCTGATGACCCGGGTCCGCGAGGAAACCGCGCAGCACGGCACCCGTCGGGGGTCGCTGATCGCGCTCTCGTCCACCGGTGGCGTGATCACGTCGGCCGGGTTCGTGCTGGCGGCGACGTTCGCGATGCTCGCCACCATGCCGATGACGTTCGCCCTGCAGATCGGCACGACGATCGCACTGGGGGTGCTCCTCGACACGATGATCGTCCGGTCGGTCCTGGTGACGGCGCTCAACCTGGACCTCGGCGGCAAGATCTGGTGGCCGAGCAAGATCGACAGCGTCGACCGCTCACTTCCCGAGCCGGGATCGGAGCCCGAGCGGGAGAAGGTGGCAGCGCTCGACTGACGACGGCGCGACGGACCACCGCTCGGCTAGAACGTGTTCTAGTTCCGGCGGTGGTCCGTTACGCTTGGCGACGATGGCCCCGCACCCCACCCCCCAGCAGATCCGCCGCGCTCTCGCGCGCGCCGAGCGCGGCGCCGCTCTCGATCTCGACGAGGCGACCGCGCTCCTCGCGGCGACCGGTGCGGAGCTGGACCGGCTCACCGCGGCTGCCGCCAAGGTGCGCGACGCGGGCCTGGTCGCGGCCGGGCGAGCCGGCGTGCTCACCTACTCCCCCAAGGTCTTCATCCCCGTCACCCGGCTGTGCCGCGACAAGTGCCACTACTGCACCTTCGTGGAGACGCCGAAGCAGGCCGCGCGCCGCAAGGGCGGCGCCGGCGGGCTCTACCTGTCCCCCGACGAGATCCTCGACATCGCCCGCGAGGGCGCAGCGCTGGGCTGCCTCGAGGCGCTGTTCACGCTCGGTGACCGACCCGAGGACCGCTGGCCCGAGGCGCGCGCCTGGCTCGACGAGCAGGGCTACGACTCCACCCTCGCCTACGTGCGGGCGATGGCGGTCCGGGTGCTCGAGGAGACCGGGCTACTGCCGCACCTCAACCCCGGCGTCATGTCGTGGGAGGAGATCAACCGGCTCAAGCCGGTCTCCCCGTCGATGGGGATGATGCTCGAGACCACGTCCCGGCGGCTCTTCGAGACCAAGGGCGAGGCCCACTACGGCTCCCCCGACAAGGACCCCGACCTTCGACTCCGGGTGCTGGAGGACGCCGGCCGGCTGTCGGTGCCGTTCACCACGGGCCTGCTGGTCGGCATCGGCGAGACACTGGCCGAACGGGCGGAGACGATCTTCGCGCTGCGTCGTACCTCTCGCGCCTACGGCGCCGTGCAGGAGGTCATCGTCCAGAACTTCCGCGCCAAGCCGGACACCGCGATGCGCCACGTCGACGACCTCGGGCTCGACGACTACCGCGCCGCGATCGCCGTCACCCGGCTGGTCCTCGGCCCCAAGGCCCGGGTGCAGGCCCCGCCCAACCTGGTCGACAGCTCCGAGGGCTCGGAGGAGTGCCGCCTCCTGATCGCGGCCGGCATCGACGACTGGGGCGGCGTCTCACCGCTCACCCCCGACCACGTCAACCCCGAGCGTCCCTGGCCGTCCCTCGACCGGTTGCGCGCCCTGACCGCCGCGTGCGGGTTCGAGCTCAAGGCGCGGCTCACCGTCCACCCGGAGTACGTCGTCGGCGCCCTCGAGCGGGGCGAGCCCTGGCTCGACCCCCGGGTCGCCGGCCACGTCGCCGCGCTCGCCGGACCGGACGGTCTCGCCATACCCGGAGTGAAACCCACCGGCCTGCCCTGGCAGGAGCCCGACGGCGGGTTCGGCGAGACCTCGGGCCACGGCCGCACCGACCTCCATGCCTCCATCGACACCGACGGCCGCACCGACGACCGCCGCGGCGACTTCGCCAGCGTCTACGGCGACTGGGATGCCGTCCGAGAGGCTGCTGGAAGCACCTCCGCGCCGCTGGTTGAGGTGCGAGGCGCCCCGGCGCCGAGCCTCGAAACCACCGGCGCGCGGGCGCTCAGGGCCGCCGAGAAGGACCCCGGCAACCTGTCCGACGAGCACGCGCTGACGCTGATGACCGCGGAGGGCGACCTGCTGCGCGAGGTGGTGCGGCTGGCCGACGACCTGCGTCGCGAGACCGTCGGTGACGACGCCACCTACGTGGTCAACCGCAACATCAACTTCACCAACGTCTGTTACGTCGGCTGCCGGTTCTGCGCGTTCGCCCAGCGCAAGACCGACGCGGACGCCTACTCCCTGAGCTACACCGAGGTGGCCGACCGGGCGCAGGAGGCGTGGGAGCTCGGCGCCACCGAGGTGTGCATGCAGGGCGGCATCGATCCCGAGCTCCCCGCGACGGCGTACTTCGACCTGGTGCAGGCCGTGAAGCAGCGGGTCCCCGAGATGCACGTCCACGCGTTCAGCCCGATGGAGGTCGTCAACGGCACCGCCCGCACCGGGCTGTCGATCGAGGACTTCCTGATCAAGGCCCGCGAGTCCGGCCTCGGCTCGCTGCCCGGCACCGCGGCCGAGATCCTCGACGACGAGGTCCGCTGGGTGCTGACCAAGGGCAAGCTCCCGGCGCGCACCTGGATCGAGATCGTCAGCACCGCCCACCGGCTCGGCATCCCGACCACCTCGACGATGATGTACGGCCACGTCGACAACCCGCGGCACTGGGTGGCGCACCTGCGGGTCCTCTCCCGAGTTCAGGACCAGTCGCTCGAAGCCGGGCGCACCGGGTTCACCGAGTTCGTGCCGCTGCCGTTCGTCCACACCTCCTCGCCGATCTACCTGGCCGGCGTCGCCCGCCCCGGCCCCACGCTGCGCGACAACCTGGCCGTGCACGCGATGGCCCGGATCCTGCTGCACGGCCGGATCGCCAACATCCAGACCAGTTGGGTCAAGCTCGGCGTCGACGGCACCCGCGCCATGCTCCAGGCAGGCGCCAACGACCTCGGCGGCACCCTGATGGAGGAGACGATCTCCCGGATGGCCGGCTCCGAGCACGGCTCCGCGAAGACGGTCGAGGAGCTCATCGAGATCGGCGCGGGCATCGATCGCCCGGTCCGCGAGCGCACGACGACCTACGGCGTGCCGCCGGCGCGGACCCGCTCGTAGTCCGACCCTGCTCGCGGTCGCCGAGCAGCGAGTGCGCACGCCCGGCGCCGGGTCGTGCTTGCGCCCCGTCGGGCACCCCGAAGGAAAAGTTTTCGGCAACCCTCTTTACGTGACCCCCGTCACTACATATGTTGTCCCGGACAACATATGCCCGCACCACGGACTCCGAGAGTCGGACAGCACCGGGGAGCGGAATCGCGAGGAGGCGGTTTTTGTGAAGCGCAAGTACGGTGCGCTGGCGGCGATGGGTGTGGTGCTCGCGCTCTCACTCTCGGCATGCGGCGACGACGGCGACGACGGCAACGGGAACGGCGGAGGAGGAGCCGACAACGCGAAGATCGGCGTCATCCTGCCCGACACCGAGTCCTCGGTCCGGTGGGAGGCCGCTGACCGTCCTGCGATGGAGGCGGCGTTCGACGAGGCCGGCATCGACTACGACATCCAGAACACCGAGGGTGACGCGGAGAAGATGACGGCGCTCGCGGACAGCATGATCGGCGACGGCGCGACCGTGCTCGCGATCGTCAACCTCGACTCCGCGTCGGGAGCGGCCATCGAGGAGAAGGCCAAGGAGGCCGGTGTCCTCACGATCGACTACGACCGGCTGACGCTGGGCGGCTCTGCCGAGGTCTACATCTCCTACGACAACGTCAAGGTCGGCGAGCTGCAGGGCCAGGGCCTGGCGGACTGCCTCGGCGACAAGGCGGCGAACATCGTCTACCTGAACGGCTCGCCTACCGACAACAACGCGACGCTGTTCGCGGAGGGCGCGCACAACGTGCTGGACGGCATCAGCAGCTACACACCCGTCGGTGAGCAGGCCGTGCCCGAGTGGGACAACGAAGAGGCCGCGGTCATCTTCCAGCAGATGTACACCGACGCCGGCGGCGACGTCGACGGCGTGCTGGCCGCGAACGACGGTCTCGGCGGCGCTGCGATCAGCATCCTCGAGGGCAACGGCCAGGCTGGCAAGGTCCCGGTGACCGGCCAGGACGCGACCGTCGAGGGTCTCCAGAACATCCTCGCCGGCACGCAGTGCATGACGGTCTTCAAGTCGTCCGTCGCTGAGGCCCAGGCCCTCGCCGACGCTGCGATCGCCCTCGCCAACGGCGAGGAGCCGGAGACCACCGGCACGGTCGAGGACACCGAGGGCGGCCGGGACGTTCCCGCTGTCATCCTCGACCCGGTGGCGATCAACAAGGACAACATCGCCGAGGAGATCCAGGGTGTCTTCGCCGACGGCAGCATGACGTACGACGACGTCTGCACCGGCGACTTCGTGCAGCTCTGCGAGGATGCAGGCATCACTCCCTGACGACGTGGGGCACCCGCGCCGGACGAGCGCGGGTGCCCCCGATCGTTGTTCGCCACAACAATCCCCGGCCGGCCCTACCGGCTCTACCGCCATCCCAAGGGAGCGCACGATGTCCGAGATCCCGGCCTACCCGGGCTCCGAGCCCGACCCGGCCCCGCTGCTCGAGCTGCGCGGCGTCAACAAGAGCTTCGGCGTGGTCCACGTCCTGCACGACGTCGACTTCGCCGTCTACCCGGGGCAGGTCACCGCGCTCGTCGGGGACAACGGGGCCGGCAAGTCGACCCTGGTGAAGGTGATCGCCGGGATCTACGGCCGCGACAGCGGCGACTACCTGTTCGACGGGCAGCCGGTCCACGTCCACGGTCCCCGCGACGTCGCCGCACTCGGCATCGAGGTCGTCTACCAGGACCTCGCGTTGTGCGACAACCTCGACATCGTCGACAACATGTTCCTCGGGCGCGAGCTGCGCAACGGGATCACCCTCGACGACCTCACCATGGAGGAGAAGGCGCGCGAGACGCTCGCCTCCCTGTCCGTGCGCACCGTGAAGTCGGTGCGGCAGAGCGTCGCCAGCCTCTCCGGCGGGCAGCGCCAGACGGTCGCGATCGCGAAGGCGGTCCTCTGGAACTCCAAGATCGTGCTCCTCGACGAGCCGACCGCCGCGCTGGGCGTCGCCCAGACCCGGCAGGTCCTCGACCTGGTGCGGCGGCTGGCGGACCGAGGCCTCGGCGTGGTGCTGATCTCCCACAACATGAACGACGTCCTCGAGGTCGCCGACCGGGTCACCGCGCTCTACCTGGGCCGGGTCGCGGCCGACGTCGCTGCCGAGTCCCTGAGCCACAGCCAGATCGTGGAGCTGATCACCGCCGGCCGGTCCGGCGATCTCGGCATCCGCGACGTCGCGTCGGCCACGATCTGAGAGGCGGACGATCATGAGCGTCAAGCCCGACCACGACACGAAGCCCACCGCGGAGGAGAGCGCCGAGACCGGCGCCACCCGTCGCCCCGGCCAGCTCGAGCTCCTGAAGGACGAGGCCCGGGACTACCTCGGCCGCCTCAAGGGCGGCGACATGGGCTCGCTGCCGGCGATCCTCGGCCTGATCGTGCTGTTCATCGTGTTCTCGTCTCTGCACGACCGGTTCCTCACGACGTACAACATGGCCAACCTGGTCGTGCAGGCCGGCTCCATCTGCGTGCTGGCCATGGGCCTGGTCTTCGTCCTGCTGTTGGGCGAGATCGACCTCTCCGCCGGCGTCGCGGGCGGCGCCTCGGCGACGATCGTCGCGCTGCTGATGATCGACCACGGCTGGGTGTGGTGGGCGGCAGCGCTCGCGGGCCTTGCCGCCGGGGCGGTGATCGGGCTCACCATCGGCGCCCTGGTCGCCTTGCTCGGAATCCCCTCGTTCGTCGTCACCCTCGCGTTCTTCCTCGCCCTCCAGGCCGTGCCGCTCAAGCTGATCGGCGCGGGAGGGTCGCTCCGGTGGAACGACGAGGTCCTGCGGGGACTGTCGATCAAGAACGTCCCGGTGACCGCCGGGTGGATCGCAGCGGGCGCGATCGTGCTCGGGTTCGCAGCGCTCTCCCTCTGGCGCTACCGCTCGCGGTCGAGCAAGGGTCTGACCCACCGCCCGCTCGCCCTGGTCGTGGTGCAGATCGTGATCCTCGGCGTGGTCGTCCTGGGGCTCACGGCGCTGCTGAGCGCCAACCGCGCGCCCAACCCGCTGATCTTCAACATCAGCGGCATCCCGTGGGTGGCCCCGGTGGTCATCGCCTTGCTGCTGTTCTGGACGTTCGTCCTCACCCGCACCCGGTTCGGCCGACACCTCTACGCCGTCGGCGGCAACGCGGAGGCGGCGCGTCGGGCCGGCATCAACGTCCGGCGGATCAAGATCTCGGCCTTCATGATCTGCTCCGGCATGGCTGCCATCTCAGGCATCCTCGCCGCCTCGTACACGGGCAAGGTGTCGCCGGGCTCCGGTGGCGGCAACGAGCTGCTCTACGCCGTGGGCGCGGCCGTCATCGGCGGCACCAGCCTGTTCGGCGGTCGCGGCCGCGCCATCGACGCCGTGATCGGCGGGCTGGTGATCGCCACCATCCCCAACGGCCTCGGCCTGCTCGGCCAGGCGAGCTACATCAACTTCATCGTCACCGGCGGTGTGCTGCTCCTCGCCGCGAGCGTCGACGCGGTGTCTCGCCGTCGTCGATCGGCCGCCGGGGTCTAGCGTGGCCAGCGCGCCGCGGACGGGGACGGGGACCAACCAGGAAGCCGTCCGCCGTCACAATCTCGGGACGCTGCTGCGCCACGTCCATGACTCCGGAGAGGTCTCGCGCGCCG
>NZ_JACEHF010000041.1:25619-26113 GCF_014180685.1 Nocardioides pelophilus | reverse complement strand
GCTCGCCGGTCTCGGCGGCCGACTCCATCGTCGTGTCGGTCGGGTCGTCCATGGCGTCCGGCGGGGGCGGCGGCTGGTCGGCCGGCGGCGGCTCCGTCGGCGGAGCGGGCTGCTCGGGAGGCTCGGGAGGCCCGGGAGGCTCGCCCGGACCGCCCGACCCGGTCGGGTCGTCGGGGAGCGTGTGGTCGTCTGACGTCAAAGGTCTACTTCCTCAGCTCCAGGATGGTCTTCCCGATGCGCACCTGCGCACCGAGCCCGATCGTGGTCGGTTGGGTGATGCGCTGGGTTCCGAGGTAGGTGCCGTTGGTGGATCCGAGGTCCTCGACGTACCACTGGTCGCCGGAGGCGGCGATCCGGGCGTGCCGGGTGGAGACGTAGTCGTCGTCGAGCCGGATCGCGGCGTCGTTGCCGCGGCCGATGAGGATCGGGGCGTTCGCCAGCGCCGCGGTCACACCGGTGTTCTGGCCCTGGATCACCGCGACGTGGGTCGGCGA
>NZ_JACEHF010000041.1:0-25581 GCF_014180685.1 Nocardioides pelophilus | reverse complement strand
CGGGGGCTGGGGCGCGGCGCCGGCGCCCGCGCCGGTCGACGGAAGCCGGGCGCCGAACATGTCGGACCGGATCACCGAGATCGCCGAGAGCACGAAAATCCACAGGATCGCCAGGTAGGCGACCCGGACGAGGAACAAGGTGAGCTCAGACATCGGCGATCTCTTCCTCGAGGAGTCGGACGACCAGGGAGGTGTGGCCGACCTGCACCCGGGACCCGTCGTGCAACGGAGCCCGGCTCACCTTCTGCCCGTCGACCGAGATGCCGTTGGTGGAGCCCATGTCGTGGACCTCGATCTGCAGCGGGCCCTCGCCGGGCGCGGCGGTCGAGACCGACTGCGCGGTGACCAGGAACTCGGCGTGCCGGCGGCTGACGCCGGGGTCGTTGATCCGGATGTCGGCCTCGCTGCCGCGGCCGACCACCAGGCCCGGAGGCTGGAGCGGGTGCCGGGTGCCGTTGACCTCGAGGACGGCGCGGGTGCGGTGTCGCGTGGTGTAGCGCGCGTGGCCGCTCACCGACGCCTCGGCCTTGCTCAGCACGCGGAACCGACCGGTGCCGAGGTCCTCGGCCGCCTCGAACGTGATCCGCAACGGACCGGGGAAGACGTAGGACTGGAGGTCGGCGTGCTCCTGCAGCTGCTCGACCAGCTCGGCGGCGAGCGCGGAGTCGTACGGCGCCAGCCGCTCCAGGTCCGACTGCGACAGCTCGACCGCGAACGTGTTCGGCACCAGCCGTCGCTCGCGGGACAGGATCTGCGCCTTGTTGTCGAGCTCGCGCTGCAGCGCGGCCGCGATCTCGACCGGCTGGACGGCGCTGCGGAACGTCCGGGCGAACACCCCGGAGATCGCCCGCTCGAGCTTGTGCTCGAAGCGCTGCAGTCCGCCCACTCCGGAGATCTCCTGTTCCCGTCCGCTCGCATGCCTAGCGCCCGACGCTGTCGGGTTCCGTCGATCGTATCGGTGCCACCCGTGACGGCCAGGCACCCCGCGCGCGACCACCGGTTCGGGGCAGGGGCGGTTCGGGGCGGGGGCGGTTCAGGGCGGGGGCGGTTCAGGGCGGGTTGCCGGTTCGGGGCCGGCCCCCAGCTGTAACACGCTGTCTGCGGCACTGGGCGGCCGTCGGCGGCTGCAACACGCTGTTCGCCGTACTGGGAGACCCCTGGCGTCGGTGGGAGACCGGTGCATCGGGGCCGAAGCAACGCGAACGTCCTGCCAGATCGCCGAACGGCGTGTTACATCAGCGATCGGCGCGAGCAGCAGGCACCCGTTCCCGGTTTGGGACGCACGGCGGCCCTGGGATAGCCTTGCCCGGCTGATCATTCAGCGACGCGCGAGTGGCGGAATAGGCAGACGCGCACGGTTCAGGTCCGTGTGTCCGAAAGGACGTGGGGGTTCAACTCCCCCCTCGCGCACGTCGTGACAGGCCCCGGGTCCTCGGACCCGGGGCCTGTCCACTGTCACGCTGAAGCGACGCGCTCGACGCGCCCGCCGGCGTCGAGCTGATCAGCGGCACCCCGGCCAGCATTGACGACATCCGCCGCGCGGCCGATGGCGCCGAGGCCGTGATCAGCGTGCTGAACAACGCCCGCGTCTCGGACAACCCGTGGGCCAAGCCCGTCAGCCCGCCGAACTTCATGACCGACGCCGCTTGCGCCACCTGACCATGATGGCCGAGGAGGGCATCACCCGCTTCGTGGCGACCTCCAGCCAGGGCGTCGCCGAGGACTGGAAGCGCGTCAACCCGGTCATGCGCGGCCTCATCACAATCTCCAACATCAAGGCCGGCTTCGAGGACCACAACGGCGTCGACGCACTGATGCGCGCCTCCGACGTCGAGTGGACCCTGGCCCGTGCCGTCGCGCTCACCGACAGACCCGCCAAGGGCCCTCTTCGAGCTGCCGCACCCGGCACCGAGAAGCCCGCCACGTTCGTCAACCGCCACGACCTCGCGACGTTCCTCCTCGACACCGTCGAGCAGGGCACCTGGCTCCGCCAGACCCCAGTGGTCTGGAACACCCGCAACTGACCGAACGACCCGCATGGAAATCACTTACTGGATGGTGGCCGGAATCGCGTGGGCAGGAGACCTCCCAATCCCGCTTAGCCTTCGGGCAGCGGCGGCACCGAGACCGGCAGCCCGCGGTGGTCGGTATGCGCCTCGAAGCCGGACGCGATCGAGATCAGCGTCGCCTCGTCGAACGCGCGACCGAGCAGCTCCAGGCCGACCGGCAGGCCGTCGGACGCGAAGCCGGCCGGCATCGCCAGCGCCGGTAGACCCGCGATACTCGCTGGGCCGCAGCCGAAGTGGCCGGAGTCGTCGTCCTGGTCGGGACTCACGATGACGCTCGCCGTCGTCGAGCTGACGGGGTAGGCGACCGCGTCGACGTCGTGCCGATCCATGACCGCCTCGAGATCCCGCCGGTACGCCATCCGGCCGGCGACCGCCTCGCGGTACGCCCGGGTGGTGGGTGTCCTGCGACTGGCTCCCGGGTCGTCCACGATCCGGGCCCACGCCCGCCTCGGCGCGGTGGGTTCCTCCGCGAGGTACGCGGCGAGGCTCGACGGGAACTCGCCCAGGATCGGATCCATGTTCTGCCGTGGCTCGGGCAGGCTGATCGGGACCAGCTCCGCCCCGCTCGCGACCATCACGTCGAGCGCGTCCTGAAGGACGCCGTCCAGCTCGTTCCGATAGTCGAACTCCAGGACGCCGATCCGCCGCCCCTCGAGTCCGCCAGGGTCGAGCGCATCGACGAGGGAGGTCTGCGTCGGCACCGTGGCCGGGTCCTCAGGGTCCTCGCCGGAGGTGATGTCCACGATGATCGCCAGATCTGCCACGGTGCGCGTCATCGGACCCAGCTCGTCGAGGGAGGAGGAGAAGCGAAGGGACCCGGCGCGCGACGACAGGCCGTACGTCGGGCGCAGACCGTAGACGTTGTTCAGTCCCGCGGGGTGGCGGATGGATCCGCAGGTGTCCTGTCCGAGTCCCGCGACGGCGAAGTTCGCCGCGACGGCGACGGCGGTGCCGCCGCTCGACCCGCCGGGCTCCCGGCTGGTGTCGTACGGGCTCAGCGTCTGGCCTCCGACGGTCGAGTAGGAGTTGGAGCTCTGGGCCAGCTCGGCGAGGTTCGCTTTGGCGAGGATGATCGCGCCCGCCTCGCGCAGCTTGCGGACCTGGAAGGCGTCCCGGGCCGGCTGGAAGTGCTCGAGGACGCGGCTGCCGGACGTCGTCCGCATCTCGGCCGTGTTGATGTTGTCCTTCACCACCAGCGGGATCCCGTGCAGCGGCCCGCGTGGCCCGGACGCTGTGCGCTCGGAATCGAGGGCCGCAGCCTCGGCGCGCGCCCGTGGGTTGATCGTGATCAGCGCGCTCAGCTCGGGACCGGCGTCGTCGTACGCCTCGATCCGCGCGAGGAAGAAGTCGACGAGCTCGACCGAGGTGATCCGTCCGCTCCGCAGGGCGCGTTGCAGCTCCGTGATGGTGGCGTCCATCGGGAACCGAACGTCTCCGGTGATCAGCGTGCTCGGCGGAGGTTCGGTCGTCGCCGTGGTGGTCGACCGACTCGTCTCCGACGTGTCGGCGGGTGCGGTTGCGGGGGTCGAGTCGGAGCACCCCGCGAGAGCCACGACCAACGCGCCGGCGACGACCGCTCGGCGCGGACGGGAGCCGGGCAGTTTCGGCAGTCGGGGGATCATGACGTGGCCTCCACCTAGCTCCGCCCAGGTGCGAACCGGACGGATTCGGCCATGGCACGCAACTCGGCCTTGATGGCCGCCGGTGTGTCCGGGAAGTACTGGGTCATGATGACCACGCGAACCCCATCGACGTCCATGACCCAGAGGTCCCACCGGTTCGCCGGCCCCTGGACGTAGGGCGCGGGCTCCCAGGGACGCCACTCATAGCAGTCGCTCAGGTCCTTCGGTCCGAGCAGCGAGAAGAACGTGCCGCGGTACCTCCCCAGCTTGACGGGCCGGGGCTCGGTGGTGTCGATGAGCGGATGCGCGGCCACGGCGTCGACGAAGTCGCCAACGGTCGGGCCGACCGGGATGTCGGGCTTCTGGTGCGAGACCTGTGAGCAGGGCTGGGAGTTCAGGCGCACCCACCAGTTGGTCCACCCCAGCGCGAGGGCCGGGTCGTTGGGACTCGCCGTGTCCCTGCCCTCGGCCGGGAACAGGGAGACGACCTCCGTGGCGGCGGTCCAGCCCGCGGGAACGGTGACCTCGAGGGTCGGCAGCGCGGGCCTCTTGTCCGCCGGGCAGTCCACGTCGCAGGTGTTCAGCACCACGAACCGGTAGCGCCCGGGGGTCACTGCACCGTCCTGGAGCTCGGGCACGCCGGTCGGGGCCGCGCTCGTCGGAGGGCTGGTCGACGCACCGGCCGTCGGGGTGGTGGACTCCCGTGTCGCTGTGGGGGTGGGGCCGCCTCCACATCCACCCAGAAGCAGGGACGCCAGCACGGCCAGCACGTACGGCGCGCGCGAGAGCGCGGCACCGCGTGCCACGACCAACTCCACAGGATCGGCTTCCTGCTCCATGATCGACTCTCCTTCGAACGGACCTTGTCGACCTCAAGAACGCAGAAAGTGGCAACGGCGGGTGGGGGCACCGCGCCCGGACCACGCTCGTCGACGACCACCGCGTTCCCGGCGGCAGGCGCCAGCAGGACCCCGCGCCGGGATCGGCACGGCCTCATCGTCGTCACCTCGGGAGCCAGGTCAGCTTGCCGGCGATCAGGGGATGACGGTCCAGGACGCGGCCGTCCTCGACCGACAGCTCGAGCACCTGGTTCGGCACCCGCAGTGCGACGCGAGTCCCGTCGGGGGACCACAGGATCTCCGCCTCGTCGTACGCCGTGGCGGAGGGGTAGTCGTACAGGGTGCGCGGGACGGAGGCACCGGATCCGGACAGGGTGAGGGTGGCGGCCCTGATCGACTGGGACTCCTCGGTGCCGCCAAGGGAGGCGAACTCCTCGATGAATCCGAGACTGCCGCCGTCGGGGGACCACGTCGGACTCCACAGGTAGGCCAGCGGTGTCCGCAGCACCGGTTCGGTGTTGGTCGCCGTGTGGACGACCTGTGGCTCGCTGCCGTCGCTGTTGGTGACCCAGAGGCGGGAGGACATCCCCTCCTCGGTGAGGAGCCTGCTGACGAGGGCCATCCGCGTCCCGTCCGGCGACCACTCCACGGACAGGATCTCCTCGCCGGTCGGGCCGACCTCCGCAGGAGCGAGCACGGTGGAGAGGTCGATGCTGCGCCGCTCCTCGCCGTCGAACCCGACCACCGTGATCTCCTGGCCGTGGGCGAGCGTGATCTCGTTCGGACCCGGACCGAGCTCCGCGTCCACGTCCGCGTACGGCGACGGGAACCTCCCGACCACCTCGTCCCGCGTCGCCACGCGCAACGTCGCGACGGGTGGAGGGCTGCTCGGGTCGTTGCCCGTGTCGGTCGGGAACTCCTCGAAGAGACCGATGTTCGCTGCGGGGTCGACGTCATGCGCTCTGATCGTGCATTCCGCCCCCGGGATCGCCAGCCTGAAGTCGGCGGTGATGAGGGAGCAGGGCTCGAGGACGGGGGCGAAGAGATCCTCGGCCCTCACGAGGCGGCCGTTGGCCGGCAGGTCCGCGGGCGCCGTCGTCTCCGAGGTTCCGTCCGCTCGCGTCCCGGTCGGCGACGGGCCGGCCGGCTGCGGAGCGCCGTCCTTGTCACGGGTCACCGCGAACGTCCCGAGGACCACGACCATCACGGCGGCGGCCGCGGCGAGACCGGCGATCGCTCCGTAGCGCCGCCGGCGCTCCTGGTCGGCCTGCTCGATGGCGCGGTCGAGGTCGCCGTAGACCGGGACGTCGGCGACGATCTCGTCGAACGCCTCGCGCAGGCCGCTCATGACTCCACTCCTTCGAACGAGGCCACCGCGTCGGGGACGAGCTCGCGCAGGCGCTGCAGCGCGACCCGGGTCTGCGACTTCACCGTGTTCGGGCTGATCCCGAGCGCGGCCGCGGCCTGCACCTCGGTGAGGTCCTCGTAGAACCGCAGCACCAGCACCGCTCGTTGGCGAGCCGTGAGCCGGGTCAGTGCGCCTTGGAGCGTCAGTCGATCAGCGGTCATGCTCGTCTCGTCACCGCAGGGCCTGTCCGGGGGCGAGGCCGAGGGCAGCTCGGAGATCCGCCGACGTCTCCAGGAGTCCACGAACCGGCTGTACAGGATCCGCCGCACGTAAGCCTCCGGATCCACCGTGCCGGTCTTCTGCCAGCGCCGGACCAGGACCACGTAGGTCTCCTGGACGAGATCCTCGGCGCTCTGGTGATCGCCGGTCAGCAGGAACGCCGCCCGCGAGAGCGCCGCGCCACGCGCCGAGACGAACTCCCTGAGCTCGACCTCCCGGTCCATAGGGCCACTCTCCTCGTTCGGAACGCACTCATCCCGGTAAACGCAGAATCGGCCCGCCGCGGGTGGGGCAGCCAGCGACAAGCTCGCGCGGAAGAGTGAGGCGGGACTCGCCGCCCTCGTTGCTTCGCCGTCGCCTTGCCCCCCGCGACCGCCACGATCCGCGCGTCGAGCACCGCGCCGGCGTACAGGGCATGCTCGCCCCATCGTCAGCGTGAGCAGACCGGGCGTCTCGGACACCGATCGCGCCGAACTCCAGTCGATCCTCGACTCGATCAGCCTCGTGACGGATGCGCAGTAGCTCACCTGTCGTAGGTCGAGTGCGAGTCCTCCCTCGCGCACTGACGGGTTGCGGCCCTCGACCCCTCTCGACCTACTGCAACCGTCGATCGATCAGGAGGTCGATCAGACGCTTCTGCTCGTGGGCGCGTTCGCCGACAATGACCCCGGTGCGGGCCTTCACCGTGTTCCGTGGACCGACTTACACGAGTTCGCGCCAACACGCGGCTTCGTTGCACCATTCTCCGAGGTACACCGTGGTGGGGTCGCTCGCGCCGTAGATCTGCCGCGCAACGCAGCTGCGCAGGCCCCACTTGCCGCATCGGGGAGCCCGTCCGGCCGGAGTGACTGTGACGGACAGGTGCGCGGTGTACTTGTCGAAAGGCGTGGCCGGGATCGCCAGGTGACCGTCGGTCCCGGCGATCCCGAGGGGGCTCGCCTTCGTGTCTGTCCGGCGGAAGCTCCCGAAGTGCTCACGAACGACTTCGACGACGTCCCCGGTGAGCGGCACTCGAAATGCCGTGGGCGGGAGGGTGAGTCGAGGGTCGGCGGCCGCTTCCGCCATGAGGTCGAGAGGGAACGGGTCAGCGTCCTTTCTGCCGTGCCCGAAGGCAGTGACGTGTCCGAACGTCCCGTCGGCGCGCTCGACCACGACGAGGGCGACGTGTTTCGCGCAGATCGGCGAGGCTCTGCAGCCATCCGGTCCTTCAGATCGCCGCGGCACGATGAGCCAGGCATCCTCGCCGTGAGGTCCTACGAGTCGATCCTGCCGACAATCCGGGCTCTCGGCCGGCGGGGGCGACCATGCGCTCAGGGGGCAAACATGCTCCATCACCTGCCCGTCGCCGTCGTCGACGAGGATGCCGACCTCGACCCACCAGTTCCGGTGCCGCCACGTCGACTCCAGCTGCCAGACCAACCGGCGGCCCTTGACGAGCTCACCTGCCTGATCGAGGTGAGCGGCGACTACGTCGTACCACGCGTCGCGGGCGGACCGCAGGGGGTCGGCCATGGCCCAGCCGTCGTCGTTGATCCTGGGCTTGATCTTGGTGTCGACCCAGGTGGCGGGTGATTGCGACTTCGCGCGGTCAGGCCTCGAGGGCGCGGCCTCACGGGCTGAATGCCGGGTCGGCGTCGGCTCTGCGTCGGTTGCTTCGCCACCGCTCGGCGAGAGGGCGGCAACGGTCCCCGCCGCGACGAGCACGGCGACACTGATTGCCGCTGCGACCTGGAGCCGGTGGTGACGCACTCTCTGCAGAGCCTTTGTCATGGGGACATCAGTGGGCTCGGACACGGCAACCACCTCTACTGCAACCGGGGGTCGAGCACGAGATCGATCAGCCGCTGCTGCTGGCGCGGGAGCCGGCTGAGACGACTTCCGGCCCCCACCCACACCGTGTTGTGGGGGCCGACGTAGACGAGATGCACGAGGCACAAGAACTCGTCACACCATCGACCGACGTACACCGTGGTCGGGTCGCCCGCGCCGTAGACCTGCCGAGCCACGCACGTGTCCAGGCCGTCCCGGCCGCACCGGGGGGAGCGTCCGGCCGGACGGACTGCCACGGCGAGCAACCGGTCGTCGATGACCGAGGTCTTGGAGCCCCATGCCTTGGCGCGAACGAGGCCCCGGGTGAAGCCGTACCCGAATACGCTCAAACGCGAATCCGGGTCCAGCTGGAGGCTCTCGAAGTGCTCGCGGGCGACTGCGGTGACGGCCGAGTCGCGCGGCACCCCGAACGCCTTGGCCGGGAGCGTGAACCGAGGGTCGGCGGCCGCTTCCGCCATCAGGTCGAGAGGGTAAGGCGGAGCGCCGAACGCTTCCCTCCTGAAGGCCATCACGTAGCCGAGCGTGCCGTCGGCACGCTCGACCAGGACCATGGCGGCGTGGTCCGCACAGGCTGGTGAGCCGCAATAGCGTGAACCCGGCTCCGGTTCACGCGGCCGGACGATCCAGGCGTCCTCCCCGTCGGGTCCGACGAATGGCTGCTGCCGGCAGCCCGATCGTTCGATCGTCGTCGTCCACGCCAGCAACGGGCAGGCGCGCTCCAGCACGTGCTCGTCCTCGACGTCGACGAGGAGACCGAAGTCGACATGCGTCCGGTGCCCCTGACCTGACTCCAGCCGCCAGGGGAACGTGCCGTAGGGGCCCTTCCGGAGCCCACCCGCCGGATCGAGGTGCGCGGCGACCACGTCGTACCACTCCTGCCGAGCAGGTTCCAGCGGGTCCGGAATGCGCCAGCCGCGAGTGCTGGACCTGGCCTTGAGCTTGGTGTCGACCCAGGTGGCGGGCGATTGCGACTTCGCGGGCTCGGTTTTCGTCGCCTCGGGCGACCGGACAGCCGCGCGGTGCGAGGGTTCTTCGTCGTCGCTCGACGCGATGACGGCCACCGTCCCCACGGCGGCGAGCACAGCGGCCGCGATCGCCGCCGCTACCTGGATCCGGCGGTCGGGTTTGGACACGGGAACCACCTCCACCCCTGAACAGACTCGACGGGGGGGAGACATTTAGCCGTCCTCACAGGTCTCTCCCGGTCCGCGGCGGCGGGCCTCGGAGTGCTACTGCAACCGAGGGTCGAGCACGAGGTCGATCAGGCGCTTCTGCAGGTGGGGGCTGGCGTGGATGCCGCTGACCACAATCACCGTGTGCCGGCGACCGACGTACACGAAGCTGACGATGCTCCCCTTCGATCTCGCGAGGTGCACCGTGGTCGGGTCGCCAGCGCCGTACACCTGCCGAGCGATGCAGTAGGACGGGATCGCTCGGCCGCACGGCGGCACGGGCCCGGCCGGTACGACGCGTATGTGCAGCCAGGGGAACGGGCCGGGGGCCTCGATCTCGCCGATCCCGAGCTCGCTCGGGAGGACCGAGGCCGGCACGAGGTTCGGGAAGTGGTCGTGGAGGACGGCAGCCACCGTCGAGTTGCGCGGCACGGCGCGCGCCTTGGCCGGCAGTGCGAGTCGTGGGTCGGCAGCGGCCGCCACCAGGTCGTCGAGCGGCACCGGTGCGTCGCGTCCTCCGTGCCAGTCCGCGTCGATGTATCCGAACGTCCCGCGGGCACGCTCGACCAGCGCCACTGCGCGACCCGGCACCTGCAGGACCCAGGCGCCCTTCCCGTGCGTTCCCTCGAGCGGGTGCTGTCGGCAACCCGATCTCTTCTCGGCCCAACGCCGCATGATCACGCGGCAGCCGTGGCCCAGGAGCCGTCCGTCGCCATCATCGACAAGGATGCCGAACGTGCCGGAGACTTCCTCGCGCCAGTCCAGCGGGGTCCGCCCCCACTCCTGGCGCCACAAGTCGAGCTCCCCGCCCGACGGCTCGAGATGTTCGGCGATCACGTCGGACCAGGCGTCGCGCAACGGCCCCAACGGGTCGTAGTACATCCAGCTGGCGAGGCTCTCGGGGCCCTCCTTGCGGTTGAGTGTGGTGTCGACCCAGGTTGCGGGTGACTGGGACTTCGCGGGTGCGGGCGTTGGCGACCGGGGGGTTGGTGACACGGGTGTTGGTGACTCGAGGGGCCGGCCAGCCGTTTGTTGCGGTGGCGCCTCGTCGTCGTTCGACGCGAGGGTGGCGACGGTCCCCGCGGTGGCGAGCGCGCCGGCCACCATCGCCGCAACCATCTGCATCCGGCGGTGGCACACCTTCCGTACGAGGTGGTGCCCGCGGGACATGTCACTCGCCCTCCAGGACGGCGTCTGCCAGCGCGTTGACGACGTCGCCGGTTACCAAAGACTCCTCGTTGGTCAGGACGGTGATCACGATCCCGTCCTCGTAGAGGCAGCGCGCGAAGGACGCGAAACCCACCTGCAGGCCCTCGTGACCCATGCCCGGTCTGCTGCCGCCGTCCTCGTCCATGACGCCGAGCCCGTAGCGCTCCTCGGGAGCCGCGAGGTTCGCCTTCATCTCGGTCAACGAGTCGCGCGACACGATCTCGCCCGCGCAGAACCTCGCGAACCAGCGCCCCAGGGTGAGCGCGTCGGAGGCCATCGCGCCCGCTCCGCCCGCGCCGCTGATGGCGGCGTACGACGGCACGTCCCCGCCGCCCCTCTCCAGCGCACCGGTCTCCGCTGACGGCGCCGCCAGCGGCGGGGTGGGCCGTTCGCCCGGCTGGAAGATGAGTCGGTCGAGCCCTTCGCCGGCGAGCACGCCGGACCGGAGCACCTCGGCGAGCGGACGGCCCCGCTCGTGCTGGATCATCACGCCGAGCAGCATGAAGTTGGTGTTGTTGTACTCGAAGGTCTCTCCCGGGTCCGCGTGTGGCGGCCCGACCCTGGCCAGGACCTCCCGCCAGGTCTCGCCGCGGCGGGGGTGTGCTTCGAGTCCTTCGAACATCTCGTCAGTGACGTAGTCCGACAGGCCGCTGCGCATCGCCATCAGGTGTCGGATCGTCGCGCCGTTGGTGTCGAGGTGGACCCACGCCGGGAGGTGGTCGGTCACCGGGTCGTCCAGCGCCAGGTCGCCGGCCTCGACCAGCTGCATGACCTGCGCCGCGACGATCGACTTGGTGACGCTGCCGATCGCCATCTGGGCGTCCGGCGGCATCGGCTCCTTCCCTTCGGCATGCCCGACCGCTCCGGTCCAGGTTCCGTCGGCGGACATCACCGTCGCGGTCACGCCGTAGCCGTCGGCGGCATCCCTCAGGGTCGCCTGCAGCGCCGCGGCCAGCCGGTCAGGCGCCTGCTGTTCGGTGAGGTCGCCGAACGCCTCCGTCGGGAACGGTGCCGGTGGCCCGGACGACGACGCGGTCGGTGACGGGGACGGTGGCTCGGAAGATGACGCGGACTCCAGTTGCGTGGTGGACGGCGCGGTTGCCGACGGCGTCGTCCGTGCGTCGGACGTCTTCTCGTCGTCCGGGCTGCCACACCCGGCGAGCAGCAGGCCGAGTGCGAGGACCGTGGTCACGGCACGGGTTCGGGACATGGAGGGACTCCTCACTCCTTGATCGGGACACATCGGGCGAGCGACAGGCTGCATCGCGCGGCGTCGCCGTCGAAGGGTGCGTGAACGAGCAAGAGGTCGTCCCGCTCGACGAGGATGCCGTACGCGTAATCGTCCATGGGCTCCGGGACGTCCTTCAGTGAGCGGAGCGGACGCCGCTCGCCGCCGTCGAGCGGGAGGACGGACAAGTCGCCACACCCGAAGGGTCCGGTCGAGCATTCCTCGGCGAGCAACGCGAAGCGTTCGTCGGCGGTGACGGCCACCGTGTTCCGCGGCAGGGTCGCGACGATCTGGACGTCGCCACGGTCGGTCACCCGGACGTACTGCGGCGGAGCCGCCTCCGTGCTCTGGACCAGCAGGCCGTTGTGTGCCCCCGTCCGCTGCACCAGCGGACTCAGTGTCGGCGGAATGTCGGGGAACGGCACCGTGCCCACGCTCACCCCGGCCGGGAGGGTGCGGACGACGTCGGCCTCAGGTGCCCACGCGTCCACGCGGCCGTCGGCACAGTGCTGGAGCCCGTCCTCGTCGAGGTACGGCTCCAGGCAGTGCGCGAACACCACGACACCGTCGTTGGTGACGGCGATGACGCCGATCTGGCGGACGACGGTGTCTGCGTTGCGACTCCAGCGCACTTCGCCGGTGGTCGTGTCGACGACCTCCAAGACCAGCGGCGGGTTCGCGTCGTCGATGTTCGCGGCCGGTCGTGTCCAGGCCATCCAGCGGGCGTCCTGGGAGATCGCCACCGCGCCGGGCAGGATGTCACCCCTGGACGCCGGCATCGGCCGCGGGGTTGCGCCCTTGCCCCACCACTGCGACGTGGCGTCGTTCGCGTCGGTCTTGATCGCCACCCAGACGTCATGACGGGTCTCCATGAGCTCCCACCGGCCGGGCACTATCTCGCCCGCGACCTCGAGGCCGGCGGGTCGGCGGTGCACGAGAAGGACGTCTGTCGGGTCGTCCGGGATGGTGACCGGGTCGACGGCGGTCGTGCTGGTGCGGGAGGGAGATGGTGCGGGCTGGGGAGCCTGGTCCTGCTCGTCGCCGGTGACCGCGAGCACGCCGATTGCCACCGCGGCCGCGGCCGCCGCCGCGGCCAGCCCGACGAGCACGGTGCGCCGCCGCGTCCTTCGCGCGTCGGCGGTGACGGCCGCGAGCGCCCGGTCGATGTCGGGCACGGGCAGGGCGTCGTTGGTGGTGCGGAGTCCTTCGCGGAGGCGCTGGTCAATCGACATTGCTGTCCACCTCCTCGCCGAGAGCGGCGGCCAGTCGTTTGCGGGCTTGGTGGAGGTGCACGAACCCGGTCGAGGTCGAGCAGCCGACCAGGTCGGCCACCTCGGCCATGGGTCGGTCCTCGAGGTAGAAGAGGACGACGATCGCGCGTTGCTTGGCCGGCAGGGTGCGGATCGCGGCGACCAGCTCCGGGTCCGGGAGGTGGATCCCGTCCTCGATGTACGGCGCCGTGGCGGCGGCCTGCTCGAGAATGGTCCGGCGGGTACGACGCGACGCCTCGCGCTGTGCCTTGCGGATCGCCACCCGGCGTACCCACAGGTCGGGCCGGTCGAAGTCGCGCAGCCGCGACCAGTCACGGAAGAGCTCGGTGAAGGCGTCCTGGGCGACCTCCTCGGCCGCCGCCTGGTCGTGGATGACGAACCAGACCGTGCGGACGACCTGGGGGTACGTTGCGGCGAACAGCTCGGCGAACTCCTCGTCCGGCAGGCTCGAGCGCCGCGGAGACATCGGCACGACATTCATCATGCTGGCGTCGGCGGGCTCGGACACAGGAATCACCTCCACCCGTCAACAGACGTGGCGTCGGAGGAACCTTTAGCCGCCCTCGGCAGGGAGGAGCACCTGCCGAGGTCAGGGTGAGCGAACAGCGTCGACCAGCGGACGGGCCAACCGGGCACTTAGCGCTGCCGGATGCTCCTACGGCGTGGGACCCATGATCCGCGCGATCTCGAGAGCGAGGGACACGTCGAGGGTGCGCCCGGTGAGGTCGAGCGGCAGCAGGTCGCGAGCTCGCTCCAACCGAGTGGCGACGGTGTTGCGATGTGCGAACTCGACCTGCGCGGTCCGGGCCATGCTGCACTCCTGCCGAAGGTAGGTCCGCAGGGTCTCCCGGATCTCTGGGGGCGCAGTGGCGAGCGGACCCAGAGTCCGGGTGACGAACTCGCGTGCCTGGTCCTCGTCGGCGCTGGCAAGAGCGACGACCTCGACCTCGTCGTACGTCGTGATGTTGTTCCGAAGGGGCAGGCGTCGGGCCAGTCGCTGGGTAGCCGCCGCCTCCTGGTGGCTCCTGCGGAAACCGGTGAGCCCGGTGCCCGGGCGGCCGAAAGCCAGGCGGACGGCGTGGCCGTCCTCGCTCTGGTGCGGTCGCATCCCGATCTCGGACGAGGCGCCCCCGGAAAGCCAGACCCACACCGTCGATGGGCCCACCGGGACGATCAGCGGGCGGGCCGCGCCCGCGAGCCGCGCCAGCTCGCTCGTCGCAGCACCGAGCGCGCCCTCGGCAGCGGGTTCATCGGACCACACGATCACAGCGGTGTGGGTGCGCCCGACCTCGTAGCCGAGGAGCTGCGTTGCGCGCCGCTCCGAGATCGGCGCTCCTTCGAGGATGAGGGCGACGGCTTCGGCTCTGGCGGCGCTGGCGGCGTCGCGCAACTGGGAGCGTTCGGCGCGGATGGTCGCGGTGATCCCGGCGAGGGTCTCTTCGACGTACGCGAAGATCGATCGGGAGGCCAGCCTCAGCAGGTCGTGCAGCGCGTCGTGGTCGTCGGTGATCCGGAACGCAACGTCGGTCACTGCCTGCATGGCCAGGTTCTGTCCCATGCGAAAGCCGCTGAGAATGGTCTCGTCGAACCCGTGGCGTACGACGTCCCGGGCGAAGTCGATGTTCTCCGGACTCAGGTTGGCCGGCACCGGGAGGCCCGGCTTCCGCAGGTTGGCCATCGCCCAGACCATGACGTTGGAGCGACCGGCTGCCCGCAGTGGGTCCGCCAGCCCAGGCGCCAGGTCGAGCAGCTCGCGGTTGACCTCGAAGCTCGCTGCGTCGATGGCGGCCAACAGCTCCTCGGCCTCGTCGAGCAGGATCAGGACGCCCCGTTTGAGCAGGTCGGCGAGCTCCGCAGAGGGCGGCTCCCAGTCTCGGAGCGTGGGTTGCGTCGACAAGGCGGTCCTCCAGCACCCGCTGTGCATTTCGCACAGTCGTTGCGTGAGTCTACGACGCTTCGCCCTTCGCCAACGAGGTCCTCGCGCACGACACTCCTGCACATCGGCACGAGAACGAGGAGCTGCCATGACGGAACGGCTGGTACCCACCGATAGCGAGGACCTGTACTCGCGCGCGGCGATCCTGGACCCCTATCCCCACTACGCGCGACTGCGGGCCCGCGGGCCGGTCGTCTGGCTCCGACGTCACCGGGTGTACGCGCTGCCGCAGTTCGCGGAGTGCAAGGCCGTGCTGCTGGACGATGCGACCTTCATCTCCGGCGCGGGCGTCGCGCTCAACGCGCTGACCAATCGCCTTTCGCACGGGACGACGCTCAACAGCGACGGAAGGCAACACGACGAACGCCGCAAGCTGGTCGCACACCGTCTGACGCCGCGTGCCCTCCGCGTGATGCAGGAGCAGGTGGACGCCCAGGCCGCCCGCGTGGTGGATGCGGCGCTGGAGCGCGGAAGGGTCGACGGCGTCGGCGACCTGGCGCTGGCACTGCCGATGTCGATCGTGCCCGACCTGATCGGCTGGCCGCAGGAGGGCCGGGACCAGCTGCTGGAGTGGGGAGCAGCGACCTTCGACGTGCTCGGTCCGCGCAACGGGCAGGCGATGCGCAGCGTCGTTCCGAGCCTGCAGATGCTGCGCTACGCGCGGAGGGTCGCCAAGGAGCGCAGCCTGCTTCCCGAGAGCCTGGGCGCCGACCTGCTCCGGGCCGTCGACGAAGGAAGGCTCGATGCCGCCGGCTGCCCCAAGCTGCTGGTCGACTACCTGGCGCCGTCGATCGACACCACGCTGAGCGCCATCGCCAGCGCTCTCTACCTGTTCGCCCAGCACCCCGACCAGTGGCAGAGGCTCCGCGCCGACCGCAGCCTCCTGCCCAACGCGATCAACGAGGTCGTGCGCCTGGAATCACCGCTCCGAGCGTTCAGCCGCAAGGTTGCCGCTGACGTGACGCTGGCCGGTGTCGCGCTGCCGGCGGGCAGCCGGGTGCTGGTCCTCTACGCCTCGGCCAACCGCGACGAGCTGGTCTGGGAGTCGCCGGACGAGTTCGACATCACCCGCGACGCCAGCCAGCAGCTGGGCTTCGGTCACGGCACCCACGGGTGCGCGGGCCAGGGCCTCGCAAGGCTCGAGACGCGGGCCGTCCTCGGCCACCTGCTGGACCGGGTCGAACGACTGGAGCTCACCGGGGAGCCGGTCTGGGCCGTCAACAACATCATCCACCGACTCGAGCACCTCCCGCTCGAGCTGATCCCCAGTAGGTGAGCCAATGAAGATCGAAGTCGACTACGAACGCTGCGAAGGTCATGGGATGTGCGAAGCCGTGGCGCCGGCCCTCTTCTCCCTCGATGACGACGACCAGCTGACCTACCACGCGGAGGGTGCCGACGTTCCGGACGAGGGACTCGCTGCAGCCCGTACGGCGATCGCCTCCTGCCCGGTCGCCGCCTTGCGCCAGATCGACGGTGGGAGAGGCGCCTGAGGACACCCAGCCCCGTTCTGCGGCCCGCTCAGTTCTCGTTCTCCCACTTGTTGAAGTCGAAGATCCACTCGGCGACCGCCTCCTGAACGGGGCGGGGCGGCGGGCCGTCCGCCGTACGCACCTGGAGCACCTGGACGTCCCGGTCGCTGTGCAGGATCCAGGTCACTGCATGGGTCGACCAGGCCAGCACCGCCCCGGGGTACGCGAGCGGCCGGGTCTGCCACGCCGTGGCCTTGCAGGACCCGAGGTTCTGAACGAAGCGCGCGGCCGCCTTCGACGCTTGGGCCTCGGTCGCGAAACCGAGGTGGCCGAAGCCCGCCCCGTTCCTGCCGGGGGGCGGGGGGCCGCCGTCACCTCCCGACTCGGACTCGTCTCCCCAGTCCCCCGAACACACTCCGTTGAACGCGTAGTCGTAGTTCGCGGGGAACGGGCCGCCTGCGTTGGGGGTCCAGCCGCGCACGTTCAGGAGGATGTCGTCCAGCTCCCTGCCGAAGTCCGCCCTGTGCAGCGGCCGTTCGGGAAGCTGGAGCGACGGTGACGAGGTCGTCGAAGGCCGCTCGACGGGCGCAGGTCTCGTCTCGTCACCGCCGCCGAGGGCCCCGGTGACCAGACCGCCGCCCACGGCGACGAACGCCACGACGGCTGCGGCCGCGACCGCCACCGTCGCCCGGTTCCGGCGTACCCGCCGGCGTCCACGCTGCACGTCCTCGACCGGAGGCACGGCCGGCATGTCGAACCGCTCGGCCACGGCGTGCAGCCGCCGGACCAGGTCGGCCTCGTCGATGGTCATGCGCCCTCTCCCTCCGTGATCGTCATCCCCAGCTCGGCGGTCAGCGCCCGCCGCAACGCGGCGAGCCCGTCGCTGGTCTGGCTCTTCACCGTCCCGGCGCTGATGCCCAGGTCGGCGGCGGTCTCCTCGACGCTGAGCCCCAGGAAGTGGCGGAGGACGACCACCTTGCGCTGCCCGAGGGGCAGGTTCGCGATGGCCGCCCACATGACCTGGAGGTCCTCGGTGGGCAGGTTCACCGGGGCGGGTGACTCGCTGATCGCCGCTGCGGGTCGCTCACGGTGCCACGGCCGGCGTACCTGGTTCAGGTGGCTGTTCACGATCGCTCGGCGCACGTACCCGTCCACGTTGTCCGCCCGGGACGCCCGCGGCCACGCGGCGTACAACCGGGCCAACGCGTCCTGCACGACGTCCTCAGCCTGGTGCGGATCCCCGCACAGCAGGCACGCGGTGCGGAACAGCTGGAGGCGTCGCTGGGCGACGTACGCCGTGAAGGCCTCGTCCACGTCCATCATCAAGCCCCCTTTCACCTCTAGGACACAACCCGAGGGTGATCGGTTGGGTCTCGGAGCCGAGCGTCGTCCAGCTTGGTCCGGGCCAGGGCGCCCTACGTGGCTTGACTGATGATATCGTCATGTCTGGATATTTCGGCAGGACGGGCGATTCAGGGGGCATGATCCGTGATCACGCGGCGCACCAGGGTCCAGCTGCTCGTCTTCGCCGTGATCACGCTCGCGGGGGTGAGCTACGTCGGCGCCCGGTTTGCCCAGCTGGACCGATTGGTCCTCGACCAGAGCTACACGGTGGTGGCGCACTACCCGGAGTCGGGCGGCATCTTCACCGGCGCCGAGGTGACCTATCGGGGCGTCCGCGTCGGCAGGGTCGGCCACCTCCAGCTGACCGATGCCGGGGTGGATGTGCATCTCGACATCGACAACGAGTGGGACGAGATCCCGGCCGACACCCGGGCGCTGGTGGGCAACAGGTCCGCGGTGGGCGAGCAGTACGTCGAGCTGCAGCCCAACGTCGACGCGGGCCCGTACCTGCGGGACGGGTCGCAGATCGACGACGTCGCCACACCGATTCGGACCGAAGTGCTCCTGGCCGACGTCGCGCGCACCGTCGACAGCGTCGATCGGCGCGCGTTGAGAGTGACGGTCCACGAGCTCGGCGCGGCCTTCGCCGGCACCGGTGAGGACCTGCAGCAGATCATCGACTCCAGCGGATCCTTCATCGAGACCGCCAACGCCGGCTTCGACGTCACCACCGCGCTCATCCGGGACTCCAACGTCGTGCTGCAGGCGCAGGTCGACTCCGCCAGCTCGCTGCGGACCTTCGCCCGGGGCCTGCGCGCCTTCTCCCGTTCCATGGTCGGCGCCGACAAGGACCTCCGGGCGGTGATCGACAGCGGCTCCTCCGCCGCCGGCCAGCTGCGCACCCTCCTCGAGCAGAACGAGGCCGAGGTCGCGGAGCTGCTCCGGGGCATGATCACGACCGGTCACGTCGCGGTGGCCAACCTCCCCGGGATCCGCCAGCTCCTCGTCGCCTACCCGGTCGTCCTCGAAGGCTCCTTCGGGGTGGTGTCCAGGGATCCTGGGTCCGGGCTGTACGGCGTCCACAGCGGCCTGTCCCTCAGTCCCACGACGCCGTGCCACGCCGGCTACGAAGGGACGGAAACCCGCAGCCCGCAGGATCTCGAACCGCGCGACCTCGACCTCGACGCGCGCTGCATCGAACCGGCGACGCAGAGCAATCCCCGCGGCTACCAGAACCTCCCGCGCGCCGCCGTCCGCCTCGACCGGGACACCGGGATGGCGCCGCAGCTGGTGCGAGGTGAGTCGTGGAAGCTGTTCTTCCTCGCGCCGCTGATGACGACCGGACCGGCGTTCGGCGAGGAGTCCTGACGAAAGTCTCAGGGGTGCGGATCGGCAGCTACGCTGAGGCACTGGTCGTTCCTGACGGGAGAGGTGGCGTGATGACGGAGGCTCCGGTCGCCGGTCCTGACGTGCCGGACAAGCCCGGCATGACGCGCACCGACCGGCGAAAGGCCCGCACCCGCGCCAGCCTGGTCCGGGCGGCTCAGCAGCTGATCGCGGAGGGACGCTCGAGCGTCCCGATCCTGGAGATCACCCAGCTCGCCGACGTCGGCATGGGGTCGTTCTACAACCACTTCGAGACGAAGGACGACCTCTTCCAGGCGGCGGTCGACGATGCGCTGGAGCGCCACGGGACGCTGATGGACGCGTTGACGGCGGACCTCGACGACCCGGCGGAGGCCTTCGCCCAGAGCTTCCGCCTCACCGGCCGGCTGCACCGGGTCGCACCCGAGCTGAGCAAGGTGCTGCTCTCCTACGGACCCGGCATGGTGACGTCCGGCCGCGGGCTGGCACCGCGTGCGCTGCGCGACATCAGGCTGGCCGTCGAGGCCGGCCGGTTCACCGTCGCCGATCCGGAGATCGGGTTGACGGTCGCCGGGGGTGCGGCTCTCGCCCTGGGCCAGCTCCTGCACGACCGGCCCGAGCGCGACGACGCGACGACGACGGACGAGACCACCGAGGCGGTCCTCCGGATGCTCGGCCTGCCGCCGGAGGAAGCGGCGGAGCTGTGCCGTCGCCCGCTGCCGGAGGTCCGGGTGGCCGCCGACGGCTCCGTGGCCTGACCCACGAACGCGCCGCCAGGGCGCGTACGTCGTACTCCGCGCACCGCCCGCTCGGTCGGTCGGTCGCGCCTGATCTCCCTGCCCTCTGAGCGGAGGCATGCCGCGCGCTTGACAGACGAATACCTCAAAGGTGACGATATCGTCATTGACGAGGGAAGGAGAGGTCGTGAGCGATCGCGAGCTCCACCGCACACACAGCGATCTGCACAGCGAGCAGGGCGCCCTGCCCGGTGAACACCCGGGCCGCGCAGCCAACCCGGTGATCAAGGTCGAGGACCTCGCCTGGCTGGAGTTCGAGAAGCCGGACCTGGTCGCCGCCGAGCGCTTCGCCCATGCCTTCGGGTTCGCCACGGCGGCCCGGACCCGAGACGAGCTCCACCTGCGCGGCGCCTACGCCGGCGCACCGTGCGTGATCATCCGCCGCGGTCGGCGGTCCCGGTATGCGGGCGCCGCCTTCAAGGCCGCCGACAGCGGCGACGTGGTGCGGTTGGCCGACGCCACCGGCGCCAAGGTCGAGCGACTCCCGGAGAGCATCGGTGGGGTCGTCGTCGACCTGACGGATCCCAGCGGGGCCGGCGTCCGCGTGGTCAGCGACATGCACGTCCTGCCGGAGCTGCCGACCCAGCCGGCTCAGGTGCTCAACGTCGGCGGCGACTTCCCCCGCACGAACGCCACCCAACGCCCGCTGCGGGCACCGGCCTTGATCGAGCGGCTGGGACATGTCGTGCTGCAGTCCAACCGGTACCGCGAGACCTTGGACTGGTACCTCCAGCACCTCGGTCTCATCGTCAGCGACTTCAAGTACTACGAGGGCCAGCGCGACCGCGGCCCGACCATGAGCTTCATCCGCTGCGACCGCGGTTCGCTCCCCGCCGACCACCACACGCTCGCGATGACCCTCGGGCCGCGCAACCGCTACGTCCACTCGGCGTACCAGGTGTGCGACCTCGACGCGCTGGCCGCCGGCGGCGAGCACCTCCTCGACGAGGGCTACTACCGGTCGTGGGGCATCGGGCGGCACATCGAGGGCAGCCAGATCTTCGACTACTGGCGCGACCCGGACGGCTTCCTCGTCGAGCACTACACCGACGGCGACCGGTTCGACTGCACGCTCGAGCCCGGCTGGTCGCCGATGACCGCCTCCGGCCTCGCCCAGTGGGGACCGCCCGCGCCGGTCGACTTCATGGGCGTGTCCCCGCGCCGGGGCGAGACCTACCGGGAGCTCGCCTCGATGGCGACCGCCCTCCGCGACGACAACAACGAGTTCGACCTCACCCGCCTGCTCGGCCTGATGAAAGTAGCCCGGTCATGACCGCCTCCGTCCTTCGCACGCTCGACGCGACCGGCCACTCGACGTGGTGGGTGCAGACCGCCGCGGGCGCCGTCAGGATCGACACCGCCGCGACCACCACCGCAGAGCTCCTCGCCGACCGGACCGCCATCGACGCCGCAGCGGGCGGAGCCGACGCCGTGCCGGTCGAGACCCTCGCCCTGGTCTCGCCGCTGACCGCTCCCTGCCGCGTGGTGGCGCAGATGACCAACTTCCGCTCGCACGTCGTCGACGCGGGCATGAAGCCCGACACGGTGCCGATGACCTTCTTCCGCAAGTCCTCCGGCTCGATCAGCGGACCCTTCGACGACATCGTCAAGCCCGGTCACGTCAGGCTCCTCGACTACGAGGTCGAGATCGGCATCGTCTTCGCCAAGGCACTCCCGGTCGGCACCCAGGTCACCGCCGACAACCTCTCCGAGTACGTCGCCGGCCTGGTCATCACCAACGACGTGAGCGCCCGCGACCTGCAGCTGCCGAAGACCCAGTTCTACGAGGCCAAGTCCTACCCGACCTTCACCCCTGTCGGACCGGCGCTCGTGCTCCTCGACGCCGACGAGCTGAAGCGCTTCACCGACCTGCGGCTGCGGCTGACGGTTAACGGGGAGGTCCGCCAGGACGCGGTGGTCGCCGGCGACATGCTGTACGGCCCGCTCGAGGCGATCCAGGCACTGACCGGGTTCCAGCGTCTCGATGCCGGCGACCTGCTGCTCACCGGGACCCCGGTGGGGACTGCGCTCTCCGCGCCGCCGAAGCCGATCGAGATGATCGGCAACCTGCTCCCGGCCCACGTGAAGTGGAAGGCGTTCTTCAAGCGGCAGGCGAACAACCCCAAGTACCTGCAGGACGGAGACGTCGTCGAGCTCACCGTCGCCACCGACGACGGCGCCATCGACCTGGGCGCCCAGCGCACGGTCGTGAGGTACGCCGGGTGAGCGGCGAGTCCGAGGAGCATCGATGAACAACGCACTCACCGTCGTCACCTTCGCCCTCGCCGCGGTCTTCACCGTCGCCGGGGCGGCGAAGCTGCTCGCCGTGGCGCCGATGCGGGTCCGCGCGGACCACGTCGGGTTCAGCGTCGAGGCCTACCGCGGGATCGGCGTACTGGAGCTCGCCGGCGCGCTCGGGCTGCTCGTCGGCGGGGTGCTGCCGCCCGCGCCGACCGCGGCCGCCGGCGGCTTGCTCCTTCTCCTCGTGGGAGCGGTCGCGGCCCACCGGCGCGCCGGTGACGGACTGAAGGAGGCAGCGCCCGCACTGGTCCTCATCGCCGCCCTGACCGTCGTTCTGGTCCTCACGGTGGGAGAGCTCCGATGAACCGGTCCACGGGCACGGAGGTCTACCCGGTCGTCGTCGCCGGCGCCGGCCCCACGGGCGTCACCGCCGCCACCCTGTTGGGTCAGTACGGCGTCCGCTGCCTGGTCCTCGACCGCTGGGACGGGGTGTACCCCCAGCCCCGGGCGGTGCACCTGGACGACGAGATCTACCGGATCATCGCCCGCCTCGGTGTGGCAGCCGACTTCGCCGCGATCTCCCGCCCGTCGCAGGGCCTCCGGCTGGTCGACCGGAGCCACCGGGTGCTCGCCGAGATCGACCGGGCGGGGGAGCAGGGTCGGCACGGGCACCCCCGGGCGAACATGTTCGACCAGCCCGTCCTCGAGCAGCTGCTGCGCACGAACCTGAAGCACCAGCCGACCGTCGAGCTCCGCGGCAACGCCGAGGTGACCGGCGTCGCCCAGGACGCGCCCGGTCGCGTGCGCGTCGACCTCACCGACCGGATCACCGGGCAGCGCGAGTCGGTGCTGGCGACGTACGTCCTCGGCTGCGACGGGGCGAACAGCGTCGTCCGGTCGGCGCTGGGCGCGCGCATGGTGGACCTGCGCTTCGAGCAACGCTGGCTCGTGGTCGACCTCGCGACGACCGCCGATCTCGACCAGTGGGAGGGCGTGCACCAGGTCTGCGACGCGGCCCGCGCCGCTACCTACATGCGGATCGGAGACGACCGCTACCGCTGGGAGTTCAGGCTGCTGCCCGGGGAGACCGCCGCGGACTTCTCGCCGATCGAGGCACTGCTGCCGATGATCAGCCCCTGGACGGGGGCCACCCCCGTGAGCGAGCTCGACGTGATCCGGGTCGCGGAGTACACCTTCCGCGCCCAGGTCGCCGACCGGTGGCGCGATCGCAACGTCTTCCTCCTCGGCGACGCTGCTCACCTCACGCCGCCGTTCATCGGCCAGGGAATGGGTGCGGGACTCCGCGACGCGATGAACCTGAGCTGGAAGCTCGCCGGTGTGCTGGCCGGGGACCTGCCCGAGAGCGTGCTGGGCACCTACGAGGAGGAGCGCAAGCCGCACGCGCGGACGCTGATCAGGGTGGCGCGGCTGATGGGTGTCGTGATGACCCAGGGTGGCCGGCCGGGCGACCTGGCGCGTCGGCTCCTCGCACCCCGCCTGCACCGCGTTCCCGGCCTCCGGGCCAGGATCGTCGACAGCGAGACCCCCGCGCTGCGCCGTACGGCGCTCGTGGCACGGCCACGCCTGCGCCGCTCGCTCGCGGGGCGGATGTGCCCGAACGCTGTGCTCCCCGACGGCCGCCGCTTCGACGACGCGGTCGCCAACGACTTCGCGATCGTCGTCGCGCGGTCATTGCCTGCCACTCAGCGCGAGCTCGTGACGGGCCGGGGTGCGGTCGTCGTCGAGGCGCCGGCCGGGTCGGCCCTCCACGACTGGCTCACCAAGCACGGGACCACGGCTGCTCTGGTGCGACCCGACCGCACCGTCATGTGCTCCGGCCGGGACGTTGCCGCCGTCTGCGAGGCGACGCGGACCCTGGGTCGCCCACCACGACGGTGATCCTGTCGTGGGCCGTCTCCACCTCCTGTCGCAGGAGTGCCTCCCCGCGAGGCGCCCGGGCCCCGATCGCGTCGGCGAGGTGGCGGGCGCCCTCGAGCACCGGCGCCGCGGGCAGTCCGCGTGCCGCGTGCAGGGCGATCAACCAGTCGAGCACGTCGGCCACGACGGAGGCGTCGTCGCAGGCGATCGCGGCTGCCAGGTGCTGGGCGATCCAGCGCAGCTCCTTGTGCCTCTCGGCGGGGTCACGATCATCCGGCGCCGACCCGAGATCGTCGCGCTGCCGGTCGAAGGCGGCCGCCACGACCTCGCGCGGAACCTCGTGGAGCCAGTGCGCCTCGGCCGGGATCTCGGGCAGCGGCGGCGGCTCCATTGCCCGGACCGTCTCCAGCCGACCGCGGAGCTCGCGGATGTCGTCGAGCCGCAGATGGGCGCCGAGCGCGCGTGCCCGCTGCTGGCCCCGTCCCCAGGCGCCGCCACCGACCACGGTGGGAACTCCCTCCGCGCGAGCCGCCGCGATGCAGTTCGCGGCGCCGATCAGGCTGGTCGGCATCGTGGCGGACAGCGCGAGGACGTCGGGGACGGTGCTGCGCAGGTACTGACGGAGCTGGTCGACCTGGATGTTCGCGCCCAGGATGGTGACGGCCAGGTCGTCCCCGCGGAGCAGCTCACCCGCCATCCGCGCCGGCAGCGAGTGCCATTCACCCTCGGCGCAGGCGACCACGACGCGTAGGCGGGTCCCGGGCTCGAGACGGGGCGGGGCGACCACGGTGAGGACCTGCTTGGTGACCGCGGTCGCCGCGTGCTCGTCGGCGACCGTCCAATCGCCGCTCATCCACTTCTCCCCGACGGCGCGCTGAGCCCTGGCCAGCACGTCGGTGATCAGAGAGCTCGGCGGCACGCCCCGGGTCAGTGCCTCGTCGAGGACCTCGGCTGCCACGACCGCGTCGGGAGCCGAGACGGCCGCGAAGTACCGGTCGTAGGTGCCCTCCATCAGAGCTCGGCCCCGGGTGCCGGCGGCGTGGCCGGATAGTCGTGGGCGACGGCCAGCTCGATCCGGTCCCGGCCGGAGCGCTTGGCCCGGTACAGCGCAGCATCGGCGGCCTTCGCCGCGCCGGCACCGCCGTGCTCGCCGACCGCGGCCACGCCGATCGAGGCGGTGGTGCCCTGGTTGTCCAGCTCCCCCCAGCGCCCGGCGATCGAGGCCATGCGCTCTCGCGCCGACGCGACGTCGGTCGACCTCAGCACGAGGACGAACTCGTCACCGCCGTACCTGCCGACGAAGTCGTCCGGCCGGATCGACTCCCGGAGCAGGCGGCCGAGATCGCGGAGCGCATCGTCGCCGGCCGCGTGTCCGCGGGTGTCGTTGAGCTGCTTGAGCCCGTCGAGGTCGAGCATGCAGACGACGTCGCCGGGCTCCGTCCGGCCCAGCCGCAGCCCGATCTCGCGACGGGTGGCGGCACCGGTCAGCGCGTCGACGGTCGCCATCCGCTCCTGGTGGTGGCTGAGATCGCTGCGGTTGGCGACCGTGTGGGCGTCGTTGACGAGCTCGGTGAGGTGGCGCTGGAGCAGCCCGTACACCGGGCTGCCGGCGGCGGCCTCGACGACTGCCGGCTCCCCGACCCCGAGCGAGATGTCCTGGGGGAGGGCGTCGTCGGACGCG
>NZ_JACEHF010000040.1 GCF_014180685.1 Nocardioides pelophilus | reverse complement strand
GCGCCCGTGGTGGTGCTCCGGGTCGCGGCGGCATGGGCGCCGGTGCGCCCGGTCGCGGTGGTCCCGGTGGCGGTCCTGGTGGCGGTCCCGGCGGCGGTCGTCCCGGCGGTGGCTTCGGCCCCAGCGGCGGCGGTCGTCCCGGTGGCGGACGTCCCGGCCAGCGTGGTCAGACCCAGGGTGCGTTCGGTCGTCCGGGCGGTCCCGCCCGACGCGGCCGCAAGTCGAAGCGCGCGCGTCGCCAGGAGTTCGAGGCCATGGAGGCCCCGACCATCGGCGGCATGCGGGTCCGCAAGGGCAGCGGCGAGACGATCCGTCTCGCTCGTGGGTCCTCGCTGACCGACTTCGCCGACAAGATCGGCGTCGACGCGGCCTCGCTCGTGCAGATGCTGTTCCACATCGGCGAGATGGTCACCGCGACCCAGTCGGTGGGCGACGAGACCCTCGAGCTGCTCGGTGACGAGCTCAACTACAAGGTCGAGATCGTCTCGCCCGAGGACGAGGACCGCGAGCTGCTCGAGTCCTTCGACCTCGAGTTCGGCGCCGACGAGGGCGACGAGTCCGACCTCGTCATCCGGCCGCCGGTCGTGACCGTCATGGGTCACGTCGACCACGGCAAGACCAAGCTCCTCGACGCCCTCCGCGGCGCCGACGTGGTCGCCGGTGAGGCGGGTGGCATCACCCAGCACATCGGTGCCTACCAGGTGCACACAGAGGTCGACGGCGTCGACCGCCGGATCAGCTTCATCGACACCCCGGGTCACGAGGCGTTCACCGCCATGCGTGCCCGCGGGTCGCAGTCCTCGGACATCGCGATCCTCGTGGTGGCGGCGGACGACGGCGTGATGCCGCAGACCGTCGAGGCGCTCAACCACGCCAAGGCGGCCGGTGTGCCGATCGTGGTCGCGGTCAACAAGATCGACAAGCCGGAGGCCGACCCGACCAAGGTCCGCGGCCAGCTGACCGAGTACGGCCTGGTGCCCGAGGAGTACGGCGGCGACGCGATGTTCGTCGACGTCTCGGCCAAGGCCGGCCTCAACCTGGACAAGCTGCTCGAGGCCGTCATCCTGACCGCCGACGCGTCGCTCGACCTGCGGGCCAACCCGACGCAGGACGCCCAGGGCCTCGTGGTCGAGGCGCACCTCGACCGCGGTCGCGGTCCGGTCGCGACGATCCTGGTCCAGCGCGGCACGCTCCGCGTCGGCGACTCGATCGTCGCCGGTCCGGCGCACGGCCGGGTCCGGGCCATGCTCGACGAGCACGGCGTGGAGCTCGAGGCGGCCGACCCGGGTCGTCCGGCCCAGGTGCTGGGTCTGTCGGCGGTGCCTGGCGCAGGCCAGAACTTCATCGTGGTCGAGGACGACCGGATGGCGCGCCAGATCGCGGAGAAGCGGGAGGCGCGCGAGCGCGCCGCCCTGCAGGCGAAGCGGCGGGTCCGTCGTACTCTCGAGGACTTCATGGCCTCCATGGAGAAGGGCGAGAGCCAGGAGCTCAACCTCATCCTCAAGGGCGACGTGTCCGGTTCGGTCGAGGCGCTCGAGGACGCCCTGGCCGCGCTGGAGGTCGGCGAAGAGGTCTCGCTGCGGGTCATCGACCGTGGTGTCGGTGCGATCACGGAGGCCAACGTCAACCTGGCGGCCGCTTCCGACGCGATCATCATCGGCTTCAACGTGCGGGCCCAGGGCAAGGCCACCGAGCTCGCCGACCGCGAGGGCGTGGAGATCAAGTACTACTCGATCATCTACCAGGCCATCGAGGAGATCGAGGCCGCGCTCAAGGGCATGCTCAAGCCGGAGTACGAGGAGTCGACCCTCGGCCAGGCGGAGATCCGCGCGATCTTCCGCTCGTCGAAGATCGGCAACATCGCGGGCTGCATGGTCATCGGTGGAGTCATCCGGCGCAACGCCAAGGTGCGCGTCCTCCGCGACGGCGCCGTGGTCGCCGACAACCTCGACCTCGCCTCGCTCAAGCGGGAGAAGGACGACGCGTCGGAGGTCCGGGAGGGCTTCGAGTGCGGTCTCGTGCTCAAGAACTTCCAGGACATCAAGGAAGGCGACATCGTCGAGGCCTTCGAGATGAAGGAGATCCCGAGGTCCTGATGACGAATCCACGCGTGCGCAAGATCGCCGACCGGATCCAGGTGATCGTGGCCGAGATGCTCGAGCGACGGATCAAGGACCCGCGGCTCGGGTTCGTGACCATCACCGACGTCCGCCTGACCGGTGACTCCCAGAACGCGACGATCTTCTACACCGTCCTCGGTGAGGAGGAGGAGCGGGCCAGCTCGGCGGCAGCGCTCGAGTCGGCCAAGGGGGTCCTGCGGGCCGAGGTCGGCAAGCAGCTCGGGGTGCGTCAGGTGCCGTCGTTGGCTTTCGAGCTCGACATGATCCCGGACAGCGCACGTCACCTCGACGAGGTGCTCGCCAAGGCCCGCGAGGCCGACGCCGCGACGGCCGCCGCCCGTGAGGGCGCGCGGCCGGCGGGCGAGGCCGACCCGTACAAGAAGCCGCGCGAGGCGGCGCTGGACGCCGGGGCCGACGACGAGGACATCGACGAGTAGTGGCCGAGTCCGGCCTCGTCGTCGTCGACAAGCCCGCGGGGATGACGTCCCACGACGTCGTTGCTCGGGTCCGGCGCGCCGTCGGCACCCGCAAGGTCGGTCACGCAGGCACGCTCGACCCGATGGCGACCGGGGTCCTGGTGCTCGGCGTGGAGCGCGCCACCCGGCTGCTGGGCCACCTGATGCTCACCGAGAAGACGTACTCGGCCACCGTCCGGCTGGGTGCCGCGACCACGACGGACGACGCCGAGGGTGACGTCACCGCGACCACGTCGGCGGCCCACCTGACCGAGGACGACGTCCGGACGGCGCTGGCCGCCTTCGAGGGCGAGATCGAGCAGGTGCCGTCGACGGTGTCGGCGATCAAGGTCGACGGGCAGCGCGCCTACGCCCGGGCCCGGGCGGGCGAGACCGTCGACCTCAAGCCACGCTCGGTGACGATCCGGGCGATCGAGGCCGGCGAGTTCCGCCGCGACGGCGACTTCCTGGACCTCGAGATCCGGGTCGCCTGCTCGAGCGGCACCTACATCCGGGCGATCGCGCGGGACCTCGGCAACGCGCTCGGCGTCGGCGGCCACCTGACAGCCCTGCGACGCCACTCCGTCGGCCCGTTCACCCTCGAGGGCGCCAACACCGACCTCGACCACGTCGTCCTGACCCCGCTCGCCGATGCTGCGCGCGCGGCGTTCCCGTCGTACGACCTGGATGCGGGGCAGGCGCAGGCGGTCCGTTACGGCCGGGCGCTGCCGCTCGAGATCGACGGGCTCACCGCCGTGTTCGCGCCCGGCGGCGAGTTCCTGGCGCTCTACCGGCCGGAAGGCGATCGGGCGCGACCGGCGGCCGTGTTCGTAGGCTGACCGCATGTCGATGGCGCGGCTGTTGCTCCTCGTCGCGCTGGCGGTGGGGGTCAGCGGCTGCGACGCGGGCAGCGGTCAGCCGGGCAGTCGGGAGCCGGACAGCCGTCCGCGACCGACCGAGGTCGCGACGGCGGCCCCGCTCGACATCCCCGTGCCTCCGGGGTCCAGCGGCTCCCTGGTCGCCGCGCGGGACGGCGAGCTGGTGGCGTGCGCCGGCTGGGGGCACGCGGACCGCGAGAGCGGTACGGCGGCCGGCTGCGACACCGTCTACGACGTCATGTCGATGACGAAGCAGTTCACCGCCGCCGCCGTGCTCAAGCTGCAGATGCAGGGGCGCCTGCGGGTCACCGACCGGATCGGCGAGCACCTCGCCGACGTCCCCGACGACAAACGGCGCATCACCATCGACCAGCTGCTGACCCACACGTCGGGTCTGGTCGACGTCCTCGGCGGCGACTACGAGGAGGTGACGCGGCCGGAGCTCGAGGCGGCGGCGTTCGGCTCCGAGCTGGTGACCGAGCCCGGCACGGCGTACCTCTACTCCAACGTGGGCTACAGCCTGCTGGCCGCGATCATCGAGGAGGCCTCCGGCCTCGGCTACGAGGAGTACCTCGCCCGGCACCTGTTCGAGCCGGCGGGCATGGTCAGCACCGGCTACGTCCTGCCGGACTGGGAGGCGTCCGACATCGCCGTCGAGTACGACGCCGACGGCCGCTCCCGTGGGCGGCCCCACGAGCGGCCCTGGGCGGCCGACGGGCCGTACTGGCACCTGCTCGGCAACGGCGGGCTGCTCTCCACCGCGCGCGACCTGTATCGCTGGCACCTCGCACTCGAGGACGACCGGGTCCTCGACCGGGAGGCCAAGTCCGCGATGTTCGAGCCATGGGTGCGCGAGGAACCCGGCGGGGACAGCTTCTACGGCTACGGGTGGGTCGTGCAGGACACCAGCGTGGGCCGCCTGCTGTGGCACAACGGCGGCAACGGGTATGCGTACGGCGAGCTCGCGCGGCTCCCCGACCCGGACGCGATGGTCTTCTGGGTCACGAACGCCGTTCGGAGCGAAGAGCCCGGGTGGGACCTCGAGAAACGGGGACCGCGGGTCACCGAGAGCGTGGTCCGACGACTGCTCGAAGGACCGGATCAGTAGTCTGGCGCCCGTGCGCGTGTGGAGAACGTTCGAGGAGGTCCCGGCTGCCCTTGAGCGCACCGTGGTCACGATCGGGAACTTCGACGGGATGCACCTGGGGCACCAGCACGTCGTCCGGCGGGCCCGCGAGGTCGCCGAGGAAGTCGGGGTCGCCACCGTGGTGGCCGTGACGTTCGACCCGCACCCGATCGCGGTGCTCCGCCCCGAGCACGCGCCCCCGACGCTGACCACGATCGACCAACGGCTGCGGCTGCTGGGCGACGCGGGCGTCGACGCCGTGCTCGTCATCCCGTTCTCGCGAGAGATCGCGGCCTGGACGCCGCAGGAGTTCATCGACCGGATCCTCGTCGACGCGCTCCACGCGAAGGCGGTGGTGGTCGGCGCCAACTTCCGGTTCGGCAACCGCGCGGCTGGTGACCGTCAGACGCTCCGGGAGGCCGGAGCGGAGCGGGGCTTCCTGCTCGAGGCCGTCCAGCTCGACGGCGGCCCGCAGGTGTGGTCGTCGACGTACGTCCGCACCTGCCTGGCGGCAGGCGACGTCGCCGGCGCCGCGGAGGCGCTCGGTCGCCCGTTCGCGACGCGCGGTGTGGTCACCGAGGGTGACAAGCGTGGCCGCGAGCTCGGCTACCCGACGGCGAACGTGCCGGTCGTGGCCGGCAGCGCGGCGCCCGCCGACGGCGTCTACGCCGGCTGGCTGCGCCGACTCGACGGGATCGACGCGGGCGTCAACCACCCTGCCGCGATCAGCGTGGGCACCAACCCGACCTTCGACGGCCAGCGGGACCGCCGGGTCGAGGCCTACGTCCTCGACCGCACCGACCTCGACCTCTACGGCGTGGAGGTGGAGGTGGAGTTCGTCGACCGGATCCGCGGCATGGTGCGGTTCGACGGCATCGACGACCTGCTCGTCGCGATCGCCGACGACGTCGACCGGACCCGCGAGATCCTCGGGATCTGAGGAGCCGCCGTGCCGAACCGAGACCTCGACGCCGCGGAGCTCTGGTTCGTCGCGCACGGGCTGCCCTACTTCGTCGACTCCTACCGGGCGAAGGTCTCCGCGGGGCTCCGGCGCGGCCGGGTCTCCGTGGTCGTCCTCGTCGCGTGCCTGGTCGCTGCGGCCGTCGGTGTCGCCGTCAGCATCCCGCTGACGACTGCTGCGGGTCTGGGTGCCGCGCTCAGCGCGGTCGGGTTCGTGCTGGGGATCTACGCCGTGGCGACCCTGCGGGCGTGGTTGATCGTGGGCTGGGCGATCAGGCGGACCTTCCGCTCGCTCGGTCTGCTGCTGCCGCTGGTGACCCGCGCGCTCCCGCTGCTGCTGCTCTTCATCACCTTCCTCTTCATCAACGCCGAGGTGTGGCAGGTGTCCGCCGCGCTCGACGGGGGAGTGCTGTGGGTGACGGTGCTGCTGTTCGCCGGGGTGGCCGTCGGCTTCCTGCTCACCCGGCTGCCCGAGGAGCTCGACAACGTCGACGACGAGGTCGACCGTCAGCAGCTGCTCGACGCCTGCCGCGGCACACCGCTGGAGGCTGCCGCCGAGGCGATCGCGGGGCGGGTCGAGCGGGTGGGCTCGGTCGACGCCGAGGTGACGGGCCTGCAGAAGGCCAACCTGGTGCTGGTCCTGCTGGTGTCCCAGACCGTCCAGGTGCTGCTGCTCTCGCTCGCGGTGTTCGCGTTCTTCATCGTCTTCGGCGTGGTGGCCATGGACCCCGGCGTCGTCGCCTCCTGGACCGGCGGCGACCTCGACCCGGTGGTCTCCTCGATGGGGGCCTGGGACGGCGACCGGCTCAGCCGGGAGCTGGTGCAGGTCTCGGTGTTCCTGGCCGCGTTCAGCGGTCTCTACTTCACGGTCTACGCGGTCACCGACGACGTCTACCGCAAGCAGTTCTTCTCAGGTGTGATCCGCGAGCTGGAGCGCGCGGTCAGCGCCCGGGTCGCCTACCGGTCGCTCAAGGACGGGGCCGCTACGCAACCGTGACCGGTACGCCGGACAGCGCTGCGTTGCCCGAGACGTCGAGCCGGTCGGGGTCGGTGAGGTCGTTGATCGACGCGCCGGCGACCTGGTCGGCCACTCCGAGCCGGGCACCCGCGCGCCCGTGTCCGTAGCCGTGGGGGAGGGAGACCACACCCGGCATCATGTCGTCGGTGGCCTGCACCGCGACGTCGACGGTGCCGACCCGCGAGGTCACCTTCACGACCGAGCCGTCGGTCAGCCCGCGCGCGGCGAGGTCGTCGGGGTGCATCAGCAGCTGGTGGCGGGGCCGGCCCTTGGTGAGCCGGGTCGTGTTGTGCAGCCACGAGTTGCAGTCGCGCTGGTGCCGGCGGCCGATGAGGAGCAGCTCGTCGCCGGTCGGCAGCTCCTGGCCGCGCAGCCGGTCGAGGTCGGCGACGACCAGCGCGGGCGCCGCCTGGATCCGCTTGTCCCGCGTGCCCAGCCGCCGAGGCAGCTGGTCGGGGCGCAGCGGACCGATGTCGACGCCCTCCGGGTGCTTGCGGAGATCAGTGATCGTGACGCCGGACCTGCCGGTGCGCAGCAGCGTGGCGATGAGGAGGGTCGGGCTGAGCCGGAGCCGGGCCGCACGCCTCAGCCGCCGCTTGAGTGACGGCTTGTCCCGCAGCCGCCCGGTCACGCGCGCGGTGATCTCGCGGAAGATCTCCCAGTCGTGCCGCTGGTCGCGCCCCTTGGGGAAGACCGCCGGGCTGAACCGTGCGGTGTCGCGGACCGCCAGCAGGTGGAACACGAGGTCGTAGTGGTCGCGCTCGAGGTGGCTCGTGGGCGGCAGGATCACGTCGGCCCGGCGGGTCGTCTCGTTGATGTAGAAGTCCACGGCCGCGTAGAAGTCGAGGCGTTCGATCGCCCGGTCCAGCGCGGCTCCGTCGGGCGTCGACAGCACCGGGTTGCCGGCGAGCGTCAACAGCGCGCGGACCTGTCCCTCTCCGGCCGTCTCGATCTCCTCGCGCAGCACCGCCACCGGCAGCTCACCTGCGAACTCGGGAGCCTGCCGCACCCGGGAACGGTGCCGGTCGAAGTGCCCGCGACCGATGAGGCCGCGGCCGATCGCGTCGATCGCCGGCGACGTCAGCATCGCGCCGCCGACCCGGTCGAGGTTGCCGGTGACCAGGTTGAGCAGCTGGACCGCCCACTGGCAGACCAGCCCGAACTCCTGGGTGGACACCCCGATCCGCCCGTAGGCGGCCGCGCCGTCGGCGGCCGCGAACTCGCGGGCGACCTGGGTGATCACGCGGGCCGGCACCCCGCTGGCGCGCTCGGCCGCCTCGGGAGTGAAGTCGGCCAGGAGGCGCTCGACCTCGTCGAGCCCGTCGACGTACGGCGGCGGCGTGGTCAGCCCCTCGGCGAACAGCGTGTGCACCATCGCGAGCAGCACCCAGGCGTCGGTGCCGGGGCGGACGAAGTGGTGCTCGGCGGCGACCTTCGCGGTCTCCGTGCGGCGCGGGTCGAAGACCACCATCCGGCCCCCACGCGCATCCAGCTCGCGGAGCCGGGCCGGGAAGTCGGGGACGGTCATGAGCGACCCGTTGGAGGCCATCGGGTTGGCGCCGAACACCAGGAAGTACGACGTCCGGTCGATGTCCGGGACCGGCAGCAGCAGCTGGTGGCCGTAGAGCAGGTGTCCGATGAGCTGGTGGGGGAGCTGGTCGACGGACGTGGCGCTGAACTTGTTGCGGGTCCGGAACGACTGGACCATCGCGACCCCGTGCGTCATCGCGCCGAGGCTGTGCACGTTCGGGTTGCCGAGGTAGATCGCGAGTGCGTCGTCGCCGTGCTCGTTGATCGTGGCGGCCACCTTCTCGGCGACCAGGTCGAACGCCTCGTCCCAGCCGATCTCGGTCCACTCGCCGGTGGAGCGGTCCCGCCGGACCGGGCGGCGGAGCCGGTCCGGGTCGGCGTGGACGTCGCCGATCGCCACGCCCTTCGGGCAGATGTGCCCGCGCGAGAGGGGGTCGTCGGGGTTGCCCCGCGCGCCGGTGACCCGGCCGTCCTCGATCGTCAGCACCAGGCCGCACATGGCCTCGCACAGATTGCACACGCCCACTCGCTGCTCCGCGCCTCGCTGCTCCACGCCCGCCATGGTCGCAGAACTAGCCTTCGGATGTGACCCCCCTGATCCTCGACTGCGACACCGGCACGGACGACGCGGTCGCGATCCTGGTGGCGGCCCTGCATCCCGAGCTCGCGCTGCTCGGGGTCACGACCGTGTGGGGCAACCACGACGTCAGCCACACCACGGACAACACGCTGCGGGTCCTCGACCTGGTCGGCAGAGGGGACATCGGCGTGCACCCGGGCTGCAACGGTCCGGTCCGCTCCCGGCTGGAGGCGCTGCCGAGCGGCCGGCCCGACCTGGCGCCCCGGCTCCCGCTCCCGGACCCGACGACGCCCGCCGGCAGCCCCGCGGTCGAGTGGCTGGTCGAGACCCTGCGGGCGACGACGACGCCGGTCACCGTCGTGCCGACAGGGCCGCTGACCAACCTCGCGGCGGTGCTCGCCGCCGACCCGCGCCTCGTCGAGGCGGTGGGCAGCCTGGTGGTGCTCGGCGGCTCGCATCGTGAGCCGGGCGTCACGCCGTACGCCGAACGCAACGTCTGGTGCGACCCGGAGGCCGCCCACGACGTGCTCACCGCGGGCTTCCGCGACCTCCTGCTGGTCACGATGGACGCGACGTTCTCGGCGCCGCTCGACCCCGCCGACGTGGCGCGGCTCCGGACCGTCGGCACGGTCGCCGCGCTGACCGCGGCGGACCTCGTCGAGGCCCGGATCGCGTGGTACCGCCGGGACCCGGCCATGGCCGCGCTCGGCGCAGCCCCCCTGCACGATCCGCTGGCCGTTGCCTGCCTGCTCGACGCCGACGTGGTCGAGGTCCGCCGAGCCGAGGTGACGGTCGAGCGGACCGACCCCACGACGTACGGCGCCACCCGCTTCTCCTTCGCCGGCGAGGCGGCCGGGAGCGCGCCGGTGCGGGTCGCGCTGAGGGCCGACCACGACCGGTTCGTCGACCTGTTGTGCGCCTCGTTGGGCGGCGATCCCGGAATTCGGTGATGCTCAGCACCGCTGTTAGCCTTGACCGGTTGCCGGTGGCGTCGCCCGCTGGCCGACATCACTGCTCTATCAAGACTGCACCACCGCCGTCGAACGGCCGCGGACAAAGAGTGCCCCGGTGAACAGGCCCGGGCGCGCCGCGCAACGAGAACCGGAAGAGGACCCTGACACATGGCTATTGGTACCGACGCAGAGACCAAGAAGAAGATCATCTCCGAGTACGCCACCACCGAGGGCGACACCGGTTCGCCAGAGGTGCAGATCGCCCTGCTGAGCCACCGCATCGGTCACCTGACCGAGCACCTCAAGCAGCACAAGCATGACCACCACAGCCGCCGTGGGCTGCTGCTCCTCGTGGGCCAGCGCCGCCGGCTGCTCAACTACCTGAAGAAGACCGAGATCGACCGCTACCGGTCGATCGTGGAGCGCCTCGGCCTCCGCCGCTAGTTCGTCGTGAAGGGATCCACCACTCCGGTGGGTCCCTTCGCTACATTGCGGACGGACCCCCGGTCCGTTCGTCCAACTGAACAAGACACCCACAGGAGCGATCCGCGTCACCTCGATGCCGATCCTCGGTAGTGGCACTCAGGGCCGCACGCAGCACCAGCGTCCTGCATGCCTCGATCGAAGATCGGAATTCACAGACGTGGCCGTCGCGGATCGCACCGCGAACGAGAGAGTCAAACGTTGACTGACCCCGTTATCTCCGCCGTCCAGACCGTGATCGACAACGGCAAGTTCGGCACCCGCACCATCAAGTTCGAGACCGGGCTGCTTGCCCGCCAGGCCGCCGGTTCGGTGACCGCCTACCTCGACGAAGACACCATGCTGCTGTCGGCGACCACCGCCGGCAAGCACCCCAAGGACCACTTCGACTTCTTCCCGCTGACGATCGACGTCGAGGAGCGGATGTACGCCGCGGGCCAGATCCCCGGCTCGTTCTTCCGGTCCGAGGGTCGTCCGGGCGAGGACGCGATCCTCACCTGCCGCCTGATCGACCGTCCGCTGCGCCCGACCTTCAAGAAGGGCCTGCGCAACGAGGTCCAGGTCGTCATCACCGTCCTGGCGCTCAACCCCGACGCGCCGTACGACGTGCTCGCGATCAACGCCGCCTCGATGTCGACCCAGCTCTCCGGCCTGCCGTTCTCCGGCCCGGTCGGCGCGGTCCGGGTCGCGCTCATCGACGGCCAGTGGGTGGCGTTCCCGACCCACAGCCAGCTCGAGAACGCCGTCTTCGACATGGTCGTCGCCGGTCGGGTCACCGACACCGGTGACGTCGCGATCATGATGGTCGAGGCCGAGGCCACCGAGCAGACCTGGACGCTGGTCCAGGACGGCGTCCAGGCGCCGACCGAGGAGGTCGTCGCCGGCGGTCTCGACGCCAGCAAGCCGTTCATCAAGCAGCTGGTCGAGGCGCAGGTGGAGCTCGCCAAGGAGTCGGCCAAGCCGGTCCAGGAGTTCCCCGTCTTCCTCGACTACGAGGACGACGTCTACGACGCCGTCTCCGCCGCGGTGAAGTCCGACCTCGTCTCCGCGATGACCATCGCCGACAAGCAGGAGCGCGAGGCTCGCACCGACGAGATCAAGGCCGGGCTGCTCGAGCAGCTCGCGGGGACCTTCGAGGGCCGCGAGAAGGAGATCGGCGCGGCGTTCCGCTCGGTCAACAAGGCGGTCGTGCGCGAGCGCGTCCTGCGCGACAAGGTCCGCATGGACGGCCGTGGCCTCGCCGACATCCGGCCGCTGCACGCCGAGGTCGGCATCCTGCCCCGCGTCCACGGCTCGGCGCTGTTCGAGCGCGGCGAGACCCAGATCCTGGGTGTCACCACCCTCGACATGCTGAAGATGGAGCAGCAGCTCGACACGCTCTCCCCGGAGAAGCACCGCCGCTACATGCACAAGTACGTCTTCCCGCCGTTCTCGACCGGCGAGACCGGTCGCGTGGGCTCGCCCAAGCGCCGCGAGGTCGGTCACGGCGCCCTGGCGCGTCGGGCGCTGCTGCCGGTGCTGCCGACGCGTGAGGAGTTCCCCTACGCCATCCGTCAGCTCTCCGAGGCCATGGGCTCCAACGGCTCGACCTCGATGGGCTCGGTGTGCGCGTCGACCATGTCGCTGCTGCAGGCCGGTGTCCCGCTGCGGGCCGCCGTCGCCGGCATCGCGATGGGCCTGATCTCCGACGAGGTCGACGGTGAGACGCGCTACGTCGCGCTGACCGACATCCTCGGCGCCGAGGACGCGTTCGGCGACATGGACTTCAAGGTCGCCGGTACCCGTGAGTTCGTCACCGCCCTCCAGCTCGACACCAAGCTCGACGGCATCCCTGCCGACGTCCTCCGTGCCGCGCTCACCCAGGCCAAGGACGCCCGGCTCGCGATCCTCGACGTCATGGGCGAGGCGATCGACGCTCCCGAGGAGATGTCGCTCTACGCGCCGCGGATCATCACGATCCGGGTGCCCGTGGACAAGATCGGCGAGGTCATCGGCCCGAAGGGCAAGGTGATCAACCAGATCCAGGACGACACCGGCGCGACGCTGTCCATCGAGGACGACGGCACGGTCTACATCGGTGCGACCAACGGCGAGGCGGCCGAGGCCGCCAAGCAGGCGGTCAACGCGATCGCCAACCCGACGATGCCCGAGGTCGGCGAGCGCTACCTCGGCACCGTCGTCAAGACGACCAACTTCGGTGCGTTCGTCTCGCTGATGCCCGGCAAGGACGGCCTGCTGCACATCAGCAAGCTGCGTGACCTCGCCGGCGGCAAGCGGGTCGAGAACGTCGAGGACGTCGTCGCGGTCGGCCAGAAGATCCAGGTGCAGATCGCCGAGATCGACGACCGCGGCAAGCTGTCGCTGGTCCCCGTCGTCGAGGAGACGGCTCCCGCCGAGGCCACCGAGGACACGGAGTGACACTGACGTGACCAAGTCCGTCCCGACGGCCGGCCGTCGGCACTCCACGCCACCGGACGCGCGTCGACCAGCACCCTGGAGACGGTCCGCGACGCCGACGGCCACGTGACCTCGCAGGTACGTCGGACGGTGCTGCCGTCCGGCTTGCGGATCATCACCGAGCAGATGGCCGGCGCCCGGTCGGCGTCGCTGGGCGTGTGGATCGGCGTGGGCTCGCGTGACGAGACGGCGACGACCCACGGCGCTTCCCACTTCCTCGAGCACCTGCTGTTCAAGGGCACCGACGAGCGCTCGGCGCTCGACATCTCGATCGCGCTCGACGCGGTCGGAGGCGAGTTCAACGCCTTCACGGCCAAGGAGTACACCTGCTTCCACGCGCGGGTCCTCGGAGAGGACCTGCCGCTCGCGGTCGACGTGCTCGGCGACATGATCACCGGCTCGCTGCTCGAGGCCCACGACGTCGACGCGGAGCGCGACGTCATCCTCGACGAGATCGCCATGCACGAGGACGACCCCGACGACGTCGTACAGAACCTGCTGGCCGACCTGGCGTGGGGGAGCGGCCCGCTCGGTCGCCCGATCGCCGGCACGACCGCGTCGATCGAGTCGATGACCCGGGCGCAGATCGAGCGCTTCTACCGCAAGCACTACCGACCCGAGAACATGGTGGTGTCCGCGGCGGGGGCGGTCGACCACGCAGAGGTCGTCAAGCTGGTCCGGCGGTTCTTCCGCCGCCACGACTTCCTGGCCGGGACGGCCGAGCCGTCGGGTCCGCGCACCGGACGGCGCCAGCCGCGGATCCGGGGCGGCGAGGGCCGGATCTCGCGCCCGTTCGAGCAGGTCAACGTGGTGCTCGCGGCCGAGGGCATCCCGCGCGACGACGACCGCCGGTTCGCCCTCGGCGTCCTCAACACCGCGCTCGGGGGCGGCACGTCGAGCCGGCTGTTCCAGGAGGTCCGCGAGCACCGCGGGCTCGCCTACTCCGTCTACTCCTTCGCCAGCCACTACGCCGACTCCGGACTCGTCGGCGTCGCCGTCGGCTGCCTGCCCGACCGGCTCGACGAGGTGCTCGAGGTGGTGCGGGTCGAGCTGTCCCGGATCACCGCCCACGGCATCACGGCCGAGGAGCTCGCCCGAGGCAAGGGTCAGCTCATCGGCGGGCTGGTCCTCGGGCTCGAGGACAGCGCGTCCCGGATGATGCGCCTCGGCAAGGCCGAGCTCGTCTACGCCGACGTCCTCGGCATCGACGAGGTGATGGCGCGCATCGATGCCGTCACGCTCGAGGACATCCGGTCGGTCGCGACCGACGTCTTCGGCCGCCCCGAGCTGCTCGCCATCGTCGGCCCCTGACGACCCGGCTCCAACTCGGCCCGCCAACGCGTCGACCCGGCTCCAAGTTGGCGACGGGTCGGCCTAGATCAGCGGCGGCCGATGATCCCGACGACGGGGGGCTTGTCGGACGTCGCGATGTAGACGCGGAACCCGCCCTCGGTCAGTGCCTCGGCGCTCTTGGTGATGATCTCCGGGACCTGCTCGGGCCGGGAGGTGTCGAAGAACAGGTTGACCGACCCGCCGGGGAGCACCCGCTCGTGCAGGAGCGCGACCTCGTCCTTGCAGTCGCGCACCCAGAACAGGTTGACGTCGAAGGCGAAGACCTTGGTCAGCCGCTTCACCGGCACCCGCAACGTCGCCAGGTCGATCTGGCGCACGGTCAGCTTGCCGGCCTCGATGTGGGCGGCGCACCGCTGCTTGGTGCGGTCGACGCCGGCCTCGGAGCGGTCGATCGCGAACATCTTGCCGCGGCCCTCGAGCCGTCGACAGATCAGGTCCGCTGCCTGCCCCGAGCCACAGCCGATCTCGAGGATGTGGTCCTGGGGCTGCACGTCGATGAAATCCACCGCCCAACGCAGCCGCGCTGGGATCGTCTGCACCGCCATGGGGGCCAGCCTGCCAGAACCTGAGGTCGAAGCGCGGGACCGACAGTGCCGAGAGACGCGCACGCACTAGGTTGGGCACCGTGGAGAGCAGTCAGATCCGGGTCGGCGTCCTAGGTTCTCGCGGCAAGGTCGGCACCGAGGTGTGCCGCGCCGTCGAGGCGGCACCCGACCTGGCGCTGGTGGCCGCGGTCGACCGGGGAGACCCGATCGAGGCGCTCGAGACCGCCGGTGCCCAGGTGGTCGTCGACTTCACCCACCCGGACGTGGTGATGGACAACCTCGCCTTCTGCATCCGGCACGGCATCCACGCGGTCGTCGGGACGACCGGGTTCGACCAGAACCGCCTCGACATCCTCGGCGACCAGCTCGGGAGCGAGCCGAGGACCGGAGTCCTCATCGCCCCGAACTTCTCGATCGGCGCGATCCTGATGATGCGCTTCGCCGCCCTCGCCGCGCCGTTCTACGAGTCGGTCGAGATCGTCGAGCTGCACCACCCCAACAAGGCGGACGCCCCGAGCGGCACCGCGCGCCGTACGGCGGAGCTGGTCGCGGCCGCGCGCCGCGAGGCCGGCTGCGAGCCCGTGCCCGACGCGACCTCCACCGGGCTCGACGGCGCCCGGGGTGCGGTCGTCGACGGCATCCACGTCCACGGACTCCGGATCCGCGGCCTGGTCGCGCACCAGGAGGTCATCCTGGGCGGCGTCGGCGAGACGCTCACGATCCGGCACGACTCGCTCGACCGGGTCTCGTTCACCCCGGGGGTGCTGACCGGGGTCCGGCAGATCGCCGACCACCCGGGTCTGACGGTCGGGCTCGAGCACTTCCTCGACCTGTAGTCGAACGCGCGAGCGCGGCTGAGCGCCGTGCAGGACAACTGCCCTGAACTGCGAGTTCGTGCGTTGCAGGAACCTGCACGGGCCACGTCGTAGCCGCCGCCGGGCGCCGGTGGGATCCTCTGCTCGCCCGGCATGTCTCCCGTGCCCGGCATTCCCTGATGCAAGGAGCAGAACCGTGTCGAAGCTCGGGCCCCGATCCCGGTCCCACCTGGCAGCGGCCACCGCCGCGGCCGCCACCCTGGCCACCCTGGTCCTGGGTCTCCCGTCCGGCGCCTCCAGCGCACCGACGCCGGCCGCCAAGCCCGACGGCGACCGGGTCGCCGAGAAGGCCATCGCCTCGCTGAAGGAGCACCCGCTCGTCGCGCGCGCGACGCCCGGCCAGGAGTTCCGGGCGACCGCGACCATCCGTGACGCCGACGGCGCCACCCACGTCCGCGTGCAGCGGTCCTACCGGGGCCTCCCGGTCATCGGCGGCGACCTCGTGGTCCACCAGGGTCCGGACGCAGCCTGGGACGGTGTGAGCCAGACCCTCGCGGCCCCGGTACGGGTCTCGGTGCGCCCGACCGTCGGCAAGGCCCGCGCCGAGCGCGCCGTCACCACCAGGGACCGGGCCACCAGGTCGATCCGCGGGCTGCGGGTCGCCGGTGACCCCCGCCTCGTGGTCGACACCATCGCCGGCGCACCGCGCCTGGCGTGGGAGTTCACGACCGGCGGCCGGCGCACCGACGGCACCCCGAGCCGCCTGCTGACCTACGTCGACGCCCGCACCGGTGACGTGATCCGGCGCGAGGAGCGGATCCAGACGACCGACGGTGAGGGCAGCTCGCTCTACAGCGGCACGGTCGACCTCGAGGTCACGCCGTCCGGGTCGTCGTACCTCCTCAAGGACCCGACCCGCGGCAACACGTACACGACCGACTTCGGCAACAAGACCGACGGTCTCCTCTGCCAGCTCTTCGGCTCGGGATGCAAGCCCGGCACCACGTTCAGCAGCACCGACACCTTCTTCGGCAACGGCTCCACGAGCAGCCGGGAGTCCGCCGGCGTGGACGCGCAGTACGGCACGAACGTGACGTGGGACTACTACCAGCAGATCCACGGCCGCAACGGCATCTTCGGCAACGGCACCGGCTCCTACAACCGAGTCCACTACGGCAACGGCTACGTCAATGCGTTCTGGGACGGCACCAAGATGACGTACGGCGACGGCGACGGCGTCTCCTACGGCCCGCTGGTGTCGCTGGACGTGGCCGGGCACGAGATGTCGCACGGCGTGACCGAGAACACCGCCGCCCTGACCTACTCGGGCGAGTCCGGCGGTCTCAACGAGGCGACCTCCGACATCTTCGGGACGATGGTCGAGTTCTACGCGGCGAACGCCAACGACCCCGCTGACTACTACATCGGCGAGGAGTTCGACCTGGCCCAGCACGACGGGTTCCGGCGGATGGACAACCCGTCCCTCGACGGCAGCTCGCACTCCTGCTGGAGCTCGAGCACCAAGAACGTCGACGTGCACTACTCCTCGGGCGTCGGCAACCACTTCTTCTACCTGCTCGCCGAGGGCTCGGGTGCGAAGACGATCGGCGGCAAGGCGCACAGCTCGCCGACCTGCAACGGCTCGACGATCACGGGCATCGGCCGCTCCGACGCCGAGCGGATCTGGTTCCGGGCGCTCACGGTCTACATGACCTCGGGCACCACCTACGCCCAGGCCCGCACCGCCACCCTCAACGCGGCGACCGACCTGTTCGGCGCCGGCAGCACCCAGCGCGCCACCGTCGCGGCCGCCTGGAGCGCCGTGAACGTCAACTGACGAGGATCGACCTGCAGGGGAGTGCGTCGGAGCGATCCGGCGCACTCCCTGCTTTTCAGCCGATCGCGGCGTGGAGCCGAACCTGCTTCACCGTGCCCGCGCCGGCCTCGTCGGCGAGCTCGCGGCTGGCGCCGTCGGCCTCCCAGCCCGCGCTCGTCAAGAAGGTGCGGGCGGCATCGTCGGTGCTGTCGACCCAGCAGGTGACCCGGGTGAAGCCGTCGGCCACCAGGGTGTCGACGGCGGCCTGCAGCAGCCGCGAGCCGTGACCCTGCCGAGTTTCTGCCGGGTCGACCGTGAACTCGCCGAGGGCACCGTCGACGGCCGGGTCGGCGTCGGGGTCGGTCGCGGGCCCGGTGAGCGCGAAGCCCACGACCCGGTTGCGCTCGAGGGCCACCAGCGCGCGGTGGCGGGCCTCCGGCGGCCGGCTGAGCGACTCGCCCCAGGCGACCGTGTGGGTCTCGGGGTCGAGGCCGCGCTCGGCCATCAGCAGCGGCAGCATCGCGGCGTACCGCTGCTGCCAGGCGCGGAGCTGGACGGCGGCGATGCCGGCGGCGTCCTGGGTCCACGCCACGCGGACGGAGACGTCGGCGGTCGGCATGGGCTCATCCTCGCAGGGCGACTTTCTCGCGCTGGATAGGGTCGGCCCCATGGAGATCCGCAACCTCGGTGCGAGCGGCCTGAAGATCTCGGCCATCGCGTACGGCAACTGGCTCACCCACGGTTCGCAGGTCGAGGAGGACGCCGCCCTCGCGTGCGTCCGGCAGGCCCTCGACGAGGGCATCACGACCTTCGACACCGCTGACGTCTATGCGAACACCGCCGCCGAGAGCGTGCTCGGCAAGGCGCTGGCGGGGGAGCGTCGAGAGGGGCTGGAGATCTTCACGAAGGTCTTCTGGCCGACCGGCCCCGGCGCCCACAACGACAAGGGCCTCTCGCGCAAGCACATCCTGGAGTCGATCGACGGCTCGCTGCGTCGGCTCGGCACCGACTACGTCGACCTCTACCAGGCCCACCGCTACGACCACGGCACGCCGCTGGAGGAGACGATGCTGGCGTTCGCCGACGTCGTCCGCGCCGGCAAGGCGCTCTACATCGGCGTCTCGGAGTGGCGGGCCGAGGAGATCCGGGCCGCCCACGAGCTCGCCCGGGAGCTGCGGGTGCCGCTGGTCTCGAGCCAGCCGCAGTACTCCATGCTCTGGCGGGTGATCGAGGCCGAGGTGGTGCCGACCTGTCGCGAGCTCGGGATCGGCCAGATCGTCTGGTCGCCGATCGCGCAGGGCGTGCTGACCGGCAAGTACCGTCCCAGCCAGGCGCCGCCGGCCGGCTCGCGGGCGACCGACGACAAGGGCGGGGCCACGATGATCTCGCGCTGGCTCGAGGACGACGTGCTGGAGCGCGTCCAGCTGCTGCAGCCCATCGCCGACGGCGTCGGCCTGAGCATGGCCCAGCTGGCCGTCGCCTGGGTGCTGCAGAACGACAACGTCTCCGCCGCGATCATCGGCGCCTCCCGCCCCGAGCAGGTCACCGAGAACGTCAAGGCCGCGGGTGTGGCGCTCGACGAGGCCACCATGAAGGCCATCGACGAGGTGGTCGCGCCGGTCATGACGACCGACCCGGCGCTGACCCAGTCGCCGCGCCTCTGAGCGTCGGCCGGTTCAGCGGTAGTCGTCGGGGAGCTCTTGGCCGATCTTGACCTTGGCCTTCGGCATCCGCATGAACTTCATCTGCAGCGACCGCATCACGGCGTAGTAGGTCGTGCCCTTGAGCGGCTCGTCCGGGAACCGGCGGGTGAGCTGCTTCTTGAGCCGGAACCGCAGGATCACCATGTCGACGATCACGAACAGGAACGTCGCCATGACGACCAGCGAGCTGAGCTGACCCAGCGCCGGTGAACCGGAGTAGCCGAGGATCAAGGAGATGATCAGCAGCGGGATCAGCAGCTCGACGATCGTGAAGCGGCTGTCGACGTAGTCGCGGATGAACCGCCGGACGGGACCCTTGTCGCGGGGGAGCAGGTAGCGCTCGTCGCCGGTCTTCATCGCCTCGCGGATCACGCGGCTGTTCTCGCTCTTCACCTGGCGGGCCCGGGCGGCCATCTCCTTCTTGTCGCGCGGCGCGCGCGCCTTGGCCTTGGCCAACGCCTCGGCCTCCTTGCGCGTCGGCGTGGGACGACCCTTGCCCCCCGGCTTGGCCGGGGCGGTCTCGACGGGCTCGGACTTGGTACGGCGGAACACGCTCATCGCCCCTTAGCTTCGGCCGGGTTCTCTTGGTCAGTCACGGTGGCTCTTGCCGGGGAGGTCGAGCATCCGCTGCAGGGCGACCAGCGCGTCCTGCTCGGTCTGGGGGTCGACCTCGATCCGGTTGACGACGACGCCCTCGACCAGCGACTCCATCGCCCACACGAGGTGGGGAAGGTCGATCCGGTTCATCGTCGAGCAGTAGCAGACGTTGCGGTCGAGGAAGACGATGTTCTTGTCGGGGTGAGCGTTGGCGAGCCGCTGGACGAGGTTGAGCTCGGTGCCGATCGCCCAGCTGGAGCCGGCCGGCGCCGCCTCGATGGTCTTGATGATGTACTCGGTCGAGCCGACGTAGTCGGCCTTCAGCACGACCTCGTGCTGGCACTCCGGGTGCACGATCACGTTGAGGTCGGCGATCTTGGCGCGCAGGTCGTCGATCACGTCCGCGGAGAACCGGCCGTGCACCGAGCAGTGGCCCTTCCAGAGGATGACCTTCGCGTCGCGGAGCTGCTCGACGGTCAGCCCGCCGTTGGGCTTGAACGGGTTCCACACCACGCAGTCGTCGAGCGTGAGGCCCAGCTTGAGCACGGCGGTGTTGCGGCCGAGGTGCTGGTCGGGCAGGAAGAGGACCTTGGTGTCGGGGTTGCCGGCGCCCTTCTGCTCGAACGCCCAGTCGAGCGCGACCTCGGCGTTGGACGACGTGCACACGATGCCGCCGTTGCGGCCGCAGAACGCCTTGATGGCGGCCGTGGAGTTCATGTAGGTGACCGGCACCACCTGGTCCTGCACGCCGGCTGCAGCCATCGCCTCCCAGGCGGTCTCGACCTGGGCGATCCGGGCCATGTCGGCCATCGAGCAGCCGGCGGCCAGGTCGGGGAGGATGACCTGCTGGTGGGGGCCGGTCAGGATGTCGGCCGACTCGGCCATGAAGTGCACGCCGCAGAAGACGATGTACTCGGCCTCGGGGCGGCCGGCCGCGTCGCGCGCGAGCTTGAACGAGTCGCCCGTCACGTCGGCGAACTGGATCACCTCGTCGCGCTGGTAGTGGTGCCCCAGCACGAACACCTTGTCGCCGAGCGCCTCCTTCGCGGCGCGGGCCCGCGCCACCAGGTCGGGGTCGGAGGCGGCCGGCAGGTCGCCCGGGCACTCGACGCCGCGCTCGGAGAGCGGGTCGGTGCCGCGGCCCAGCGGCAGCAGCGGGAGGTCGACGGAGGTCATGGTCGAATCCTATTCCGCACCCGTGCGGGCGCCGATTCGTGGTTGAGGCCTGGATCGACCCGAGCGCGGCCGCGCTACAGGAGCGCGCCGTTGTGAACGTACGGCGCGGGCGGGGCCATTCCGCGCACGCCGAGGTAGCCCGACTGGGCGAGCTCGAGCCCAGCGGTCATGGCGACGTCGATCGCCCACTGGTTCGCGGCCGTCACGTGCGGCACGAGATAGGTGTCGCCGGCGTCGCCCAGGCACTCCCACAGCAGTGCCGTCGCGGTGGCTTCGTCGGTCGCGGCGAGCAGGGTCAGCCGGGCGCCGTCGGTGTAGGCGAACCCCCAGCCGGTCGCGGTCTCGGCGACCAGAGGGCGTGCCATCTCGGCCAGCGTCGGGTGATCGGGTCCGTGGCCGCCGCCGCGCAGGCCCGCCACCAGCTCGTCCATGAACGCGAGGTCGTCGGGCCGGCCTGCGCGGATGCCCGCGCCGCGCGGGAGCGCCGCGCGGTCGACCGCTCCCCGCAGCAGCATCTGGGGATGGAGAGCGAAGCCGGCCCGCCAGTATCGGCGCAGCGCGCGCGGGTCGGACGACGCGGACAGCATCCCCGCGGGGCAGTCGGCGGCGTACGACTGGGCGCTGTCCAGCAGCCGCCGGCCGATGCCCTGGCCCTGCAGACCCGGGAGCACGGCGTACGTCGCGAGGCACCACACCTCGCCGCGGACGAACGACGTCGCGAAGCCCACGACCCCTGACTCGTCCTCGGCGACCCAGCAGCCTCCTGGATCGTGCTCGAGGAACCGGTGGGTGCGCGAGATCCACCGCGCGCTGTGCTCCGCCGTGCGGCGCTCCGGGACCGGGTCCGAGCGGGTGGTGGTGCGCTGGTCGAGCTCGTGGAACGACAGGTCGCTGATCTGCTCCGCGACGGGCACGTCGGCTGCGAGCATCGGGCGGATCAGCACCTCGGTCACCCCGGGAACCTACGGCTTGGGCAGGATGGCGCGCATGCGGATATTGGTGGCGCCCGACAAGTTCGCCGGAACGCTGACAGCGGTCGAGGCGGCCGAGGCGATCGCCGAGGGCTGGCGGCGGCAGGCGCCCGACGACGAGGTCGACCTCGCGCCGATGTCCGACGGTGGTCCCGGGTTCGTCGACGTCCTGCACGCCGCGCTGGGTGGCGAGCTGCTCGTGACCACCGTCGACGGCCCGTTGGAGGGCGAGGTTCCGGCGACCCTGCTGGTCGTCGACGGCACCGCGTACGTCGAGAGCGCGCAGGCGTGCGGGATCCACCTCACCGGTGCGGAGCAGGGCGGCCGAGCACACACGCGCGGCGTGGGTCAGCTCCTCGCGAAGGCGCGGGGCGTCGGCGTACGACGGGCGGTCGTGGGGCTCGGTGGCTCCGGCACGACCGACGCGGGGGCCGGCATGCTGGCGGCGCTGGGCGCCACTGCGGACGTCGCACTCACCGACGGGGGTGACGGCCTGACCGGCGTCACGACGGTCGACCTCACCGCGGCGCGGGACGCGCTCGCGGGCATCGAGCTGGTCGCCGCGACCGACGTCGACAACCCGCTGGCCGGGCTGTTCGGCGCGGCCAAGACGTTCGGGCCCCAGAAAGGGCTCGCAGAGGACGACATCGTGCGGGTCGACGGCGCTCTCGAGCAGTTCGCCGCTGCGACCGACCGGCGCCTCGCGCTGGAGAAGGGCGCGGGGGCTGCGGGCGGCCTCGGCTTCGCACTGATGCTCCTGGGCGCCCGCCGGCAGTCCGGGATCGAGCTGGTCGCGGACGCCGTACGCCTGGCGGAGCGGGCGCGGGCCGCGGACATCGTCGTCACCGGCGAGGGCGCGTTCGACTTCAGCAGCCGCGCCGGGAAGGTGCCCGCCGGGGTGGCGGCGATCGCCGCCGAGGCGCTCCGCCCGTGCGTCGCGCTGGCCGGGCAGGTGCTGGTCGGCTCCCGCGAGATGCGGGCGCTCGGCATGGACTCGGCGTACTCGCTGGTCGACCTGGTGGGGGAGGAGCGCGCGCTCGGCGATCCCGCCGGGTCGCTGGCCGCGCTGGCCCAGCGGGTGGCTCGGACCTGGTCCACGTGAACCAGAACATGTTCTAGATTCCCTCCATGCAGACCACCGTCGCCCTCGCGACCGCGCCGTTCACCGGGACCGACCACGAGTTCGTCTTCACCGAGGTCGAGATCGACGACCCCCGTCCCGACGAGGTGCTCGTGCGGATCGTGGCGACCGGCTTGTGCCACACCGACCTGACCGTGCCGACGATGCTGCCCGTCGAGATGTTCCCGACGGTGATGGGGCACGAGGGGACCGGTGTCGTCGAGGCGATCGGCGCGGACGTCGAGGGGATCGAGGTCGGCGACCACGTCGTCATGAGCTTCCGCTCCTGCGGCGCGTGCGGCCCGTGCGGCGCCGGTGACGTGGGCTACTGCGACCAGCACATCCTGCTCAACTACATGGGCATGCGTCCGGACGGCTCGACCACCCTGCGCCGGGGCGAGGAGACCGTGTTCGGGTCGTTCTTCGGCCAGTCGAGCTTCGCCCGGCACTCCCTGGCGTACGCCGACAACTGCGTGGTCGTGCCCAAGGACCTCGACCTCGCCCTGCTGGCGCCGTTCGGCTGCGGCTTCCAGACGGGGGCCGGCACGGTGCTCAACGTGCTCCGGCCGCACCCCACCGAGAGCCTCGTCGTGTACGGCGCCGGCGCGGTCGGTCTGGCCGCGGTCGCCGCCGCCTGCGGTGCCGGCGTGGAGACCGTGATCGCCGTCGACCCGGTGCCGGCGCGCCGCCGGCTGGCCGAGGGGTACGGCGCCGTCGCGCTCGACCCGAACGCCGGCGCCGACGACCCCGGCACGGCCCCGGTGGTCGACCGGGTCAAGGAGCTGACCGGCGGCGGTGCGGCGTACGCGATCGACACGACGGCACTGCCGGCCGTGGTGCAGCAGGCGCAGCACTCGCTGCGGTCGCGGGGGACGCTGATGGCCCTGGGTCTCGGGGCGCCGGAGTACCCCATCGACGCGATCGACCTGTTGCAGTCGGGCAAGGTCATCCGCTCGTCGATCGAGGGCGACTCGGACCCGCAGCTGATGATCCCCGAGCTGATCCGACGGCGGGCGGAGGGTGGGTTCGACGTCGACCACCTGGTCACGTCGTACCCGTTCGAGCGGATCGCCGACGCCATCGCGGACACGACATCCGGCAAGGTGGTCAAGGCGGTCCTCACCTGGTGACCGCGGCAACATGGGGAATAACCACGGATGTGGGACCATTGAGGCTGTCGTAACGACCCGAGACTCACCTGGAGAGAGCATGAGCGACCAGTGCGGATGCGGCGGCCACGGCCACAGCCACGAGGCCCCCGCAGCGACCACGTCCACGGCGACCACGTCCACGGCGACCACGTCTACCGCGACCGTTGCCGCCCCCGTGATCGTCGACCGTCGCGAGGACCAGATCAACCTCAGCCCGGTCGCGGCCGGCAAGGTCAAGAGCCTCCTCGAGCAGGAGGGTCGTGACGACCTCTCGCTGCGGATCTCCGTCCAGCCCGGCGGCTGCAGCGGCCTGCGCTACCAGCTCTTCTTCGACGAGCGCAGCCTCGACGGTGACGTCGTCACCGACTTCGACGGCGTCTCGGTCGTGGTCGACCGGATGAGCGTCCCCTACCTCAACGGCGCGGTGATCGACTTCGTCGACACCATCGAGAAGCAGGGCTTCACGATCGACAACCCGAACGCCACGGGTTCGTGCGCGTGTGGAGACAGCTTCCACTGAGCCTGAGAACCACGAACGCCCCTGCCGATCGGCAGGGGCGTTCGCTCGTTCGGGGTCAGTCCAGGTGCAGGTGCAGCGCGTTGGCCAGCCGCTGGGCGGCCTCGGAGATCTGGATGTCGCGCTTCTGGATCTCGCGCGGGAACTCGTCGAAGTGGATGCTGGGCGGGGTCTCGACGACCTTGCGGGCGGCGCGGGCCAGCCGGCTGTTGACCGCCTCGCAGTCGGCGCGCAGCTGGGTGGGCGTCTCGATCTCCTCGTACGGCGTCATGCCTCGACGTTAGGCGCTACTCGCAGGTAGACCCAGCGGTACCGGCCGGTAGTGTTCCGTGTCGTGACTCACGCCAGCGGCTCCCTCCTCATCGCGGCCTCGATCGCGACCGACCACCTGATGACGTTCGAGGGCAAGTTCTCCGACTCCCTCGTCGTCGACCAGCTCGACAAGCTCTCGGTCAGCTTCCTGGTCCACGACCTCGAGGTACGCCGGGGCGGCTGCGCCGGCAACATCTCCTTCGGGCTCGGCGTGCTGGGCCTGCGCCCGGTGCTCGTCGGCGCCGTCGGCGAGGACTTCGCCGACTACCGCTCGTGGCTCGAGCGGCACGGCGTCGACTGCAACCACGTCCACGTGTCGCCGACCCGCCACACCGCGCGGTTCGTGTGCACCAACGACTCCACGATGGCCCAGATCGCGTCGTTCTACCCCGGGGCGATGAGCGAGGCCCGTGAGATCGAGCTCAAGCCGATCGTCGACGCGGTCGGCGAGCCGGCGTACGTCCTGATCGGCCCGGACGACCCTGAGGGCATGCTCCGGCACACCCAGGAGTGCCGCCAGCGCGGCTACCAGTTCATCGCCGACCCGTCCCAGCAGCTCGCATTCGGCGACGGTGACCTGATCCGCGAGCTGATCGACGGCGCGGACATCCTGATCACCAACGAGTACGAGTCCCACGTCATCGAGAAGAAGACCGGCTGGACCGAGAGCGACATCGCGTCCCGGGTCCGCCTCCAGGTGACCACCCTCGGCGCCAACGGCGTGCGGATCTCCGGCACCGAGCAGGAGCTGATCGAGGTGCCGGCCGCCAAGAACGTCAGCCCGGTGGAGCCGACCGGTGTCGGTGACGCGTTCCGGGCCGGCTTCATCGCCGCCCTCGGGTGGGAGCTGAGCCTCGAGCGGGCCGCGCAGGTGGGTTGCGTGCTGGCCGCCTACGTCGTCGAGACCGTCGGCCCCCAGGAGTACTCCTTCACGTCCGCGGAGTTCGTCGACCGCCTGCGCCTGTCGTACGGCGACGAGGCGGCCGACGAGGTCGCTGCCCACATCAACTGACGCGGCGGACGACGTAGCGGGGGACCCCGTCCTCGCCGGACTCCTCCCCGACGTACTCCTGGCCGCGCATGCGGCACCAGGCCGCGACGTCGTGCCGTGCCGCCGGGTCGTCGGCGACCAGCGCCAGCAGGTCGCCCACGGCGACGCCCGGCAGTGCCTTGGCCAGCGCGATGACGGGGCCGGGGCACACCAGCCCCCGGCAGTCGATCTCGGTGCGCTCGGCGGTCACAGACCTATCCCAGCACGGATGCCGGTGACCACGTCGGTGAGGGCGGTGCAGAACTCCTCGACCTCGTCCTCGCCCGTGTCGCGCCGCAGCGAGACCCGGACGTTGCCGTGCGTCAGCGCACCCATCGCCGCCAGCACGTGGCTGGGCTCGAGCGTCGACGCGGTGCACGCCGAGCCGCTGGCGACGCCGAACCCCCGCCGGTCGAGGCCGGAGACCAGCTCGTCACCGCTGACGTAGAGGCACGAGAAGGTCACCAGGTGCGGCAGCCGGTCGACGGGGTCGCCGACGACCTCGGTGTCCGGCAGCGCGCCCGCGCAGGCCCGGATCCGGTCGACCAGGGCGTGCTGGCGGACCGCCGTCGCCTCCCGGTCGGCGAGG